>JAQGIF010000089.1 GCA_028291345.1 Rhodospirillales bacterium | reverse complement strand
TCCCGGCATTCACGTCGCTGCCTTGGACGATGCGGAACGTCGGCATGGTGGTGAGTTCGCTTGCACCGCCTCCCGATCCGCCGGAATAGCTGGCGGTAAAGGCCGGGTCGGGCCGATTATAGGTCCGCGTGAATGAGTCGGCAGTGATTGTCAGGACCGGCTGCGCCGACGTCGCGACAAAATATTCCACCACGGAGTTCGAGGTGTTGGGGTCGTTCGGAAAGGAGACGCCCGAGAAGGTCTGGAAAACGGGCGCGCCGCTGCCGATCCCGCCATCATTGAAGGTGACTCCCGAAGCGCCCATGCCATTGGTCGCGCTGTAGAGCAATATCCGGCCATTGAGAACCGACGCGGCGCCCGATCCGGCCAGATTGTTGATTACGCCACCGGTGGAGGCGAGGACCACCTTCTGCACGCCGTTCAGCGCAAATCCCGATTGCAGCGTCAGATCGCCTCCGGCCACCAGGGTGGCAGTTGTACCACCGACGATACTGCCGGAGACGGTCAAGGCCGATGCACTCTCCACATCGAAGCTGTTCGCATGATTGTTGCCGGTCGGATCGAAGCTGGCGGCAGTGATGGCATTGGCCGCGTTGTTGATGGTGATTCCGGTGGAGAAGTCCGGCCGCGTGAACTGCAGTGACGACGTCGTCACTGGCCCGCCCAAGCTGACTGTGGAGTAATTCCCCGCGACCCGCAGCGTCTGTGCCGTGATGGTGGCGGATAAGGCGGAGGCGACCGTATTCGCCGACGTACTGAAGGCAGTGGCGGCGGCGTCCGACCAGTTGAAGACCAGCGCCCCGTTCGACAGCGAGATCGACGCATTCACCGCGATGGTGGGCGCGGTCAATGTCAGTGTGTTCGTGGTAGCGGAATCGATGGTGGACAAAGCGCCGCCAACCGGCGCCGCCACCGTCAGGCTGTTCGACGCCTGCAACTCGAGATTGCCGCCGTTCAGCAATGTCTCGATCGCGCCGACCGAGATCGTCTGACCCGAGACGGTATCCTGGGCGAAGGCCCACAAGCCGCCGGCGATGCTGGGCGGCGCCGCGGCGTTGCCGGAAACAATGGTGATATCGGTGGGATCGAACAGCAGGCTGCCGGCCTTACCCAGTGGTGCCGAACGGTCGACAATACCGGAGAAACTCAGTGAGGCGCCGGAGATTTCGGCCTGCCCGCCATCGCCGCCCTGAGGACCACCGGCGACGCTCGCAGTACCGGCGAAGTCTGTCGCCTTGTCGGATTTGACCTTGATCGCCCCGCCGTCGCCCTTGACCGTGGCATTGGCGGCAATCTTGGTCCCAGGCGTAACGGAGATCGGATCGCTAGCCGCGATCGACACCTTGCCGCCGCCGGACGCGCCCGTCACGTCGACGATGGCGTTTCCGGTCAGCGCGACCCGACCGCCCTGAATCGTCACTGAGCCGCCGACATCGCCGGCCGAAGCGGTCAATGCGCCGGTATTGACGACGTCGCCTTCGCCGCCCTCCAGCACGATGTGCCCGCCGACGTTCCTCACGCCGGTCGCCGAGATCTGCCCTCCATTGTTGATCGCCAGCGCATAGGCCGAGCCAGCCGCCGCGAGTTGGACCGACGCAGCCTTGATCACGCCGTCATTATTCACAGCCGCGGCCGCCCCGGTAGCGGGTGCAGGCGCGGCGATCACGATGTTGGCGCCAGCGCCCGGGACGTAAAGCACCTCGGAACCGGCTGCGAGGATTGCCTTTCCGTCCGGCGCGATGATTTTGCCCTGGTTGTTGACCTGGGCCGCGACAAGGAGGACATCGCCGCCATTCACCTTCACCGTGCCCAGCACAGTGACGCCGGCGGTGGAATCGCCCTTCAGCGTCTGCTGACCGCCGGCCATGAATTGTTTGTTCTGGGTATCCAACGTTGAGGCGATGAAGCCTTTGGTTTCCACACGGCCGTTCGGTCCCACGACGATACCGTTGGGATTCAGCAGATAAACTTGGCCATTCGAGTAGAGGTTGCCGAGCAGGCTGGAGAGCTGTGTTCCAGTGACACGGTTGAGGATGGCGGCGTTCGCGGAAGGCAGGTTAAACCGGGTGGTCTGACCGGCGCCGATCGAGAAGCTTTGCCAGTTGATGATGGCGCGGCTGGATGTCTGGTCAACGGTCAGAGTACGACCGGCGCCTCCGATAAGCGCTTGTCCCGCGACTACGTTTCCGCCGGCTGGATTGGCATAGGCTTGCGGTACTGCAAACGCCAATAAAGCCGGGATAAAAGACGCTCCGAGCAGCAGCGCTGCACGTCCGCGGAGACGAGACCGATGCTCAATGTAAACAGCGGCGGCCAAGCAAAGCATCGATCCCTCACACTCGCCCGCGTATCGGCGCTGCGTCTGTTATCTAATAACGGCCGTTCTGACAAAAATGAGGTACTCCGGCAAGCTATTTCCCAAAGCTTATTCGGATTATTTGTGAATCTGTTTCGGTGGCTCGGAACACCTGGCTCGGCGCCCAGCTCGGAGTGGCTAACGACGCCTGTTCGCTCAGCCAGAAGCTTGGCATCACCATTGCTGGCGAATCTCTACATGCGCCGGTTCGTGCTGGGCCGCCATCCGCGACCTGCCTCCCAGCTGGCTGAGATCAGCCGCGGGCGGATCGCCTCGCGCAGCAGGCAAACTGCCGCTGGTGGGCCGCCGCATATCGCGAAGTCCATGATTGAAAGGGATTGGAAGAGGCCCGCTGGAAGCCTCGGCGCTTTTGAATCGGTGACGTCGATCTCGGTCAGAGGCGCCCCGAGACCGGCGCCCAATGCTTTGATCAGGGCCTCCTTGCGGGTCCAGAGTTGGAAGAACAACCCAATCGGATCGGTTGTGGCAGCCAGCGCCATGCGCTCGCCGGGGGTAAACGCCACCGCCGCCAGCTCCCGCATATCAGGAACTGGGCGTTCGGCCTCGATGTCGACTCCGACTTCGGCCACCGAGGTAAGCGCTACCGCAGCCCAGCCGCGCGTGTGCGAAATATGCCATAGAGCAGCTTCCCGTCGACGATTTCCAGCCGCGGCTTGCCGCTATCCTGCTCGTTGAAACGCCAAGCGCTTCGATTGACGCGAATTGCTGCGACGACGGCAGCTGACAACAGCGCATGCGCCAAAATATAGACGTCTCGATCGCCCCGGAAGCGGAAACGGTCGGCGCGGACCCGTTGATCGGGATCGAGCTCTTCGAGGAGTATTGTCATATCGATTTCAAACGTGGGTAGAGACGTGATCATGACGACCACTTCCCCACTATCGATGCTGGCGCGGATCTGGGCTTTCAAGACGCTAATTTGTCTCAACAAGTATTGACATAGTTTATGGTCTTTCCAAAGACAATAAGAATTTGTCTGTAAACTACAAGAATCCGTCTATAAACTGGCACAATTTTTAAAAAACCTAAAGAGTATTTCCTAAACATTATGATAGAATCAACTCGAACTATAATTCTTAAATTGTGGTATTTGCCCTATTCCTTTTTTTATATATGCCAAGAAGTCGTGTCATTGTTTCATGATATAGTTCCTTGACGTGATATATTCCTTGACGTGGCAACACGAACAGGGAGTCCTGCCAGACTTGGCATTTTTTAGGAAAATCAAATGAAAAACACAGTTGTCACATGACGAATCCTTTGACGACTAAAACGCATCCTTGAATGAAACTAACGTTTTATATCAATGCATTGGAGTTTAGTTTCTCCTTAGTGCTACGGATAGACGACATTCTCTAGCGTAGTCGTCATTCCGACAAAAGCACGCGAGGTACCGTGAGAGGCAAAACTCAATAGCGGAGAATGGCGACACAATCGGCGTATCCGCTCGCCTCGTCGGAGAGAGGTAACGGTCGCCCCGAGGGTAATCACGCGGCAGCAGGAATATTTTTTCTTTTCGGGATTATTCGTCGCGCCCGTTCGTCATGAAAAGAGGACGTCCATGAGGACGCAAATCCCTTGGCATTAGAGCGGGTCGCACGACTTCCGGTAGCGCGGCCCTAGAGGGAGCGAATCATGCCTGCATTGGGGATCCGGAAGTATATCCGTGTTTCCGAGCTTCGCGGCCATGTTAAGCGAGAGAAGAACCCGCGTGTGGCTCGGCGGATGCTGACTATTTCGAATGTGCTCGACGGGATAAGTCGGGAGCTGCCGGCGCGACTCGCGGGGATGGATCCTCGAGCGCTCCGGGACCGCGTAATCCGCCACACGAATCGGGCTCGGACGGGCTGCGCGATCGCTGGGCCCGGCCCGGCCGCCGGCGGCGAGCGAGGGCGATCTAGCGACGGTTTCGAGGATATACGTCTTGCCGCTCCATCGCGGCGCCAGCTACCGGACATCAAGCGCATCATCGATGTCGGCTTGAGTCTTGGAGCGATTCTAGCCTGCCTTCCGCTGTTCGCCCTTATCGCTCTCCTCGTCTCGCTGGATTTCAAAGGTCCGGTGGTATTTCGGCAGCAGCGCATCGGCTTGAACGGCAGGCCGTTTCCGATAATCAAATTTCGTACAATGCGCGTTCTTGAGGACGGCGCGACTGTTGTGCAGGCCACAGATCATGACACGCGCGTCACACGTATCGGGCACGCGCTTCGTGGGTTGAGCCTGGACGAACTTCCGCAACTCTTCAATGTGCTTTCCGGCGAAATGTCACTGGTGGGGCCTCGACCCCACGCGGTCGTCCATGACGAGTACTATGCCGGGCACATCGCCCAGTATGTTGGTCGCCAGCGCGTGAAGCCAGGTATCACGGGCTGGGCGCAAGTGAATGGCGCGCGGGGCGCCACACCAAAGCTTTCCGACATGCAGAGGCGCATCGACTTCGACATATGGTATGTCGATCACGCCTGCCTCGCGCTCGATCTGTTCATCCTCGCCAAGACGCCGCTCGAAGTGCTGCGCCGTAGGAAAGCCTGCTGATGCGCTGATCGTGGCGCCGGCCTCTCCCCAATCCCGGTCGTGTGCCTTTGCACAATGAGGGCGAGGCTCCGGCTGCGCTAGGCTTTGCTAAGAGCCACATGCATGCCTCCGGATTAATCCTCAATAGAGCGGGACGTAGTATTGAGCGCATGCGATGACTGATGGCAAAGGATGGCGCTCGTCGAGAGCGGTTCGCTGATGCGGTTTCGGAAACATCTCTGCAGTGACATGTCCTCAGCAGTTCACAGATACGCTTGTCGCACAGCTTCCCGCTTTGCGGCGATATGCGGTTGCCCTGGTCGGGAATGCCACGCTGGCGGACGACCTAGTACAAGACTGCATCGAACGCGCACTGCGACAGTCGGCCCAATTGCGAGATTTGCCTCATATGTCGAGTTGGTTGAGCCGCATCTTGCGTAATCTCTATACTGACGAGATCCGCCGCCGACGCAGCAGAGGCGAGGAGCAGGTCATATCGGAACAGACGGACCTTCAGGAGTTGATCACGCCGCCTGCGGATAACGGCACAATTCGGGATTTCGTCAAAGTCCTCCGGATATTGAGCGTGGAGCATCAAGAAATATTGCTGTTGGTGAGTGTGGAAGAACTGAACTATCGCGAAATAGCCGATGCGCTCGACATCCCAATCGGCACCGTGATGTCGCGGCTGGCAAGAGCCCGCGAACGGCTCCGCAGCGCAAGGCAAGGCGAGGCTGCGGACGTCATCGCTTTGCCTCTGGGATCGAAAGAAAAGCCGCGAGAGATCCGCCCGAACTCACGGAAATCGATCTGCACGCCTTCATGATGGCGAGTTCGATGCCCACCGATTCCGGAGGGTGGAGGCCGTGATCCAAGCGGATTCTGTACTTGGAGAGCGCGTCGCTGCGTACCGCGCCGACAAGGCGATTGTGAACCCACCACAGGATTCCTCATTAAGCTACAGCGACTTCCTATCTGCTGTATAGGTCGGTGAGGCTTCGGCGGGGTCGGGGCTGTCACTACTCGGTCGGCTCGCGTTTGCCTGCATCAGAGATTTGCCGATAGAGGCTATCCCGCAGCGCATAAGAGCGAGACCAATCGCGCCACGGCATTTCGACAAGATTGTACGTTAGCTGCGCGATTCCTAGCACAAGGAGGACCGTGAAGGCGGCTGCGACCGTGCCAATGGGAGATATAACGGCAAGAACAGGCTGATGGCCCGGCACCGGAATATCCCGGGCATGGGTGGCGAAACGCAACAGAGCCTTCACCAGCCATATCGCAGCCTCCTGCGCCATATAAACAGAATAGGAAATGGCGCCAAGCCAGCGAAGCGGCCCGAGATGGAGAAACCGGAGCACCCCGGCGGCCGGCGCCAGCGCCACAAGAAAAATCATCCCGGCGGAAAGTGGGAAAACGGCAATGGGCATATAGCCCGTGTGGCGTATCGCCAGGAACGCCATGAACAAGCCGATTGTCGCGGCAGCCATGCCGGTCACGAGTCCGGTATGCGCTGCGACGTGAACGGAATTCCGTAGATATGCGGCTAGCGCGCAAACCACGACACCCAGAAAGAAGCCGGCGGTGCACGGGACGATTCCAAAAATATTGGTGAAAGCAACCTGGCCTTTGCCGAGCCAGGCGAGCAATGCGATAGCTGCTACGCTTATTGCCAGCGAAACTTTCACGATCGCCGCGGGCGAACGAACCACGAGAAAGAGTCCCGCGAAGAGAATATAGGCGGCAAACTCGACGCTGATAGTCCAGGAAGGGCCGTTGAAGCTTAGCGCGCGCGTCGGGTTCAGCCCCTGAACTAAAAACAGGTTCGCCAAAAAGCTTCGCAGATTGTTGTCCTCCAGCGCGGGATGATTCGCGACAAGACCATAATGGAGCTGCGCGAAAAATTTCGCGACTTCGATGAGCCCGAAGACGATCAGAAACAAGAAATGGACGGGATAAACGCGCCAGAAGCGAAGCCACAGGAAGCGACGCGCCTCCTTGAGGCTCCCGATCTTTCCTTGATAGGCGTAGAAGATCACGAACCCCGATAGGACGAAGAACACATCCACCATCAGGTAACTGTTGCGGACATAAGCCAAGCCATAGAGCGGGCTCGTCCAGTTCATATGGAAGAAAGCCATCGACAGCGCCGCCAGGCCGCGCAAACTATCCAGCGCCGTGTGGTGCGGGCGATGCGTCGCCGAGAACGCGACCGGCTCGACAGCCGGAATGTGCAGCTCTAGCTCCCGCATTTTCCGCCCAAGAACTATGTCAGCTTTCGCGCATCCGTAAGAGATCCCGGAGCCGCGGCCGCCGCGGCGATGGCAGGCTTCATGAGATGCGTGGCCCGCCATGAGCCGAAACGTTGGCGATCGATTCAGCGGCAAACAAAAAGCTCACCGCCTCCGCACTCCATCTCACAGAAAACCGATTTTGTGAACCTTGTTTGGTTCAGTGAACTAATTTTCCGGGCCCGGGGGAATATCCCGGCGGCGTTACTCGTCTAAAATGAGAGTACCGAGGGAGGGCCGCAGATGTCCAGGCCGGCGAGACTGTCAGCAGTTGTGGTGTTCACGGTAGCATCGGCCGTGCTTTCAGCCGGGCTTACCGCTGCGATGGCCGCAGGCGATCCCTCGAATGGCGCCACGATTTTCAAGCAATGTTCCGCCTGCCATTCGCCGCAAAAGGGCGTGAATCTGGTCGGCCCAAGTCTTTACGGCGTCGTCGGCCGGCCAGCCGGCAGTATCGCCGACTACAACTATTCCCCCGCCATACAGGAGGCCGCAGCAAAAAGCCTGAAATGGACGGAGGAAAACATCGTTGCCTATCTGCAGAACCCGCACAAATTCCTGGAGGATTTCGACAAGGATCCCGGCGTACGCAACAAGATGCCGTTCTCCTTGAGCGACGTGCAACAGCGCCAAGATGTCGTGGCGTATCTCAAGTCACTGGCCGGCGGACACTGACTTTGCCCCGACCACCACCTCGATCACCGCAGACGCGATTTCGCTTGCGCCATATTGCCGGGGCTAAGCCGCCGAGGGATGGCGCATGATGCGGTCTTCGACCGCGGCGCGCCGCGCAATCAAGATTGCCGGCGCGCTTATCGTGTTTGCCGCACTGGGCCTGCTCGGCACGGCCAGAGGCAGCCATTCCTTCTGCCTCCTCGCATGCACGAAAGACAGGGCGGCGGCTCTGGAGCCTACGCGTGAAGCCCACCTCGCTGCCCTCCGCGAGCAGATGGAGCGGATCCATGGCGGCAAGGTAGACGCCGCCACGATGAAGAAGATCGAGGCCGAGATCGTAGATCTTCATCGTGGCCCCAGGACGGGCGACGGCGAAGCGGGCGTCGGCACACACGGCGATGCTGTGCGTATGTCCTCGCATGGCCAGCGTCTGATGCTGATTGCACAATATCTGACATCCGGAGAAGTCCACGCCGAGCCGGCCTCCTGGAAGCCGTCCAACCGGATCGAGATGGCGCAGGCCACACCGGTCGTCGCCCCTGTGGCGAACGGGCCAAAAGACGATACCACCAAAAAGTCGAACACCGACAAGCGGTTCTACGTGGGGCAAAAGAATTGTGAAACCTGTCATCAGCAGGAAGCCACAAACTGGGCGCATACAATCCACGCCAAAATCTTCAATCTGCACCCCCGCTCTGGCGCTGAGGGGCAGAACTGTGAGGCATGCCACGGCCCTGGTTCCGACCACATCCAGAACCCGGCCGACCAGACGACGATCATCAGTTTCTCGAGCAAAAGCAAGACCCCGGTGCCGCAGCAGAATGCGCAGTGTCTTTCCTGCCACAAAGGCGGCCAGCGCATTTTCTGGCATGACTCAATCCATGAATCCAACAATCTAGCCTGCAGCGACTGCCATAATCCAATGACGAACTTCGGCTCGCGCGGACTGACCGCGCGCGAGTCGATCAACGAGACATGCTTCCAATGTCACAAGGTGCAGCATGCGGAATTCTTAAAGCGGTCTCATATGCCGCTACCCGAAGGCAAGATCACCTGTGTCGATTGTCACAATCCCCATGGCTCGACGACCCCACCGCTGCTCAAGGCCGACAGCGTCAATGAGCTCTGCTATACCTGCCATGCCGACAAGCGCGGGCCATTCCTCTTCGAACACGCGCCGGTGCGCGAGAACTGCCTCAACTGTCATTCGCCGCACGGCTCGAATTTCGAAAATCTCCTGACGACACCCCGCCCAGTTCTCTGCCAGCAATGCCATTCGCAGGCCGGTCATCCGGCACAGCTTCTGACGGCGGGCAATCTGCCTAGGGGCGCAATGCCCGACCCTCGGCTGATCTCCACCAGCTGCTCAACCTGCCACGTGAACATTCATGGATCGAATGATCCATCGGGCCCGCGGTTCGAACGATGAGGTGCGGGTGGTCAATCCAGGCCGGGAGGAAAAACGCCAAGACCGTCTGGTGGCTGTGTGCCGCGGCCATTCTGGAGTCCATGACTGCCCCTGCCTTCGCCGATAGTGCTGTCCCCGGCTACGGCGGTCCCGGCAATGTGCTGAATCCCGGCGGCCAGTTGTTCGACCGGCCGCGCGACCCGGACGGCCTGTCGACGCTCATCGACGTCACCCGCACGCCCACAGGCCTGCTCTATCCGATACCTTTCCAGACACCGGATATGACGCAGAGCAAGCTCAATCCGGATTGGTGGAGCATTGGCTGGCTTGAGGCCGGGGCGTTGGGCACGTTTGGGGCAAACACGCGTTCCGCAGCACTGAACGAGTATGGTGAATGGGGAACCGCGCCTCTGGCCACCAATCTGGGATTCCTGGCTGAGAATCGAAACACCGGCCTCTACGTGTCGGCGCTGGGCGAGAATCTCGGACGAGCGGATCAATATTACCAGGCCACGATCGGCCGCTATGGCGTCTTCAATTTCACAGGCTTCTTCGATTCAGTCACTCACCTCTACTCGACCACCGCCAAGTCGATCTGGGACGGTGTTGGCACGGGGAGTTTGACTCTGCGCAACGGCCTGACACCGGGCGCTTCCAGTGCCGCGCAAGTCTCGGCGGTGGTCGCCATCGTGCCCCCAAGCGAGCTTCGCGTGACGCGCGAAAAGGCCGGCATCTCGTTCACCTATACGCCCGACAAAGAACTCGAGATGCTTCTGAAGTTATCTGACGAATGGCGCGACGGAACGCAGCCCATCAGCGCGACTTTCGGCTATCCCTTTCAGAACGGCGCAACGCAACTTATCCAGCCAATCCACTATCAGACCTTCGATATCACCGCGGCGGTGCGCTACAAGAAAGAGAATATCCAAGCCAATCTGACCTATTCCGGTTCCATCTTCCGCAACGGCAATGAGGCCCTGACGTGGCAGAATCCGGGCCTGACCTCCAACACCACACCAGGTGCCTACATTCCGACGGCAGGGCGGCTCAGCCTTCCGCCCGACAATGAATATCACACGCTGAAGGGCGACCTGGCGGCGCAGCTGTCACCGGAAGCCCGCTTCACGGCCAGCCTTTCCTATAGCTTGATGCGGCAGGATGACGACCTGCTGCCGCCGACGGTGGGCAACGGAACGATCCGCGGTGTTGCCACAGCCATCAACCTCAACCAGTGGAACAGCGCGGCGGCACTGAGCCAGCCGCGCGCCAACGCAGCCATCAACATCTTCAACGCCTTTGCGCAATTTCACTACACCGTTTCCCCAGACCTCAACCTCACCTTCGAATTGCGAGAACGCAACGAAGACAATCTGACGAATTATGTCGCGTTCAATCCGCAGACCGGCCAATACGGCTATATCGCGATCGATGGCGGGCTGGCGCCTTTCATTCCGCGACTAAGCGGCGTGTACGAACCGGGCGTCCCCGGAAGCCTGGTGCAGATCAGGAACATGCCCTTCGCCAACGACAACCTGAAGCTGAGCGCGAGCGCGGCGTATCGCATCAACAATCACATGAAGCTGAACCTGTCATATGCCAACAACATCATCGAACACAGCGTGCGGGAAGTGCCGAATGCCAACGACAATATCGTGCGCCTGCAGTTCGATACGACGGGCTATTCCTGGGGAACCGTGCGCCTGTCCTACGAGTTTGCTCGGCGCATCGGCAGCGATTACAACTCCAACCCCTATACCCCTTACTACTCGTCATTTCTCCCAAACTATGCGCCTGCGACACCGACGGGCGATCCGCCCTTCGCGCTGGCCGATTTGCGCAAGTTCGACGTCGCCAACCGCACCGAGCATACCGTCCACGGTCAGAGCAACTTCGTCATTTCCCCCAAAATCGACCTCCAGCTAAGCGGCGACGTCAAGATCGATGACTACGACGCAGCATACGGTCTCAAATCGACGACCGCATGGAACACGAATGTCTCGCTCAATTACCAGATGTCGCCGACCACGACGATCACCGGCTTTTTTACCTTCCAGGATCAGGATCGCAGCGTCGCGAACATCAATCCCACCGGGATCGGCACCAGCGGCGCCGCCGGCAGTCCGGCCTATCCGCTGGCCAATGGCTGGTATGAGACGGTGGGCTCGAAAAATTACACGTTCGGCCTGAATGCCCAGCACAGCTGGGGTAGGTTCTCGCTTAGCGCCGATTACACTTTTACGCGCGGGCAGACTGCCCTCAACTATAGCTACGCAAGCACAGGCGCATTTTTCAATCTTTTGACGGCGGCCCAGGCCGGCAACGCGTTTCCCGACATAACATTCAATTCCCACGTATTCGAGACGAATCTGCGCTGGCAATATACGCCCAGACTATCCTACCGGCTGTTTTACCGGTTCAATTACGAGAACATCGCCGACTTTCATTATCAAGGCCTTACGAGCGGGGTCATCAATAACAACTACTATCTCGGCGTGATACCTGAGAACTTCACGGCCCATTCGATAGGGCTCTTAGCGCAATATGTCTTTTGACAGCTTGCAGCGCGCTGGCAGGAACGATTCAATGCTTGCGAAAAGCGACTTCAGTGTATCGCACGTTTTTCATAAGCCGGTTGCTGCGGTCGAACAGAACATCCGGTGCAAGCAGACTGGGGTCGATATTCAGCGCGACGTCGAACTCCGCCGCGGCGTCGGTGTCGCAAAAACGGAAATTCGTCGTCACCAGGCACAACAGGCCGCCGGGTTTCAGGCAGCGCACGAAATCCTTGACCACGCGCTCGAATGTCGCGAAGCGCAGCACGGGATCGCAGCGTTCTGCGCCCGATGTCGTCAGATTGCCGTTGCAGAGCACCGCCAGGCAAAAAATCGCATCATAAGATTGCGCCGCCTCCATCTTCGTCGAATCACCTGCTGTGAATTCGAAATCTGTGCGACCGAAGCGCCGTGCTTGGCGCCGGCATTCCGCGATGTTGCGCGGATCAATATCGATACCCTTGATCGCAGCGGCCGGAAAGTAACGCCGGAGTGTGAACACCTCGTCTCCGGTCGAACAGCCGAACGACAAAAGACTGCGCTCCGGACCGTCGCTCAGGGTCTCCCGCGCAAAGGAGAAGAGCCACGGATAACGGTCCGGCAAGGTGTGATTGAAGGGCTGGAAGCGATTCGGCGATCCGCGCCAGCGGCCGAGACCCCGCAGCGTCCGAAAAAAAGGGGACACACCCATGGATATCATTTTGTCCGCCTGGCACTGACGCAAAAAAAACCCATCAAATCCGGTCACGGAGTTGGTGGAAATTGACGACGGCGATCATCTCCGGTGGAGAGCTTACCGGTTCATACAGCCAGATCAAGGTCGGCCGAGACGAGACCCGCGGTTTTCCAAGCTGCCGTCGCGCAGCGTTTGGCATTTGCCTCCTATGTGCGGCGACGATCGTTTGCACAATCGCGCGTGCTGAGCCTGTTGCTGGACGACCGATGCTCGCCGATACGATTGCTGCTCCTTTTGCCACCTTCGTTGCCGAGGCGTCGCGGCGCTTCGGCATTCCGGCAGAATGGATTCGCGCGGTGATGTGCGTCGAGAGCTTCGGCGAACCGCATGCCGTCTCTCCTAAAGGCGCCATGGGACTGATGCAGGTTATGCCCGAAACATGGGCTGGACAGCGTGCACGTTACGGTCTCGGCACCGATCCCTACGACGCGCACGACAATATAATGGCCGGTGTGGCCTATTTGCGAGAGCTGTATGACCGGTACGGTACAATCGGTTTTCTCGCAGCCTACAATGCCGGTCCCGCACGCTGGGAAGATTATCTCACCACCGGTCGGGCGATACCCGCGGAGACGCGGGACTACCTCATCCGCCTTATAACGATCCTCGACAACAGCACTGGCCAACGCGCGACCGTTGCCGCCTCCATCATGCGACACCCGACCCAGGCATCACCGCCTCTGATGCGGCCGGCAAACCAATCCACCGACAATCCATCGTCATCAGCGCAGCAATCGCCCTTCTCTCCGAGCGATCGGCCTGTTGGGGATCGGCCGATTCCTGCGCCGAAGACAGAAGACATGTTCTTCCTCGGTTTGCGCCGGGCGTGGTAACCATAAGCGCGACATAAGGATATCGTGCTGGGATTCTTCACCTTCTCCAAGCTGGGCTGGTATGTGGTCGAGCCCAGCCATCTGCTGGTCTGGGCGTTGGTCGCCGCGGCAGTGCTCTCCATTAAGCGCAGGCGATCCGGCGCCGTCCTGACGGCGGTCTGCGCCGGTATCCTGCTCGCGCTTCTGACCCTCCCGATCGGCAACTGGGCGCTACGGGCAATCGAGGACCAATATCCGCGACCTCCTTGGCCGGAGCACGTCGACGGTGTTCTAATACTGGGCGAGGGCCTAAACGGCGAGATCCTCAACGCCCGTGGTGTGCCCAGCGTTGGGCAGAACGGCGCCGGCTTTATCGCTGCCTGGACACTGGCACAGAAATATCCCCAGGCACGCGTGGTCTTCAGCGGCGGATCGGGCGAGTTGGAGAGCGGCACCGTGCCGGAAGCGCAGGTGGCGGAGCAGCTCTTCCAGCAAATGGGGCTATCGCCGGACCGTACTGTCTACGAGGCAAAATCCCGAAATACGTGGGAAAATATCCTATTCTCCAAGAAGCTGGTCAATCCGGACCCCCATGAGATCTGGCTTCTGGTGGCGTCCGCCTATCACGTGCCCCGCGCCATGGCGGTCGCCAAACGTCTGGACTGGGATCTGATCCCCTGGCCGTCCGACTACCTGACCGTCGGGAAAGGCCCCGAAACCCATCTGTCGCTGAGCACCAATCTCGCCCACCTCGATTTGGCCGTTCATGAATGGTTTGGCCTCATGATCTATCACCTGGACCACAAGGCGCTTTGAATTCCATGGCGCAGTTTCCGAACAGACTGGAATGGATCGGTCCCGCCCCTCCTCCGCCCTGTCTAGCCGACATAGCGCAGGCCCACGGGTCTCGTCTGGACGAGACGATCGCATTTCCCGGCCTCATCAATTCTCACGATCATCTCGAATTCAACTGTTACGCGCCCACCGGGACGCCGCCATATCGCGATTTCCTGGAATGGAGTTACGACGTCCAGGCCGCGCGCGACATGGTCGAAAGGATCGAGGCCATTGACCGCCGGATGCGGGCGCAATTGGGCCTGCTCAAAAACCTGCTGTGGGGCGTGACGGCGGTCGCCGATCATGGCGGTACAGCAATTCCCGGCAACCACGCGATCGCGGTGCTGTCACCTTACAAGGACTTGCACTCGCCCGAGCTCGAGCATCCTGTCAAATGGCTGACCGGGTTGAGACCGGTCGTGCTTCATCTCGCCGAGGGGACAACGGCGGAGAGCCGACGGCGGGCGCTGCTTTTCCTTGAGCGAAATCTGTTCCACCGCCCTGTCGCGGGTGTCCACGGCGTCAGCCTGGAAAGCGGCGATTTTTCGCGTCTGAGCGCGCTGATCTGGTGTCCCGTCTCGAATCTGTTCTTGTTCGGGCAGACCGCGGATGTCGCATCGGCAACGCGGCATACCGCGGTCCTGTTCGGCACCGACTCAACGCTTTCCGCTCCAGGCACGCTTTGGGATCATCTGCGTCAGGTCCGCGACGTGGTGACGGACGAGGACATCTTCGCCGCCCTGACGGCGCGTCCAGCACGCTTCTGGCGTCTGCGGCGGCGAGACGACTTCGTCATCGCCCGCCGGCGCGAATCCGCAAAATGGGACGCCTTCTTTTCACTTACGCCTGACGACATCCTGCTGGTGGTCCGGGCCGGGCAGCCAATCCTGATAGATACGGCCCTGGCGGCGGCCGTCCCCCTTTCAGCGGATTTCTTCCCGTTGGCCTGGGGCGCCAGCCGCAAATATGTGCGGATGCCGCTCGAGATGATTATGCGGGCGATCGAGCCTCAGCTCGATCCGGCCGCGCTCATCGCCAGATTCGCTGGCGTCTGAACAACAGGCAAGCGGGCCGCATAAATTGCCATCGTCTCGACGCCGAAATGGCGCCACAATAGCCGCTCGACGGACAGACCGGCTCTTGCCAGACCGCTCAGCATGCCCTCGCAATCGCCGTGGCTGGTCAGCACGAAGAGAGCGATGCCTCCTGGTTTCAAGACCGCCGGCAGGCCCTCGGCAAATCGGTCGATCACATCAAGGCTGCGCCAGGACTGGTCGAACACGCCGCGCCAGGACTGCTCAAACACGGTGTTGGGTGTCCCGCGGAATTTCGGCAGGGAAGCAAACACGGCATCGAATGTGCGTCCCGCGACGGGGGCAAACAGGTCGCCCTGAAGCAGCTCCACGTCGACCCGATTGAGGATTGCGTTGGCTCTGGCGCAGGAGACCGCTTCCGGCACAAGATCGACGGCAGTGACGCGATAGCCGCGCAGCGCCGCAAAGATCGCCAGCACGCCGCATCCTGTTCCCATGTCGAGCGCGGTTTTCGGCTCGGCTCCCGACTCCAGCAACGGGGTGCGCGCGACGAATTCGGCCAGAAAACGCCCGGTCCGAAACACCACCGGGTTGAAGACCCCAGGCCATATGATGAAGTGGCGCCGCAGCACGCGCTCGAAGACGGCCTTGCCGAGCCTGCGACGCAGAGTAGCGCGCTTCACGGCCATCCAGGGTGTACAGAGCCATTTGACGGCCCTTGAAACCGGCGGCGGTGGCAAGGCCGACTCTATCATCATCTCGCTCATAGCTTTAAGGCGCAAAAACATCCACGCGTAAACGGGCGCGCCACCGAGCAGGGGCACTCACGGTCAAAATCCCTGGATTTCCGGCCGCTGGTAGGGAAACAGCTTATTCAGCAACCTCAGCTCCAGTGGAAAATCGTAGAATTGCGTAGCATAGCGCCAAGCAGCGACGCTCCGGAGCGCCAAGCGGCCGGCGCGTGTCAGCCTTGTGTCGGTGACGGTGGGATAAGCCGCGTGCAGCACCCGCTGGAAATTGCCGATCTTCCGACGGATCCGGTCGTTCATCCAGGGCAGGTCCGACGACATATGCTGCGCGAATTTCTCCCAGCGAGCCTGGGTCCAGGTCTCGATATCCTTCGGATATTCGAACCCCGTGGCCTCCGCCTCCTGCAGCATGCCCCCTTCCACCGGCACGGGACTGTAGATGTAGAACACGATCTCGACGGCCGGATTGACCTTCTTGAGGGTGCGGATGAACTGGATGGTGTTCTCGGCGTCGGCTTCCGGATTGGGCGGGTTGCCGATGATGAAGGACATCTCCGGCACGACATCGAATTTGCGCATCTTCTCGGCGACAGCGAGGATGACGTTGCCGTCCTGTTTGCCGCCCTTGTTCATCCGGCGCAGCGTTTCGGCGTCGCCGGACTCCGCGCCCATGAAAACCATCTTGAGACCGCTTCTGCGCATCGTCGTCCAGGTGGCGTCGCTGAATTTGAGCATCGTGTCTGCACGTCCGAATCCCCACCAGCCGATATCGAGCGGCGTGATGCGCTCGGCGAACTCGGCGCAGCGGCTTTCCTGGACGAAGAAGTTGCTGTCATAAAACTCGACTGCCGTGGCGCGGTATTTCCGGACCAGCTTCTCCACCACCGCCGCAGTACGCTCCGCGGTCTGTGCCGAATACCGGCCATTCACCATATTAACGACCGCACAGAAACTGCATTTGAATGGGCAGCCATAGCTGGTGTGATGGGCGATGGTGCGCGTGCCCAGGAAGGAGGCGCGCACATATCGCTCCATGTCGATGCGCTCATAAGAAAAATCCGGCAAGGCGTTGATGTCCGGCACCGGCGGCTTGGGGTTGAGATGCGCCAGTCCATCGGAGCCGCGCCAGGCCAACCCCACGATGGCGCTCACCTCCTCGCCACGCCGTATCTTTTGCACGAAGTCGCCGAAAGCAAGTTCGCTATGACCGCGAAACACGAAATCGACATAGCGCTCCTTCATCACGACTGGGCCGTGCAGGGTAGGGAAATAGCCGCCCCAGACGATAACCAGACCTGGGAACTCGCCCTTCAAAGCTTTGCAGATCGGCACGGCATCGGAAAGCTGTGGGCCCGGCATCACCGTCATGCAGAGAATGTCGGCGTGTGTGGCATGAATCGCGCCACGCAAGGCTGCGAGCCCGTCCTCCACAAGATTGCCGTCGATGATGCGATACTCTTCCTTGCCTTCCAGCATCGCACCGACCGCCAGCAGCGACATGGGCAGGACCGGCTTCTTAGAGGCCGAACTTACAGGATTATAGAACAAGATCATGGCCGGGCATCCTCTTGGGCACGCTGCAGGATGGTGAGATGATGGTCCGCCATGTGGGCGAGCGGAGCGTAGGACGAGACCCGCGCTTCCCACCACGTCAGGTGCGCGAACAGGCGCGGCCGGCGCTCGATCAGCGCAAACAGGTCTGAAGGTGGCAAGAAGAGGCCGACCGGATGGATAGACAGCGTACGAAAGGCTGTGCCCAGAGATTCGGCTAAATCCCTTGCACTCCAATATTGCACGGGAACGATCTTGCCGCCGATATCCGCCGCCGCGCGTCCGCGCCAGCGACGCACGGCTGCGGGCTTCAAACGCATGCCATACCAGAGCGTTTCCCAGGCACAGAAGCGACCCATCATAACGGCAGCGACGATGCCGCCTGGCGCCACTGCCGAGTGCAACATCGTGCCTAGCCGCTTTAGATCGGTCGCGCAGTTGAGCGCGCCAAAATTGGACAGCACGAAATCGAATGATCCCCCGATGTCGTCCGGTGCGTTGAGATCGAAAGGTCGCACAGCGACTTGGTCACTGACACCGCATTGCGTCGCCTTGCGCAGGGTGGCTTGCAGCATGGCGGGCGAGCTGTCCACCGCAGTCACCTCGCAACCTGCACGCGCCAACCACACCGCGTCTTCGCCGGTGCCGCAGCCTAAGTCGACCGCACGCGTCCCCGGCCTGACATAGGGTGCCAGCAGCCGCCATACCGCCTCGCGCAACCAACGGCCCGGCGCGCGATGCGCGAATTCCGCGTCATAATCAGACGCGAAATTGTCAAACGCGTCGGGATGGAGCGGAATCATGCCGGGTTCAGCCATGTTCCACCTCATGGCGCGTCGCATACATGCCGATGCGGCTTATGGCGGACATGGCTCTGGCCTTGGCGTGGCGCATCAAGCCGGCGCCATCGTCGGCGGCTAACCGCCCGACATGGCTTTCGGCCGCCAACCAGTGCTGGGCATGGCGGTAGAAGCGGCGCGATTTGCGTCCCTTGACGGTCAGCGCCCTGTCCGAGCTTTCGTGCCAAGCATCGCTGCCGGCAATACGGTCCGAAACCCGGTCATAGTATGGCGTCCCCTTGATGGGATAGCTGATGGTCGTCAGCACATCGTCGGGCGCGGCGAGGCGCAAATGGCGCGCGGTCTCGTCGATATCGTCCCATGTTTCGCCGTCATATCCCAGCATGATGAAGGTTCCGGCCCGGATGCCTTTGCGTTTGACCAGTGCGATCATCTCGCGCGTCCGTGCCGCATTGGTACGCCGCTCCATGGCGTCCAAGACGCGTTGCGAGCCGCTCTCCGCGCCGATCCAGATGCGATAGCAACCAAGTTCGGCTAGAAGTTCGGCGACCCGTTCGTTCAGGCGGTCCTCGCGCGTAATGGTCTCGAACGGATAGCGCAAGCCGCGGCGCTTCATTTCGGCCGCGAAACGCTCCAGCCATTTCTGATTGATGGTGAAGACGTCATCGGCGAACCAGAGCTGGTCCGGCGCATAGGTCTCCCGAATAAGGGCGATCTCATCGGCGACATTCTCCGGTGACCGGCGGCGATGGCTGTGGCCGAATACCGAATGGCTGCACCAATTGCAGGTGTAGGGGCAGCCTCGCGCCACGATCAGCGACACCGAACGTATGCCGTGATGCCGCTGCCATGTCGAAAGATAGCGTTCCAAATCGATAGCAGCGCGATCCGGAAAAGGCTGGGCGTCGAGATCGACGATCTGGGCGCGCGGCGTGGTCCTGCGCACCTCGCCGTCGCCGTCGCGAAAGGCGATTCCCGCTATCGCTTCAAGTCCGGTAAGTCCGTGGTGCGTCAGATGCGGGATCAACTCGGCGAGCGTCAGTTCACCCTCGCCGGACACGATAATGTCCGCGCCGCGGCTGAGATACTCGTCGACATAATTGGCCGGCTCGGGCCCACCCAGAATCACGAACGCGCCGACGGCCTTGCATGCGGCGGCCACAGTGAGCGCATTGCCCCGCGTCATCAGATTAGCGTAGATCCCGACGATCCGTGGCCGCTTTTCGGCCAGCAGGGCCAGGGCTGATGTCACGTCCAGAAAGGTAGTGTCCAGAATGTCGACCGAAAATCCACATTTCTTTAGATGCGAAGAGATGTAGAGCAGGCCGAGCGGCGGATAAGGCTTCATCACCTTCCGTTCCGCCGGATCTTCGTTGAGGAAATAGCCGTGGGTTAAGAGTATGTTGCTCACGGCGCGGTCCTGTTACTTGGATGCGGCATGAGGCGCAGCAGCTGCAGCTGCATCCAGGAAAAGGGAATCGCCAGCCCGCAGTAGAGCACAAAAGCGAACGCGCGCAGATGCGCCCGCCCAAGCGTCGCCTGGCCGACGAGAACACTGCGCAACTGGCTTAACGCGCGGCGCAGCCGGAAATCCCGATGCACATAGACGTGCAAATGGCGGTAGAACGAAGTGGTGAAAGGCCCGCGATAGAGCATCGCCATGTCGGAGGATACGGTCCAGTTGCGCTTGTCGCGCAACTGGCTTTGTACCCGCTCGTAAAAGAGCGTTCCCGGAAGCGGATAGGAGACCGAGATGCCCAGCTCGTCCGGCTTCGTCGCCCGCAGCATCGCAAGGGTCCGCACAATATCCTTTATACTCTCGCCCGGATAGCCGAACTGCAGGAAATGGCCGACCCGGATGCCTGCCCATTTCAGCCGTGCGGTGGCTTCGGCGATCTCACCGGTGGTGAGACCCTTGTCCATGGCGTCGAGAATCTTCTGGCTTCCCGATTCGGCGCCCAGCCAGACGATATCGCAGCCCGCGCGTTTGAGGTCCGCCACAGCGCCTTCGCGCAGCACAAGGTCGGCGCGGCTGAGGCATTTGAACGGCACTTTGACACCCAATGCATCGAGCGCATCGGCAAAAGCGCGCCACCATCTGGGTTTCAGGCCCATGATGTCGTCCATAAACCAGACATAGTCCGGCGCCGCGATGGCAACGAGCTGGGCGAGCTCGGCGGCTACGGCGGCGGGGCTACGTACCGCGTAGCTCTGGCCCCAGATAGGCTTGGCGCACCAGTTGCACAGATAGGGGCAGCCACGCGACGTGACGAGATTGAGCGCGAAGAAACCATGATGACCGCGCCATATCCCGCGATAAGCGTCCATGTCCACCAGATCCCAGGTCGGCGGCGGCAGCGAATCGAGATCGCGCAGCGACTCGCGGCGCGGCGTGCGCGCGACGCCTGTCTCCGCATTGCACCAGGCGATGCCTTTGATGGACGAGAGATCGGAGTCGCCTGCGGCCCACCGCCCAGCCAATTCGCGCAAGGTCGCCTCCCCCTCGCCGACGATGACGGCAGCAGCGCCGGCTTTAAGGTAAAGGTCCGGGTGGTCCGAGGCATCTGCGCTGCAGATGGCGACCTTTGCGCCGACGTTCCGCGCACGAGCGACCATCGCGAGCGCGGCCTCACGCATCGCGGATAGGCACATCTTCGACAGATAATTGAAATTGTCGTCGAACAGCACCGCGATGTCCGGGCGGACGCGCATCAGAATCGCGTCCCATTCCCCAACTGCTCCGGCGATCATTGCGTCGAAGAAATGGACTTCATGGGCAGCGGCGCGTAGCGTTCCGGCGGCATAGAGGGTGCCGATGGGCGGAAAGGGTTGCCGCTCGGCCCAGCGCACCGGGTCCAAGCGGAGGAAATAGACGCTGCCGACAACTATACGAGCCATCTCAGCCCTCTGGCGAGAAGAAGTTGTTACCCTGTCTCAGATTGCAGCCAGGCCCCTACCCATCACATGCTAGATGACGGAATCAGGGGGAGCTTTATTCCCTGGGCCTACCGCGAGATCACCGAAAGTGAGGCCGCCGTGATGGCGGCCTGGCTCGTGACCTGGATCACATCCTCCAGCAGCGAATCCCAGGTAAAGTGACGCAGCTTGCGAGGCACCACGATGACGGAGCCCGGCGCCAGCTCGGGCGGCTCGGACAACCAGGAATCGCCGTTGACCCGAACGGCAGATCCGTCCGGCTGGATCACGAACATGTGATCTTCGTCGGCGATTTCGGTCAACCCGCCGGCCAGCGCCACATAAGTTGATACCGATCGGTCGGCTCGGAATTGAATCCCGCCGGGAGACATCACCTCCCCCGCGATCACTACGGAGCTCGGCCTGCGAGGAATGAAAAGCTGGTCCCCCGGTTCCATCACCACATCGAGTTCAGGGTGAGCGGCGATCTCCCGTGGGTCGATCTCCACCGCCACGCGACCGCCTGGATCGCCTCCTTGGCGCAACCGCTCGATCATCTGCCCGATATATGCGATTTCGGCGTCGGTGACTCGCGCCTTGTTTGAGACCGTTCCTACAATGCCGACGACCTGTCGTTCCAGCGCGTCCGCCTCCCGTTGCGCCACGCCGCGCTGCTCCTCGGCCACTGACCGGCGAAGGAAGATGGCACCCGACGGATAGGCCGCGTCGGTGAAGCCGCCAGCCCGCGCCAATACCGACGACAGGTGCTCGCCGCGCAGGATCTCATAGCCGCCGGGATATTTGATTTCGCCAACCACCGAAACATCACCGGAATCGCGATCCGAAAACACCGAGTTGAAACGAATACGATCGTACAGGTTGAGTGACACCTGAGAGAACAGGCTGACCGGCAGATCGTAGTTCCTACGAACCGTATGCGAAACGCCGGACGCATTGTCGGTCACTGCCGAAGTGATCTCAAAAGCATGAAGATCGACCTTTGGGGTCAGCCCCCCCGCCGCCTGGACGACGTTGGCCAAACTCGTCTGAGGCATGGCCAGGAAATCGCCCGGATTATTCAGCTCGCCGACCGCTGTCACATAGTAATTGCCCAGCGTGCTGACGAGAAGGTGCCTTGTATCATCATCCAAGCCGACGAAAAGGCGCAATGGCTCGCGGTTGCTGAAGGATGCGCCCGGCACCATCGCCTGCCCCGCCGGAGTGCGAGCGGTGTCACGCAGGTCGCGCTCATCGACACGGTCCAGCGCCTGGTTCGGGATGCCGTACTCAGCGGGGACCAGAATGCCCGGATTGAGACGCTCCGCTTCCGATTCCGGCGGGCCCTGACCCTGCGTCTCTGCAGTCGCCTGGTCCTGGGCGAATGCCCCAAAAGATTGGTTGGGAGATGAGCCGAGTCCGCCCAAATTGCCTGTAAGTGCCTGCCGGCCCGCCATGCCTTGTATCCCGGACGGCGTCGTGAGCTGTGGCACGCCCTGGCGACCCTGCAACGCGGCCAGTTCGGCCGCCCGCACATCGATCGTCGACGAAGGATTGTTGGCCGGCGATGGTTGTCCCCTTCCGGCAACAGCCGATGCGAGGGCACTTTCCATGGCTGGCGGATTTTGCGCGCCGGTGTCAGGGTGGTCGCTTACGATACGTCGGGACTGGATCCGCTGCGCAGTGGCGGCCCGGTGCGCGATGTAGCGCATTTCGGCGACGTTCATGATGTACACAAGATCGTTGGACTGTAGTTTCAGATCTGCCTTGCCCTCAAGAACATCGACAGGCGAGAACGGAATGACCTTCCGTTGCATGGTCGAAGGGTCGAGCCGAATGATCGCGTCGAGCAAAAGATACGGCAACGGCTTGCCAGCCGTTGGCGAGAACATGTCGAGGGAGTTCAGCAGCCTGCTCAGGCTGTGGGCGGTATTGAGCGGGTAATATCCGTTGAGAGCCGTGGCGCCCATCAGCTCTACCCTGGCCAACGAGACGTCGGCGGTCGCGGCGACAAAGACAATATCGCTGTCGTAAACCGCGACATTCGAACCGGTGCCGACCCGGACCATTTCCCGCTTCCCGTCGCCACGCGTACGCAGGATCGAGAAGCGGTAGCTGCCGCGCACTTCCGGGCCGCCGGCCAGTCCCAACACATCGGAAATCAGAGCTGCGTTCTGCCCCGGCGGCAACTCATAGATCGCAGGCCGTTTCACCTGTCCGGCCACCGCGACCGCGCTTCTCTGCAGCGGCACGACGATACGGTCCCCTTCCGTGAGCGTGACGTCGGCTCCATTTGCCTGGCCCGTGAGCAGGGTATAAAGATCGAGGCGGATGGTATTGCCACCGCGCACAATCTGAATATCGCGTAGCGATCCGGTGTTCTTGACGCCGCCTGCAAGGCTGAGTGCATCCATCGCCGTGGATATCCCTGAAAGGCTGAACAGCCCCGGCGAATTGACCTCGCCCACCACGCGCACCGAAATCTGGCGCACTGCGCCGACGGATACGAGCACTTCCGTTCCAGTGATTGCGTGCCGCGCCGCCGCTTCGAGATCGGTGCGAAAAGCGCCAAATGGCCGCCCAGACCCGGAGATTGGCGGCAAAGCCGGAAACACAACCCGGCCGTCGCGGTCCACACGGGTACGAAAGCTGCTATTCTGCTGCCCGCGTAGCGTGAGTACGATCTCGTCACCCTCACCCAGCACATAATTATCCTGCAGCGCTCCGCTCTGCCGCACGATGACAGGAGCACCGCGTCCGAAGATTTCATAACCGAATTGCCGGATCGGTTGCCCGGCGCGCTGGCTCATCAGCCGTTCGATCGGCGACATCGGACCGAAGTTTTGTTGCGAACGCTGCGAATTGCCCAAAGCGCCGGGTACGGTGGACTGCGGTGGATATGTGGGTGGATTCTGAATTTGAATATCGGGCTGCAAGGAGGGCACGGTCGATTGGCCTGTGAGACGCTGCTGAAGCGCGCGGAATATTTCGCCGGTAACGTCGCTGCTTCCGCTTCCGCTGCTGCCGTTACCCAGGATTTGCGAAAGATTCTGCGCCGCAACGGGAGCCGGAGCCAGCACGCACCATCCCTGCAGCATCAGCAACGTCAGGAAAAGCAGGGTGCGCGATGTGCTGCGGCGCCGAAACACGAGCGGTCGGCCGGTGCGTTGTTTAAGCAGCAGATCCTTGCCCAAATTCATTGCCAATCCTGTCTTCATCTTTGCATCAAGCCTTGACCAGCCAAGGCGTCTTGTAGTGCAGTTGTCGGCACAGCAATTTCGCCAACCAAGCCCAGGATGGCCGGGCGCCTTCCGTCAAAGCCCGTGAACACGTCCAAGCGGCGTGGAGATTGCCGCGCGTGAAATAGGCGGCGCGCAGCATCAGGCTTGCGCGGATCTTTGCGTAGTCGGGCGCGACATGCGCGGAACGGCAGGCGGATTCCATCACGCGTAGATCGCCTGCCAATCTCTGCGCAGCCGTCAGCGAGCTATGGAAGCGACCCGCGCGGCGGCGCCAGCAGGATACCGGCTTGTCGAGATACACGACGGGGCCACGCGCGTTTTGCGCGAACAGAGCCGTTGCCAGCTGGTCAGTATGGCTTTCGTCGTCCGGATCGAAGCGCAGGCGCGCCGCACCGTCGATACGGTAAAGGTTTGCGCCGAGGGGACCGTACAGCATCGCTCCTGTCGCCAGCGACTGGGCGAGGAACCGCTCGGCGTCGATGCCGATTTCGGGATCGCCGGACCAGCGAATTCTGCGGGCGACGCGGAGCGGTCGAAGCCTCTCATCAGCGATTTCGTAGCAGGCAACGCCAAGCGCCGCGTTCTGGCGTTCCATCCGCTCCCTCAATTCGACTATGCTGGCCTGTTTGAGGACGTCTCCCACCATCAGGAACATCGCGTAGGAGAAACCCATCTCCTCTGCATGCGCGATTGCGCAGTTCCAATTGGCGACGCGGCCAAAATTGGCGGGATTGCGATAAACCGTGATCGGTCCGCCCTGGCCGTCCACGGCGGGCAAACGCGCGATACTGTCATCGGTCGACGCATTGTCCGAAACGACGATCTCGTAGCTCGCGACTGGCACTCCTGCCCGGGCGACGGACGCGATGGTCTCCCACAGGAGCACGCCCCCGTTGAAGGTTGGAACGAGGATGGCGATCTTGCCCGTTCGCATGTTGCTATTCCCTGCGGGTCATTCGTATCCGCCGCCCGGTTTCTTCCGAGGCGAGAACATGCGCGTATTCTTGTGGCGTCCCGCAAAAGATGACATCGGCAGAATCGATGAGCTGCAGGCCGATCCGGCGGCCGGACGAAATCAGCGCATTGTAGAGCGGCGCCACGTACCGCTCCCGGCGCTCGGCGTCGCTCCGCGGCGGTTCAGGATTGTGATACGCCCAGCGGAAATCCCCGGCGCGGCGGAAATAATAAAGACCCGTGCAGCAAAGGTCGGAGATACGATCCTTTTCGACCACCTCCGCGACCTCTTCACCATGCACTGGATGCGGCGCCACGAACGACCAGCCTGTGCCGCTGCCCCGGAATACCTCCAGATAGCCGGTGCAGTTCGGGTCCGCCACATGCTGGGGCTTCCTATAGGCGGGCCGGAATGTATCGATGTTGAAAACCGCGATACCTTTGGAGTCATCGACGCCCGCGTCGTCCAGACCGCGCAGAACCGTCTCCGCCTGTCCAGCCGTCATGCCGTCCAGCGTTACGACCGCCACGCGTTCGATCATCAGCTCTTCGCACCATCTCTGCACGAAGCGAGCAGTATCAGCGCCGCGTACGACAAAAAGGAATTCATCGGTCCGGAAGTAGGTGGAGAAGCTGTTGACTGCGTGTTCGAACAGCGACGCCCCATGCGCCGCTAGCCGGAATTTCGGCAGCAGATAACCGGCGTCACGAAAGCGCCTGCTTTCGCCCGCCATGGGGATCACGAACATCACGCGGCCTCACCGAAATACCGCTGGTACACGCGGTATCCGTTGGCCAGAAACGCCCATTGCCGCTGCGGATCTTCAGCATGAAGCGGCAGCATGGAGAAGAACAGCAGGACCGATATCGCGGCGGCCATACGCTCCCGGTCGGGATCGCCGTCACAAATGACATCGCGGAAATGACGTTCGATATCGTCCTGCGCGCCCGCGCCGGAGACATCGAAAGAAAGGGCGTGAGGGGCAATCTTCGTCAGATCGTAATATCCGGCGACGATGAAATCGTACCGCCCTACGATTGAATGGTGCAGTTTCCCGATATCGTAGCGGGTGTCGCCGAAAATGCAGGGCTTGCCGGGTTCGGCATAGCCGCGCGGATCGACCAGCTTCACGCTGCTGCTGCGGAAGTCGAACAGGATGTTACTGAGGCAGAAATCGCCATGGAGGATGCCGACATCCTCCTGGCCCGGCGGACCGATAAGTCCGGCCATTTCCTCGATCAGCTGCAGCGGCGAAGGAAATAGCTCCCCGTTGATCTCCCATCCGTCATCGGGGGAGACACCTGCCTCCTCGGCGAAACACCGGAATCGCGCAGCCGCCTTGTTCGCATAGAGATGACCGAACCAGCCTGCTTCGATGGCTGCCGGCTTCCAGGCGCGCATCTGCGAAAGCGCTTCGCCGCAGCGTGTCAGGATGCGCCGCCAGACCACAGGCGCGAGCGCACCGAACACATATAGATCGCTCAGAGGACAAAGATACTCATAAGCCAGGTAGTAGCCAGGATGGTTCGATCCAGCCTCAACGCGGCCGAGATAGGCGGGAATATAGCTCCTGAGTGCGGACGGCAGAGATTCAAACCATGACGCCTCCGCCTCGATCTTGTCGCTCTGTGCGCTCGTCTTGCACACCACATCGCGGGTGATCGACAGCATATTGAACGCGCGTTCGGTAGTGAGCGCGCGGCGGGAGTCGTAATATGTGTTGAGGTGGCCGAGGTCGAGCCACTGGCCGGAATCTTGGACGGCGCGGAATTCGGGATACTGCCGCGCATAGGCGTTGAGTGCCGCTGGAAAATCCGGCTTGGCCTCCGCCAGGCATTTCAGAAAGACAAGACCACGCGAAAAGCTGAACAGCCCGCTCACGATCGAGGCGCCTTCGCGGCTGCCCTCATCCACCGGTGCGATGCGAACCTGTTCGCGCCCGTGCGCTATCGCCCAGGGATAGGGATGGTCTCCGGCATGCACTGAAAGTCCATCCGGGGGGAAGTCGCATAACCCCAGGAACAAGGTGTCGCCGTGCAATATAAAGAGCGCTTCGTCGCCGGTGATACTCTGGATGATCGCGAGCATCACGGACTCGGCCAACGCCAGGCCATCCGGAATACTAACGACGCCGATATCCAGCGCCGACAGAAGCCGTCTGTCCTGCGCCGAAGGGACAAAGGATTGCGGAAGGCTCAAAACAACGTGATCAGCCAGTCTGCGCAGCAGCTTCGCCTGGAACTTGAACAACCTAGTATTGCCCACCGGTAGAAACGATGGCGGCAGGGGCCCGAATTCGGCCGCCATTTCAGGGTTGATGAAGGCGGCCGAGGTGATGATGCCGACGCTCATTCCAGTTGCTCCCCTTTCAAGAGCGCTGGGATCGGGGAAGGTTGGGCAAGAGGCATGTTATCGCTCGAACACGTTCGGCCCGAACGTCGGAGAAGGCCTCACGCGGCTTTCCGCTCGGCTTCTTTGGAATTCGCGCAGATGAATGGCAGGAATGGCGAGAATGACGCCCAGAATGAAGCCGAGTGCAATGAACAACGGTCGCTGGGGCCAGACGCGCTCCCGCGCGTCGGGAATGGTCGGCGGATCGATGACACGGAACGCGAATTCGGGCTGGCTGT
This sequence comes from Rhodospirillales bacterium, assembly GCA_028291345.1. Classification (GTDB taxonomy): domain Bacteria; phylum Pseudomonadota; class Alphaproteobacteria; order BOG-932; family Roseiterribacteraceae; genus BOG-932. The sequence continues at coordinate 17,745 of JAQGIF010000089.1, read as the reverse complement.
CGGCAAACATGTAGTTTTGAAGGGCACGCTCATAAGCGTTCGCGAGCGCGGAATTGAGCGCGTTGGTTCTATTTTCGCTTTGCGCGTTGCTCATCGCCGTGGCGAGATAGCGCATATTCACAGTGGCCTCCGCGAGCGCGCGTTCGCGAAGCTGCGAATTCGTGAGCGCGATAAGGTCTCGTGCCCATTTCACCGCCAGCGCACGATCCTTCCACGTGATGCTCATGGTTACAATCCCGCTGCGACGATCCAGGTCGACATCTCGGAGACTTCTGTTGAACAGCTTGTAGGCCCGCCGCAGCGTCGGGACATTCGATGAGGAGACATTCCAACGCTCGTTCGCGCTGTCCCACTTGCTGCTGAACAGGATCGGAAGGAGATTCTGCTGGGTGGCATAGGTGTCGAACAGCTCACGCGACCCCAGCACGGCCAGTGCCTCATCCTGGTTCGAAGATGGGCGCCCGAGCAGGGCACCCACGCCCGCCAGCCCGCCGAATAGGCCGGAGAGCGAGCCAGGATCAAGACCACCGAGGCCGGAACCGCTCTTGGTTACCGGCATCACGGTAATTTCCACCCGCCAGTAGGAGGGCAGTGCAAAGGCGAGCACGCTGGCAATAGCGACGCTGACCGACACCGCCGAGGCGGCGAGCTTCCAGTCGCGCCGCATTCGCCTCAAGAAGATGGAAAGCCAATCCGAATCGGTATTAACCGTCCAGGCCGCGTTTGCAGATTCCAATCCCACCCGTTCCGCCCATCTCCAAACAGCCTTTAAGGAGGACGCTTCTCGGCGGCGCGATATTCCCGCGGCGGAAAAAAATAAAATCCTTTTCAGAGGCTGCCCGATCGGACCAAGCTGCCTTGTAAATCATGGTCGAGGGCCGACCGCAGCATCGGGTGCAAGGTGAAAAGGTGGGAGCTAGGTCTTGCCGGCGGATTTGCCGATCAGGGCATCGTAAGCTTCGGAAATTTCGCGCTGAACGTGACCCTGGCGCGCGCCTTGCCGGCAGCCGATTATGGTGCCTTTTCCATCGCGCTTTCGTTCATCCTGTTCTTCAATACGCTCCATCAGGCACTCATCACCTATCCCCTGTCCGTGCGGAGCGCGGCGGCGAACCCTCTGCATCACCGTCATCTTCTCTGCGTTGCGGCAATGCTGACTCCGATCTGCGCATTGGCCTTCCTTCCATTGCTTGGTGCGGGCATGTTCAGTGTCGCCCATTTCGATCTTCTGCCGATTACATTTTTTGCTCTTCTGTCCTGGCAGCTGCAGGAAATATTCCGGCGCGGCATGCTCGCACGCGCCCGATATCCAGCAGCTATCGCGCTCGATCTCGTTCGGTATTTCGGGACTTTTGTAGCGGCGCTGGTCCTCGCCTCCCGTCTCACCATCGGGGGCGTCTTCCTATTGATCGCGGCAACCTCCCTCATAGCAATCCTTCCGCTAGCGCTGCAAATTTGGCAAAGCGTCGGTTCGGCGGGGGCAAACCTCGGTATGGAACTCGCCAGGCACTGGCATATGGGCGCACCCGTCCTGGGTGCCAATCTGCTTGCGGCCCTTTCGACGCAGTGGTTCCTGTGGGTGCTGGCGTGGCACCAGAATCCCGGCGGAGCAGCCGTGCTGGTGGCACTGGCAAACGTCGTGGCAATCTCAAGTCCCGTCATCGTTGGCATAGAAAATATCCTGGTGCCAGAAGTCGCGCGGACGCGCGATAGGCTGACCTTTTCGGATCTGCTGCAACTGGTCGGGCGCCGGAGTTTCCTTTGCGGCACATTAATCGCGCCGTTTTTCCTCCTCATCCTGGCTTTTCCAGAAGAAGCATTGCGAACCTTCTATGGCAAGGCCACGCCTTACGCCGTTTATCCCGACGCCCTGCGGATACTGGTCGCCGCCTATGCCAGCTATCTCGGCTCCTACATTTTCGGCGCCGTGCTGCGCGGATATCGGGCAAGCCGCGCGGTGTTCAAGATGCAGCTTTATCCTGCAATGTTCGGACTAACGCTCGGCAGTTGGCTAACCTGGCACTACGGCGTGTCGGGGGCGTGCGTTGCATCGCTCCTGGCGGGACTCTTGCGCGCGAGCGTCGGATTTCATTTCGTGTTGCGCTTGCGAGCATCGACGATGACGACCGCAAGCGCCGTAGCGGCATCCTGAACTATGAACACACCCCGAACAGCTACCGATGGCCTTGCATACTGCGAGAAGATACTCTGGCTGTGCCTGCTCCTTCTTGTGCCCGTATCGGCGACGCCGCTCCTGCCGTTCGGCTCGGGAACACTGGCTCGTCCTCTGGCGATTGTCCCTACGGCCCTGCTGCTTCTCCTGGCAGCATTCCGGATGATATTCCTGCGACAGCGGCCCAAGCTGGACGGTGAGGGCTTCGTTGTACTATCAATGTTCACTGTGTATGTCGTGGTGTGCGGGCTGGCGGAGGTCTCGTCCCTATCGCCGGACCCCTTCAAGGGGCAGACGCCGCTCGGCAGCTTCCTTCGTGCCCTGCTGACCTGGGCAGTGGGGCTCGCATTTTATGTCGTGGCGCGTCTGCAGATTAGAACGGTAGCGGATATCCGGTGTACAATCCGCTACCTATTCATCGGCATGACCTTCTCTATCGCCTTCGCCGTGATCCAGGTCATGGCGATCGTGGAACACGGTGAGATGCTGCGAGTCGTGCAGGCGATTACCGATTTGTTCGCGGTGCATTATGACGGGCTGGTGAGCCGCGCCCAAGGCATGACATTTGAGCCGTCATGGCTGGCAACCCAGATTATTATCTTGCTGATGCCAGCCCTCATCGCGCGTAGCATTTCCCGGCAAGACTTTGTGGAAGCCACTGCAACCAAGGGACAAACGGTCCGTCTGGTTGCGGGATTTGCTATTGCGGTGGTGGGACTTTTATGCGCGGGATCGCGCTTTGGGCTAGTGTGCATCGTCGCGATGCTCTTGATAAGCGCCCTGATGGCGGCCTGGCGCGGCCGGATTGTTGCCGCAGCAACCTTCCTCTTTGTACTCATGGCGGGCTGCGGGGGCCTCGTCGCCATGAGTGGCTTGGGCAGTGGTGCGGGTGCAGGTGCGACCTATGTAGTCGGTCCTCTTTCCTATCTCACCGAATCCGCTGATCTGAATGCAGGAAGTGCGGACCTGGCGACGGGGGTCACCGACGTCCTAGCGCTGGCGGGGCGTGTTGCCGCGGCCGAGGCCGCAGCCCGCATGTGGCTGGACCATCCCTTGTTCGGCGTCTCGCTCGGCAACAATTATCGGTATTTTGGCAAATACGCGCCGGAGTGGGCGTTCACGACGCAGCTTTTCACACAGGGCTCCAAGGAGGGTGTCGGTTGGCTGGACCCAAATTCGCCGGAAAAGGGAAATGCCAAGAATTTCTTTCTTCGGCTTCTGTCGGAAACCGGCCTCGTCGGCTTCGCGATCTTCGGGCTCTTTTTCATCCGCCAGATCTTTCTCAGGCCGGCCCGCGACAGCTATCATGCCTACTTTCGATTGACGAGCGCCGTGGCACTGGGGTTCGGCCTTCTCAATCAGGACACATTCGTTGATGCCAGCCTCTGGATTCCGCTCGTTCTGTGCTTCGCCATGAACCATTTACCGCCGGTGAAAGGGGCTGCTGCGCGGGAGCAGTAATCGCCGTTCGCGCCAGAACACGGTTCGCCCAACCCGCCTCGCGGAAATAACCGGTTACGCTTCGTCACCTTATGTCTTAATGCCGCCAAAATCTTATCGTCGATAGCCTTGGACAGGGAATAACCGGTTCGCTGCCAACGTCAAACCCATACGGCCCCAATCTCGGCGCCGCCCGCGATCGCGGGTAGACTGCATCGGTCTGAGGTGACTGGGTGATAACCAATTACCTTCGCAGGGCAAATGAACAGCTTTGGCCGGGTCATCTCGCCTTCGGGCCGAAGAATATCGTTCTCGGCGTCAATAACTTCTGCAACCTGCATTGCGTCATGTGCGACGTGGGCACGGGAAATAATGAGACTAATTTTGGCGCCAACCTGGTGGGCGCCAAGACAAAATCCATGCCGATGGATCTCTTCCGGCACATCGCCGACGAAGTCTTGGGATTCTGCCCCAGCGCGCATCTGGCGTTCGCGTTTACCGAACCTTTAGCGTGGCAGCCATTGGGCGAGGCACTCGCATACTGTCACGCGCTTGGACTTTACGCCACGGTCACAACAAATGGATTGCTGCTGTCGCGCCGAGCCGATGAGCTGGTATCGGGTGGCTGCCGTGAACTCTCCGTTTCTCTGGATGGGCCAGAAGCAACACATGACCGAATTCGCCGCCGCGCAGGAAGCTACGCCCTGGCTGTCGCGGGAATCGAAACGATCTCAGCCAAGTCCCACGGCCCGAGAATTTCGGTTTACTGCACAATCACGGAATGGAATGTTGGAACTCTCAAACAATTTCTGGGTGATATGAGCCGCTTACCGTTGAAGCGGGTCGGTTTACTGCACAACAATTTCGTCACCGGCGCCCAGGCCGAAACGCACAACAAAATTTATGACGAAATTCTGCCCGCAACGCCGTCCAACGTTTTTGAGTCAAATCCTGAGAAGATCGCCCTTGAGCTTCTTTCCAGCGAGTTGATGGAGATCGCGGCGTCGGAATATCCGTTTCCCGTAACGATTCACCCTTCCCTGACAAAATTTGACGACCTTGCCGTCTATTATCGGCAGCCGGAGATTTTCGTCGGACGACGGTGCAATGACGTCAACCGCATTCTCATGATCGATTCCGACGGCGAGGCGATCCCCGTTCATGGGCGGTGCTACCGGTTTCCTATCGCCAATATTCGAAATATACGTCTGAAAGACATCTGGAATCATGAAAATCTCGCGACGCTGAGGGGCACTTTACACCGGGCAGGCGGACTGCTTCCTGCTTGCAGCCGATGCTGCGGCGGGTTTGGCGGTGCAGGAGAAGAAAGGGGTCGGAGGAAAGCAGGCAGAAGTCATTTATCGGCGCGTCGATCTCGTGAACTCTAATGACTGCACGCCTTCTCGTTCTATCTTCGAATTCCTAATCCTAACGCACCCGTCAAAACCAGAACGCACCGGGCTCGTGCTGCGGCTCCCGCATCAACACGGGACAGGCGCGCGCGAGCGCCTCGCGATGGTCGGTCGCCATCATGTTGAGTGCCATGACAACCCGGAATTGGTCGTTGCAGCTGAGAAAGGCCTCGAGAACATATTGCTCGTTCCAAAGCCGCCCCTCTTCCACCCATTGCTCCAGATAGTCGCGCGGCGTGAACACGTCATGCACATGGATGATGACGCCGGGACTCAGCCGCGGCAGAACCGAAAGATAGAGATGGGACACATCTCCTTGCGGCCGCAGCACATGGGAGGAATCGATAAAAAGAATATCGTTCTCTCCGAGGCTTTCAAACAGCGCCACGGGGCACAACTCCACCTTCTGCCGCACGATCTCGATGCCGAGCTTTTCGAGCCAGGGCCGCTCATAAGGCTCGATGCAGATATGCTCGCAGGTATAAGCGGAGTCCTCGGCTTTGTTCTTGGCGATCGCCTGCCGCGCGATGAGGGTCGATTGGCCACAACCCACCTCGAGCAGGCGGCGTGGCTTGAAGAAGCGCATGAAATCGTAAAGCATTTCCGCATCGCCGGCCTCATAATAGCCGTTGTGAAAGCCGAATTCCGTCTCGGAGGGCTTTTCGAGCGGAAACGCAAGCAATTCCTCGGCATAATCGAGCCGCGCCGCGAGCGCGATCTGGTCTCCGATGCTCAAATCGATACCAAGCAGGTCGCGTCTCTCCCGCAGCGGCTTGTGCAGATCATCACGGGTGACGATCGGCTCGGAATAATGATGCCGTATGAGGCCCACGCCGAACCGGTTGAGGGCAGCGCGCGTCAACGGCGTGTACCAGCGCAGGCGGGCGCCGACATAGAGGAGCGGCCCGAGCAAGGTGGCAATAAGCGCGAGCGGCGGATCGACGGCGCGAAGGACGTGGTTGAGGAAGGGTCTCACTGGTCCACCTCATCGGCCCATGCGTGCCCTAAATCGGCTGCTTGGGTTTCCCAATTCACCAACGTGGCTAGAACGCGGTCCCCGGACCAAGTTCTATCATGTCCTACTCCCTTGAGGTCGCCTTCCGTGTTTTTGACGTGGTAGTAGCTGCGATTATTCCGCCTGCGGGTGAAATTCCTTGTACGAAGCTCTTAGTGCCACCACCCAGGACTTAGCGACGGGCGCGACCAACGTCCTTGCCCTCGCCCGGCCGGGATGTGGCCGGATTATACTGCGTTCGGAGTCTCGCTCGGCAACAATTATCGTTATTTTGGCAAATACGCGCCGGAGTGGGCGGTCGCGACGCAGCTTTTCACACAGGCCGCCAAGGAGGGTGTCGGTTGGCTCGACGCGAATTCGCCGGAAAAAGGAAATGCCGAAAACCTCAATCTTCGGCTTCTATCCGAGACCGGGCTGACCGGCTTTGTTATCTCCGCTTTCTTCTTCATTCGCCGGATTTTCCGCGGGCTGGCACGGGACAGTTTTCGCGGATCCGGCTTTTGGATCCGCTCTTCTGTGCTTCGCCATGAACCGGCGGCCGCAGCCTGCGGCAAGCAACCTTTCGCTCACCCGAATGCGACCGAAGGGAATATAGCGGCGCCCTCTACCGTCTAAAAGATGCGTCTAGGGTGATCCGGTAGGCGCCTGAGGCAGACCGCTTCAGCTCTGCCGGCAGCGCGATGCATTTCGCGTCAGGGACAAGGATCGATCAGTTCGAGTTAATGGAGCGCGGTCGTTCACGGCGGCGCGCCCCGACTCTTCATCGGGTGTTGCATGAACCCTGCTTATGGAGCTCCTATTCGAATTGCCTTCGTGTTGACCCGCGATCTTACGCAACACAATGGCCGCACACCAATCCTGTCGCATATCATCCGGACATTGCGTCGCAATCATGCCGTGGACGTCCTGCGGCTGCGCTCTGTGATGGAAGCGGGCGGAATATGGGATGTGGCAGGTACTCTCCTTTGCTGGCTACGGAGCCTGGCGCTCTGGCAGCCAGTTCCACTGCAATGCCTCCTCTATGCTTCACCGCGCGAATGCGCTCGTCTTACTGAGCAAATCAGACAGTGCGGCTGCGATGCCGTCTATCTCGATACGGTGCGATGCCAGTCCTTGCTGCGCTCGCTCAGACGCGCCCTGCCCGATCTGCATGTGGTGACGGATTTCGATGACTTGATGTCGCGCCGGACCGCATATCTATCGCGCAACCGGCTGCCGCTTCTCGTCGGCCATGTCGGACCGCATCTCCCACGCTGGCTCCGTTTTCTCGCGGAAGGGCCGCTCGCCCGGCTGATAACAGCCTATGAAACCGCGACCCTGCCGGCCGCCGAAGATGAAGTGGTCGCAGCCTCCAGTGTCACCATTCTGCTGTCCACCGTCGAGCGGCAGATGCTCCACCAACGCACGAAGGTAAACACAACAAAATTGCTGCATGCCATTTCCCCAGCGTTCGCGGTCCAGGCTGCGCCTTGGCGCTCCGCGCCGTCTTTGCGCTTCATATTCATCGGTAGCGACGATCAGCTGCAGAACAGGACCGCAATCGATTATCTGCTGAAAGCGTGGCGCACTCTACGACCCATGGCGCAGCTCCACATTTATGGCCGGCAAAACCGGCCGGCAGCGGATGTCGCTGGCGTGCACTGGCACGGAGTCGTCGAAGACCTCTCGCAAGTTTATCAGGCGGGCAGCATTTCCCTTGTCCCGGCGCTGGTAACCGGTGGCATCAAAACCAAAGTCGCGGAAGCGTGGGCGTGGGGATGCCCTGTGCTCGGAAACGATTCCGCCCTGGAAGGACTTGGGATTACAAACTACCCCCTGGTATTGCCGGAAGACGAATGGGCACCATTCCTGACCCAGCCGTCCGCCTATTATGAAACATGGGTGCAAGCCGCACGAAGCGGAAATGCATTCGTTCGGAGAGCCCTTTCGCCGGACCATTTTGAACGGGCGTGGGAAAGAGCAATGCACCCCATATTTTTTGGCGCGGAGTCATCCCACTTGCTTCCCGCGGAGGCAATGCTGTCGAGCGCCGAACAAGCTCTACGATAGGGACTGCTCATGCCGAAAATGCTGGACCACGAACTTTTCGATCGGTGCCGCATAGAAGTCATTGCTGATGCGCCAGCGCGCCATGCGGTGCAAAGGATGGCCCGAACCCTGCTCCAGTCCCGTGGCATAGCGGTTATAGAATTTAAACCGTTCGATCCGGCGGCGCAGCGCAGACGAGACCCATCCACCCGCCGCCCCCGCAACGTAGTCGAACTGAGCCCATTCCTCCAAAGTCCCGGGCATCTCTTCGGCAACTTTCGTCGCCAGCGACGAACCCGGATAAGGCTTATAATAGAACAGCGGCGTTTCAAATTTGGTGCTCATGGCACGCAGTGTCTTGATGAGGCCAAGGGTCGCCTCAACTTCCTCTTCCGTTTCGTCCGGAAAGCCCACGATGAAGGAGAAGATCACGGCAATGTCGTGTTCGCGGCACTTGGCAGCGGTTTCAAGCACCGCATCCACGGTGGTATCCTTACGTATTCGTTCCATCATCTTGTGCGATCCGGTTTCCACGCCGACGAGCACACGTCGCAAGCCGGATTGCACGCAGAGCCGCCAAACATCGTCCGGCAGACGCACGCCCTGATCCGCGCGCAACGTTCCCGCCCAGGTGAACTCGAGCCCCCGACGCAGAAACTCCTCACAAATCTCGGCGACACGGTCGCGATGGGTGAAATAGGTCTCGTCCTGAAAATTAAGGTCGGTGAATCGATAGCGTCGCCACAGCGTCTCGATCTGCTCGCCAAGCCGAACTGCGGAAGCCGCTTTCCAATCGCGGCCGTAGACGAACGGGTCAGCGCAGAAAGCGCAACGGAAATTGCATCCTATGGAGGTGATATAATCAAGCTGCCGGCGTTTCTTGAAGGCGAAATACCGCTCAACCGGAATGAGATCGAAGTTGGGAGGCGTGAAGGCATCAAGACTTTCAAGCGCGCGCGGCTTGTTCTTCACAATCCTATCGCCGTCGCGATAGATCGTGCCCGCCACGCCCTCGACTGTCTCGCCTCGCGACAGCCGCTCAACCAGCTCGGCAAAAGAACGTTCGCCTTGCCCCGATACAACTATGTCGATGCTGGCTTCTTCCAGCGTCTCGACGGGAAACAGCGAGGGATGCCAACCGCCGGCGATCGTTGGAAGCGCTGGATAAGCGCGCTTCACCGCGCGCAGCACGGCCAAGGCATCGCCCAAAGGACGGCCGGTCAGCATCGTCACGCCGAAGCAGATGGCGTCTTCGGCTTCCCGCACCACCGCCAACAAAGGGTGGGGTTCGATGCGCGCATCGATGATGCGGACGTCGAACCGCGCAGGGTCGAGATTCGAACCGATGGCGAGCAACCCGAGCGGCATGGTGTGAAAGACCGCGGCGGGATTGTAGAGGACGACTTTCTGCCTGATGTTCATGGTCCGCCACCTCAGTAATGGAATGTAGATAATGTAGCCGGAGGCGCGATACGAAGCAATGCACTTCTCTTCTCTCAATAAAGAAGTCGGACATACTGTCTTTAGGGACAAGTCCGCAGGAGGGCGTATGCGCGCCACCGCACGGTTGAATACTCTGGAGTGTGCGATCTGTTCGACAATCGCTTACTTCGATGTATTCGATTTTCCGGTTACGCTCCTGGAAACTCACCGCTATCTGCATGGTATGCGGTGTGGGCCAACCGATATTCTCCAAGCGGTCTCCTCCGGCATGCTGATTGAGCGCTATCTTGAATGCGACGGCGAATATTTCGCGCTCCGCGGACGAAGCGCTCTTTTTGAAGTTCGACGAGTACGCCAAGACCTCTCGCAGCGTCAGTGGAAGACCGCTCGGTTGCTCGGACGCTTCCTGGCCACTCTTCCCAACGTGCGAATGGTGGCGATGACCGGATCGCTCGCGGCCGGTAATTTTGCTCCCGGCGGCGACATCGATTTTCTGCTGATAACAGACGCAGGCACCATGTGGCGGACCCGTGCGCTTTGCCGGGTGCTGGCGCGGCTTGACGACAAGCTGGGCAAGGGCCTCTTCTGCCCGAACACGTTTCTCTCTGCCGCAGCGCTGCGGCTCCCGCGCAAATCGCTCTATGATGCGCAGGAGCTGAGCCAGATGATTCCTCTGTTCGGTCTGGTGGAATACGAAGCCGTGCGTCGCGCCAACGCTTGGACCGAGGAATGGCTTCCCAATGCCGCCGGTCCACCGTCCAGAGACATCGCCTGCGAACCACTTTCCCCCGGCCTAAAGCGGTGCGGCGAATGGCTTCTCGATTCCGCCGCCGGCCAAGCCATCGAGAATTTCGAGGCGAGCCGGAAGATTCACCGTTTCAATGACACCGACCATCTCAAAGGCGCATGGACGCGCTCGACCCGCGAATCTCACAGCATGTGGGACGAAATGCGCCTCAAGATCGAGAAGGCATGGCGGGACCGCGTGGACGCAATCGCTTCCGAATGAGGGCGTGTTTCAGATGTCCGCCTCGTTTCACCAACAGTACCTGGCACTTGTCGAGGAGATCGAGCGCCGCTTTCCCGTGTCCGAATGGAAGAGCGGTGACGTGGATATTTGGCCGCTTGCACGAATGGATCTTTACCTCGACATGTACGGCCAGACTATCGGCGATCCGAACGCCGGCAGGCTGCCGCGGCCGTTGCGCGTGCTGGAACAGATATACCGGCCCGTCTCGAACATTTGGAAACAACGCTATGATATGCGCCGTCACCTCCTGCGACCGCGGCCCGCCAAAGCCATCTTTCTGGGAGACGGCGTTTCCCTCGACCGGATCGACGATGCGTGGGAAGATCGTTATTGTGAGCCGCTGATTGCCGCGCTGGAGGCAGAGGGCATCGGAAGCTTTCTCATGCAGGCGGGAGACATGCGCCGCGTGCCTTGGCGCCGTCCGACCTTCGCCGCGAATAGTGTCGAGGCAGCAGGACATGTGCTGGCGCCGTTCTTTCTTGAGCCCTTATCGCTACCCAACTGCGCCGCGCTTGCGCAATTTCTTCAGCGGCAAGACGTTTGCGCACCGTCGCTATCGCCGGAGAAACTTGCACGGCGTGCAGCAACGGTTCGGGCGACCGCGCACGTCTTCGAGCGCATTCTCAGGACCGTAAAACCGCGCCTCGCCTTCACCGTCACCTGGTATGCCGGGCTGGGGCCGGCTTTCCTGCTCGCCTGCCGGCGACAGGGTATTCTTTCCGTAGACCTGCAGCATTGCCCGCAAGGCGGCCGGCACAAGGCCTATTGCTGGAGTGCCATCCCGGAGCGCGGATATGGCCTGCTGCCCGCGATATTCTGGAACTGGAACGAGGCCGACACCGCGCAGATCGCATCGTGGACAGGCGGCCCCTGGCATCGAGGCCTCTATGGCGGACATACGCGGCTCGCCCCATTCCTCGACGACGCAGACCCGCGAACGCTGCACTGGGACGCCAAGTTCCGACAGGTGGGCGGCGGCGAAGCCTTTGAGCGGGAGATTCTCGTCGCGCTCCAAACCATCGGCGGGCAAGGCCGTGTCTTGAACGCCCTTGCCGACGAGATCGCCGCGGCGCCGCCGAACTGGCGATGGTGGATCCGGCGGCACCCTGCTGCGCGGCCCCAAGAGGATATCCTCTACGCCAAGCTCCTCTCGCTGCGCGGGCCGAATATCCGCATAGAGGAAGCATCGTCTCTGCCCCTGCCTGCGCTGCTACGGCACATGACCGTTGTAGTCTCGATCTCCTCGGGTGTGGCGGCCGAAGCCACGCCCTTAGGCATTCCGGCGATTTTCCTGAGTAGCGATGCGCGCGGCTCATTCGGCTATCTGATTGAATCCGGCCACGCACGCATCGCCGACGATATCAGCAAGATACAGGCGGCGATTGCGGCGCTTCCCCGAATTCCGTCGCGGCCTCCCGCGCGCCGTCAGCCGGACGTGAGCGCGACATTGATCCGGCTAAGCGGCATGGCAAACGATTATGCGCGCCTATGTGCCGGCACCTGATCCCGCCACACCGGGACCCACCGCCGATCGCGTGAACCGCTGCGCGCTATTGCGATCCGCCTCGGGTGATTGGTCGCGATTTGCTCTCAAGGGTTCTCCCTGAGACAGCGAGCGATCAGAAACAATTCGACCGTCGGCAAATTCTACGATTCGGTCGCACAGTGCCAAGCTCTCCATCCTGTGAGCGATGAGAACGACGCTCGGCCGCCATGTGAGGACAACGAGTTCCGCAAGCACCGCGCGTTCGCTTGGAATATCGATGGCGTTGGTGGTTTCGTCGAGCACAAGCAACGGCGGCTTGCGCAGCAACGCCCGCGCAAGGGTCAGACGCTGACGCTCGCCTCCCGCCAGAAGCATGCCTTTTTCGCCCACAATCGTATCCAGCCCCTGTTCCAGTCGCGACACGAACGCATCTGCCCCCGCCACCCGCAGGGCGGCCTGGATGTCGTCCTCCTGCGCCGCGGGATTGGCCCAAAGCAAATTGTTTCTGATGCTATCGTGGAAGAGGAAGGCCTCTTGCGGCGAATAGGCTATGGTCGAGCGCCAATGACGGCGCAATTCGTCCGTCATAACCTCGCCACCCACCGAAATTGTCCCGCCGTGCGGCGCGATGAGGCCGACAAGTAGATCGGCGAATGTTGTTTTTCCGGCGCCCGAGGCCCCCATCACGCCGATAAAGCTGCCCGGCTCGATCGCGAGATCAACATCAAAAACACCCTTGCGGCCACCCGGGTGGCAAAAGGAGACATTACAGAACCGGACCGTCCCAGATCGAGGCAGGTCGCACGCGGGAATATCGGCGATAGCTTCCGATTGAAGTTCGGCTTCCAACGACCTGATCTTCTCGTAGGAAGGCAGAAAATTGGCAACTTGCTGCACGCCCTGCTGCAGCTGTGCAGCGGGAGCGCTGATCCGGGCCAACACCAGCACAAAAACGATCAGCACCGACGGCGGCGTGCCTAGGAGCCAAATTCCGAAAAAGATCGCGGCCGCTCCGGCAAGCGACGACATCGTGGCGAAGGCCAGTTGAGCCCTGCTCTGCTCCCGCACGAACGCCACCTGGCGTAGCATGAGCTTGCCGAGCGTGTCGTTGAACTCCTCAGCGAAGCGATATTGGAGATTCTGGCTCATCGCAAGCTTCAATCCCCCAAGAAACTGCGAGCCGCTAGTCGCCAGGTGCAGGTTCGCCTCCGCCACGTCCTTTCCCAACGCCCGCGACTTCGTAAGATGCGGGATAAGCGCAACGCCTGCGCCGATCAGCAGGATGCCGGTGACCGCCGCCAGAAGGGGCGAAAACAGAAATGCGAGAAACCATTGCATCGCGAGCATGCAAAACGAGACGATGCCCTGCAGCATGAAATGGGCACAGGCTCCCGTGAGAACGATATCGCTGCTGAGCAGGTGATTGATCCTCGAATGTTGCATTCCGGAAAGCTGTGTCCAGGGCGCCCCGACAAGCCGCGCGACAAGCCGCGTGCGCTGTTGTTCGACAAAGCCGATGCGCAGCCGCGCCAGCATCACGTCGCGATGCCAAAGCACAACAGCCCGGAGCAGGACCAAAACGGCAAAGCACGCAAGTAGCAGTGTGAGTTCTTCAATACGGCTCGCGATCGCCCAGTGGCCGAACGCCCGGGCGGCGCGCACCACTATCCGGTCCCACCCGTCATGCCCCCCGACCACGACGCTGAGCATGGGTACGAGAAGCACAAGGCCCACGCCCTCCAGAATCGCTCCAAGCGCGACAAGGATGGCGACCTTGATCCCCTCCCCGCGCGCGAAGGCACAGAAGTCGAGAAAGAATTCCAGCGCCGATCTCGCGAGACCGGCTGCGGCCGGGCCGTGCCAGACTGGTCCGCCGCGCCGATGCAATCGGTAATCCATGGCCAACTCTGCCCATCGATAGTGCAGCCAATCGGTTGCGCCTCGGAATTCTTGCACAAGCTGGGCAGGATCACCGCAATTAAATATTCGCCGGACTTGGGAATTTTCCGCCTGCCGTTTCCGTCTAACTCGGCGAGATGCCATCGCCAAAATCCGCCCTGTATCCGCCGCGCGCCCTGGTCATCGGCGCCGGGCCGATGGCTGATTTCATGCATTTGCCGATCCTGGCCAAGCTTTGCGCAGCAGGCGCGCTGGAGCTGACACTCGTCTGCGACCTGGATCACGCGCGCGCGGCAACGGCTCGCAAGAAATTCGGCTTCAAGGAGGACTGCGGCGACGCCGTCGGGGCGATTGCGCGCGGCGATATCGATGTCGTCTATATCTTTGCGAGCGCCCAGCTTAATTACGAATATGGGATGTTGGCGCTGTCGCACGGCAAACATCTGTTCGTGGAGAAGCCAGTCGCGCCATCCTTTGCCTGTGCGCAACGCCTTGCCGGCTGCGCTGGGGAGCGGGGCCTGATCGCGGTTGGCGGGCACAACCGGCGCTTCTACCGCTCATTGGCGGCGGCGCGTGCAAGGGCGGGCCTTGCCGGCTGGCGCTATGCCGAAGCCGTGTTCCACAAGCCGATGCTGGGTCAGAAGCCGCAGTTCGGCGCGCGAAGCTGGCTGAGCGCGAACGGTATCCATGCGCTGGACGCCCTTGTCTTCCTGATGGGCGGGTTGCCCGAGCAAATGACTGCGTTTGCTGGCGACGCTGTGCCGGGACAATCGGGCACCTTCTCCGCCATCATGCGTTGGCACAACGGCAGCCAAGGCGTTTTCCTCTGTAACAACAATGCAGGCAGCCGCCGCGAAGAGTATGTCCTTCATGCTCCCAGCGAGACCTGCACGGTTACAGAATCCGCCCTTGTCGTGGAGCGCGGCGCGGCCGTGAAGAACAGAACCCCCTATCCCCCGGGCGATGACAGCTTTGTCGCCGAGCATACGGCCTTTCTGGAAGCCGTCAGGAATGGCTCGGACCCGCCGCACAGCCTGGCAAACATCGCGCCGTCGCTGTTTCTGTGCGAATTGATCGAAAGCGGCTTTGTCGGACGCGTAGCGTTGCCCCGCGAGCGCGCGCCTGCGCCTGCTACACCTGTTGAGGCTCCGCCCCCGCGCGGCGGGTCCATCCTGGTGGCAGAAGCGATGACGCTGCAGCCGGCGCTGGCGCGCTTGCTGCCGCACTATCGTTTGGTTTCGTATGCAGATATCGCGACATCGGCCGCAAAGCGCACCGACGTCGTCGCGGCGCTGCTCGGCCGCGGTGCTCCGCCCCTGACAGCCGAGATGCTGAACAAGCTGCCCCAGCTGACGATCGTCGGCATCGCCGGTCTTTCCGTCGCGCGCTATGAACCGGACATCCTGCTCGCGCGGGGAATAAAGCTTATCAATGCCAGCGCGGCTTATGCCAGCAGTGTGGCCGAATTTGCGCTCGGGCTCGCCATTCTGGGCCGCCGTCGCGCCTTTATTTCCCATGAGATCATGCGCTCCGGCGGTTGGGGCGTGACGCCGCGTCCATCCGGCATCCACGGCGCCCTGCGCACCACTGGCAGGCGGCTGCGTCCGTCTCTAGAGCGTATCGGTCTCACGCCCTTCATCATCGGCGCCAAACGGTTGCTGAACCCAGCAACCGGCGCGCTGCCTCCTGCGGCGCGCGACCTCGGCGGCGCCACTGTGGGCCTCATTGGCTGGGGCGCGAACGCGCGGGCGTTTGCCCAGCGTCTTTGCGCCTGCGCCGTCGGCGTCATCGTCTATTCCGAGCATGCGGCCGACGACGACATCCAGCGCGCAGGCGCCATCCGGGCCTCGCTGGACGAGGTCTTGGCGGCAGATATCGTCTCCCTCCATCGCGGTCTCACCGACCGCACACGGCATGCCCTGGGCACTGCCGAGCTTGCCAGGCTCCGGCCGGGTGCCGTGCTCATCAATATCGCGCGCGGCGCCCTGATAGACTCTGAGGCATTGCTGACGCGCCTACGGCAAGGGGACATCTTCGCTTGCCTGGATACTTATGAACAGGAGCCGCTGCCGGCCTCACATCCGCTACGGCGCTTGCCGAACGTGTTCTTGACCTCACACATCGCTGGCGGATCGTCCGACATGCACGCCGCAGCAGTCGAGGAGGTCGTGCGCAAAGTCGCCGATTTTCTTGCAGGCGGCCGGATCGATGCCATTGCACCCGAACTCTTGCGCAACATGACATAGCAATCAGTTGGATCGGAGCACGATGCGTACGGGATATGTCGGACAGCAACTGGGATGCGCGCTGTTCATTCTATTGGGGATCACCATGCGTGCACAGTCCGCACCCTGGGCTGAGGTTGGCGACAATCAACTGCGCGCGGAAATCGAGCTTCTGGCGTCGGCCGGGCTGATTGATGGCGTTACAACTCCGTGGCCGTTGCCCTGGACCTCCATTGCCCACGACCTAACGGAAGCCTCTCTTGTCGGGCAACCCGAGTACGTGCAGGCGGCAGCGGCGCGCGTGCTCGGACTGGCCAATGCGGAGAATCAACCCGGATTTTCCGCTTCCACGACGCTCGACATCACCAACAATCCCAGTGTCGTTTATGGCTTTGACAGCCTTGGCCGCGGCGACGGTCAATCCCAGGCGTCGCTGTCCTACAGCTCCAGCGATATAGCGGCGCGGCTTTCGCTCGGTGGCTTCACCCAGTCATTCGACAGGGGTGGCACCAAGCTGATGCCGGACAACAGCTACGTCGCGGCGAAGCTCGGCGATGCGCTGGTCTATGCCGGCTGGCTCACGCACTGGTGGGGGCCGGGATGGATCTCCGCCCTGTCACTGTCTAACAATACCCGGCCGATGCCGCAGATCGGCATCGAGCGGCTTGAGACCTCCGCGTCGACATGGCCCGTGCTGAGCTGGCTGGGGCCATGGCAGATGGAATTTTTCCTTGGCCTGCTCGACGGGCCGCGCCTTCAGAAGAACACCCTATATGATGCGCTACGCATTACCTTTAACCCCGCGCCGGGCCTGGAGATCGGCCTTGCCCGCACCCAGGAAACCTGCGGTCAGGGCCATCCTTGCTCGCCGTTGGTTGATTATTTCCATCTCACAAACACCAGCACCAATCCCAGCCCGACCAATGACGAAGGGCTGATCGACGTCAAATACAGCCACGATATCGCGGGTGTGCCAGCGCAATTTTATATGCAGCTGATGAACGAAGACAGCTCGCCGTTCACCCATTCAGGCACCAGTCATCTGTTTGGCGTCACTGCGTTTCTACCCACTGGGGCAAATCCCTTGCGCCTCACTGTCGAATACACGAATAGTATCGCTAGCGTAAATATCTTCAGTTTTAGTCACCACATCTACGGATTTTCCTATACCGACTATAAATATATAGACGGCATGCGCTATCGTGGCCGCACCTTAGGCTTCAGCCTCGACAACGATTCGCGATTGCTGTCGCTGCAAGCAAGCTGGAGCGACAACGATGGTCGTTTTTATGAGCTGAGCCTGCATCATGCGGGTATCGGAACCTCACAATCCGCGGGCGCCAACATCGTCAGTCGGGTGCCCGTGGTCCTGAACATGGGCGTCGCGCGCGTCACCCTGCCCTTCCACGGGCTTAAGCTCGATCTGGAGGCACGCCTGCAGGATGATCAGCCCAGGCCGGAGCGGGGTTTCACGGCCTCATTCGAAATGGCGCTACGCGTTGCGTTATAATACCGCAAGGCTCGATGAGGGAGCCACCGGCGATGTCGGCCTTGTAGCGAGGCTCAGGCATGGTTGACGTCGATCAGACCAAGC
>JAQGIF010000185.1 GCA_028291345.1 Rhodospirillales bacterium | reverse complement strand
GATACGACGGTTCAGCCCAAGGCGATCGCGATCCGACCGACGCCAGGCTGATCCACAAGGCGATCATCAAATTGGTCGCCGTCGCCAAGGAGAATGGGATCGCGCTGCGCCAGAGCTACCTGCGGGTCGCCAAGCGGGGCAGCTAGGCAAGGATCGAACGGCTGAAGACGTTGATAGGTGGTCGCTCATCTTCCTCGGGACTTCAGCACTCAGCTGCGAAGGAGAAGTGGCCGAGCCTTCCCTGCTGGTTCGTCGCGCTCCGCGGCATCACCATCCGGCTTTCGAGCGATCGCGCGAGCTTAAGCATTCGTTCGAGAAGCGGGCCGCCGAAGCGTTGCGATAGCAAGCCGAGGCTGGGATCGCGGAGCGAGAAGATCAGTTCCCTCGAACACTCATCGACACCAAATCGAAATGGGCGCCCCTGATAGGGCGGGCCTGATTTCTGCCGCGAAGCTTGGTCTTGGTCGGGAATTGCTGAAACATATCGTCGCGAATGGTCAGCCAGCAGCCCGACAATCGTCTGATCGAGCTGCTCCGCCGTCAGCATGATGCCCGCAAGCAGCTTCCCATCGCCCTTGATGGTCACATGCGTCGTGTTTTTATCGTCAGCCAACAGCGGATTGAGCTGTGGTTCGCCTTGATCCGCCATTGCGTGATCCCTGCTTCTGTGGCGTGAGCTTATCCGGCTAGCCAGGGCGTTTCAAAGCTCCCGCAGTTTTGAGCTCGCTAACCCGCCGCATCGCCTTCCCGAACAACTCCATGCATCGCCAAGCCCGATCCAGCGGCAACCCGCCGGTTAATGGCTGCACGATCGGCATATAGTCCGCCGTTGCTGCGCGCATCCGCGCAAAAGCCTGGTCCGTGGTCAGGATTTCGTAAACACCCTGCCGGCGCAAATCCTCCACCGTCTCGCTGGTTTTGGCGAAGATGCGGTCCACGCCGGTGCGACGCCAGCTGGAATATTGCTGGGATTCTTTCAGAAAATAGGGGCCGAGCGTAGCCCAGGCCTCGTCTGGGTCTTCGTCGATGAACCAAAGGGACATTTCGCGCTGAATCACGACATGGCCGGTTTTGCCGTTGCGTTGAAGCGCCTCCAGATACAGCGCCTCGAGTTCCGCGTTCGGCTGGGCCGGGAAAAAGGGCAGGCCGAAGCGAGCGGCGCGTTTGACCGCCGCCTTGCTCATGCCGCCGATATGGATCGGCGGGTGCGGCTGGGTATAGGGCGCGGGTGAGATGCGGACCTGCTGGCCGCGATAGTCGAACGGCTCGCCACCCCAAGCTGTTAGCAGTGTCTCGATCACGAAATCCATCGTCGCGCCGCGGGCGGCGAAATCGCGGTCCATCATATGATATTCGCTCGGCCTGTAACCCTGTCCGGCAACCAGCACGAAACGGCCGCGGCTGATCATATCGATGGTCGCCACATCCTCTGCCAGGCGCAGCGGATCGTAGAGCGTCACCAGCACCGCCGAGCCGCGGATCTGCAGCCGCTTGGTTGTCGCGGCGATCGCCGCTGCCATCGGCAGCGGACTGCCGAGCCAGCCGATCTCCACATCGTGATGCTCCTCAACATTCACGATGGCGAAGCCGGTCTTGTCGGCATATTCGGCCATCTCGATCGCCGCCTGATAGCGGTCGGCTTCGAAGCTCCGATCCGGGCCTTGACGGCAGCCCGACATGTTGAGCCTCAGCACCGGGCTGATCTTCGCCATCCCTGTCTCCCCGTCTATTCGGCGGTCCATTTTTACACGCTGCTCAGGCCGCCTTCAGCGCGTCCTCAAGATCGGCGCGCAAATCCCCCACATCTTCGAGGCCAGCCGACAGGCGCACAAGCCCGTCGGCGATGCCGCGCGCCCGGCGGTCCTCAGCTGGGATAGTCGCGTGGGTCATGATGGCCGGATGTTCGATCAGGCTTTCGACCCCGCCGAGGCTTTCGGCGAGCGCGAAAAGCTGAGTTCGCTCCAGCATCGCTTTCGCGCTTCCAATCCCCCCTTTGACCACCGCCGAAATCATCCCGCCATAGCCGGCGGTCATCTGCTGTTTGGCGAGGTCATGCTGCGGATGGCTGGGCAGGCCCGGATAGCGCACCAGCTCGATCTTCGGGTGGCGCTCCAGCCAGCCCGCGAGCTCCAGCCCGTTTTCCGAATGACGCTGCATGCGCAGGGCCAAGGTCTTGACCCCACGCAAAGCCAGGAAGCTGTCGAACGGCCCCTGGATGCCACCGATGGCGTTCTGCAGGAAGCCGATCTGCTCCCTGACCTCCTGATTTTCGCCTGCGACCGCGATGCCGCCGACCATGTCGGAATGGCCGTTAAGATATTTAGTGGCGGAGTGGAACACCACGTCGAAGCCATATTCCAGCGGCCGCTGAATCCACGGGCTAGCAAAGGTGTTGTCGGCGACGGTGAGCAGGCCGTGCCGCTTGGCGATGGCCACGATGCCAGCCAGATCGACCAGTTTCAGCAGCGGGTTGGTCGGGGTTTCGACCCAGATCATCCTGGTTTCGGGGCGGATCGCCGACTCGACCGCAGTAAGATCGGACAGGTCGGCATAGGTGATCTGGAGACCAGACGTGCGCCGGCGCACCCGCTCGAACAAGCGGTAGCAGCCGCCATAGATATCGTCAGTCGCAACAATGTGGCTCCCGGCATCGAGCAGTTCCAAAATCGTCGACGCTGCGGCAAGGCCCGAAGCGAAGGCATAACCGCTCTGGCCGCTTTCCAGGTCGGCGACGCAGCGTTCATAAGCCATGCGGGTCGGATTCTTGGAGCGGGCATAATCGAAGCCCTTATGCACGCCGGGGCTGGACTGGACGAAGGTCGAGGTTTGGTAGATCGGCATCATGATCGCGCCGGTGGTGGGATCTGGCTCCTGCCCCGCATGGATCGTGCGCGTGCCGAAGGCCAGCCGGTTCGGTCGTGCGCCTTTTCCGGTTTGCGGGTCCGTCACTTCATTCTCCGGCGCAGATGGTTCAGCAGGTCGATTCGGGTGATGACGCCCAGGAAGCGGTCTCCGTCGGTTACCATAGCGACATAGCCGCGATCGAATGTGTCTAGCAATGTCGCAACCGGGGCAGAGGATGACACCGTTTCGACCTTTGCCGTCATCGCGGAGCGCACAGGATCGGTGAAGCGGTTCTCATCATCCACAACGCGCAGCAGCAGGTCGGATTCGTCGAGCATTCCGACGACCTGGCCGGCATCGAGCACCGGCAGCTGTGACACCTCATTCACCCGCATGCGCTTATAGGCGGTGAGCAGCGTGTCGTCAGGGCCGACATATACTGTACCGCCCTCGTCATGCGGCCGGCCGATCATGTCTCGCAGATCGCCCGCCGCGCCGCGCGGGGTGAAGCCCTGCTCCTCCATCCAGAAATTATTGTACATTTTGCTGAGGTATTTATTGCCGCTGTCGCAGACCAATGTGACGACGCGCTTGGGCTCGGTCTGCGCTCGGCAATAGCGCAACGCCCCTGCCAGCAATGTGCCGGAGGATGAGCCGCCCAATATCCCCTCCAGCCGCAGCAGGTCACGCCCGGTATTCAGGCTCTCGCTGTCGTCGATGCGATAGGCCGACGCGACGAAGGACAGGTCGCAATTGGGCGGCACGAAATCCTCGCCGATGCCTTCGATCACCCAGGAACCTGCCTCGCCCGACTTGCCCGTCTCGACCAGATCGGCAAGCACCGATCCCTTGGGATCGGCTAGTACCAGCCGCGTTTTGGGGGATATACGAGCGAAATACCGGCCGAGACCGGTCAGCGTACCGCCGGAGCCGACGCCCACTACTACCGCATCGACGTCCCGGTCCATCTGCTCCCAGATTTCCGGACCAGTGCCGGTTTCATGGGCCAGCGGATTGGCCGGATTGGCGAACTGGTTGACATAAAATCCGCCCTGCTCAGCGGCGATACGCTGCGCCATGTCCTGGTAATATTCGGGGTGACCCTTGCCGACATCCGACCGGGTTATCCGTATATCTACGCCTAGCGATCTTAGATGGTTGATCTTCTCCACCGCCATCTTGTCGGGGATGACCAGGATTAAGCGATAGCCCTTGGCCGCCGCGGCCAAAGCGAGGCCGAGCCCGGTATTACCGGCGGTTGCCTCAACCAGCACGCCGCCGGGCTGAAGCTTGCCGTCACGCTCGGCGGCCTCGACCATCGCTAGGCCGATGCGGTCTTTGATCGAGCCGCCGGGATTCTGGTTCTCCAGCTTGACGAACAGCTGGCAGAGGCCGGTATCAAAGCGGGTCAGCTCGATCAACGGCGTATTGCCGATCAAGCCCAATACTGCCGGCGGTTTGCCGGTTACCGGGATATTATCTGTCACAGCCGTCCCCATGTTTGTGCCGATGGCGCGAACGAAGCCATGATAGAGAATGGCACGTGAGTGCGATATGATCCTCGAGGCGGGCGGATCGATGTCGCCCGTGAGCACGGAGGAACGCAATGGGGTTGGGCCGAGTTGGCGGGTATATCTTTGTGGCGCTGGTGGCGGCTTTGCTCACCTTTTATGTCGTTCGCGTGACGAACGGCGATATCGCGCGCTGCGATGTCCATCCAAGGCTCACCTCGCAGAATCTCGCCGCGATCAAGAATAACCTCGAACGCGCCCGCGCCGCCGCCCACGAGGCGACCATGAACGACAAGCATGATCCGCAGGCCGCCTATCAGGCGGAAGAGCAATCGGCCGAGCAGCAGTTCGTCTATGATTTGCACGACGCTCTGGCCGCGGAGTATCGCCGCCACCGCCGTGCGCTGGACGGCTGCTTCTAAAGCTCAGCCGCTGGGTGGATCGAGGATCAGCGCATAGGTCGACATGATGCGCTTCACGCCCGCCGCCATCTGGCTGGACGACAGTGTGGCGCCAGAGATGATCTGGATATCGTCGAATTTTGCACCGTGATGCTTCCCATAGAACTGGGCCCGCCATTCCGGCTGGGTGATGCCGTCATATTTGTCCAGGCATTCGAGAATCTCGATATGCTTTACCGCGCCCTGGGGCCCGATGCCGATGGCATAGCTGATCCAGTCGTCACGGCCCCGCACCTGGTCGATGATGAACCAACCGCCAGTCGATACCTTCCACGCCTTGATATCCCGGCTCCAGACATTGACGTCCGAATCCGTGATGATCGCGTTGAACTGATCCTGATCGAGCTTGACGAAGTTCGGCGTGAAGGTCGCATCAGGGAACATCGATGCCTGCGCCTGCTCGATGGTCATATAATTCGCGGCGACGCATGGGGGGCTGGCGAATAAGGCGGCGGGAATCAGGAAAAGCTGTGAACGCATCAAGGATCTCGTAGACGATCGGCGATAGCCTCGAGAAACCTAACCCCCATTTTGGCGACGAGCAATCTTGAACGCCGCCGAAATAGGAAGGGTGTCTCAGCGCCAGGCTCCGGATGCCGAGATGTGCTCACCCGCCAGTCACGAGGCGTCGTCGGAGGCCAGGCAGATCGCGGCTTTCGGAATATGTCCGGCTTGCCGAACCGACCGAGCGGGGTTTCGGAGATGACCTGTTTGTCAAAGTCGCTGCCAACGACTCCGACGCCAACCAAGCCCTCGGTTTCCATGCCGCCCGGTGTGATCGTATTGACTCGGATTTCCTGGGCTCAACCCGACCGACAGGGCGTGCGAGATTGAATCCACCGCGCTTTGTCGCCGAATAAACCACGGAGTTCGGCGACGGGCTGATGCTGGTCTTGGAGCTGATATTGATCACGCTCCCGCCAGCTGGACTGAAATATTCAGCGCCTCCTGGATCGCCAGGATCGACTATTTCGCGCCGCCGTCGACGCGAATGCTTTCGCCGGTAATCCAAACCGCTTCATCGGATGCCAGGAAGACGACGGCCGGTGCGATATCCGCCGGTTGGCCAAGCCGGCCGAGCGGCGTGAGCGTCAACAGATGCCGCCCGTTTTCACCCTCGAAGAACCCGGTATCGTTTGTGCTTTCGGTCACGGTGTAGCCGGACCGAATCGCCTTGACGCGGATATTGCGCGGGCCCAACTCAGCCGCGAGACCCAAGGTACGATTATCGATCGCGCCCTTGGTTTCGTCGTTGGAACGGGACTGGCGCCGGCTATTGAGCTTGATATTGAGCACACTGTCCGATCCGGTGCTGGTGCACATCTCTGCGGAAATCGCGCAAGCCGAGTGACCACAGACTTGCTCCGCCTTTCTTGAGGTCAGTGACAGGATTGTCCCAAAATCGACCCTTTCGCAGCATTTCAAGGTCCTGCGGGAAGCCGGGCTGATCCTGAGCGAACGACGAGGTGTGGAACTTCACAACACGGTCCGTCACGAAGACAATTGCGAGCGCTTTGGCTCTCCTGATCAGCGCGAGCATCGACGCCCAGAGGGCCCAAACCGACCGGGAGCAGATTGCCCGGGGGAAATGCGTGCGAAACAGGCTGAAAGCGCCGCCTGATTATCTGAGCCGGCAGCCGCTTCATCCTGTCCATAGCCCCTGCGGACAGTGTAGCGTTCGTTTTCCGCGAATAGTTATTCCGCTGCAATTGCGATAAGGTTATGTAAAAGATTAACCGACTGCACGTCTTTAGGCATTGACGGCGGTAGCTCTGTCGCTGTCGACTGAAATGGGAGCAAGCGTTCGATGAACTGCAGTGAGACGAACCTTGGCGATGCCGTGCTGGTCGCGGCATCGGGCCGGATCGACCTGTCGAACGCCGACAGCTTCAAGGATGCCCTTTCGGAGGCGCTGTCGCACGCACCCACCGTTGTCATCGTCGATCTGGGTCAGGTCGATTATATCAGCAGCGCCGGCCTGCGATCGTTGATGATCGTGTCGAAGGCGAGCAAAGCGCAGGGTAAGTCGCTCGCGATTGCCGCGCTGCAGCCACTGGTTCTCGAAATATTCACGATCAGCCGGTTCAGCCTCGTTTTCCCGCTGTTCGATACCGTTCAGGCCGCCGTCGAAAAACTGGCGCCGGACGCACTCTCAAAACTCGACCCATCTTAAATTCGAAGCTTAGGGAAACGAGACAAGTATGCAGATCACCTTTTGGGGCACACGGGGCTCCCTGCCGAGCCCGCTCAACGGACAGTCCGTTCGCCGCAAGCTGGTCAACGCCCTGGTCAAAGGCGCTGGAAAAAACCTCGACACGCCCGAGAAAGCCGAGGCGTTCTGCGAAAAGGAGCTAAGCTTTGCCGAGGGCGGCACCTATGGCGGCAATACGTCATGCGTGCAGGTCGATACCGGCGGCCCGGATTATCTGATCTGCGATCTGGGCTCCGGCGCCCGCGAGTTCGCCCTGTCGGCGCTCGGCAAGCACGGCCCGGCCCAGCCGCAGACATATCATATTCTGATGTCCCACGTGCATTGGGACCATATCATGGGATTCCCGTTCTTCGTTCCGGCCTTCATTCCCGGCAACAAGATCCGGATCTATAGCTGCCACGCTAAGTTCGAGCAGGCCATTCGCTGGCAAAGCCATGAACCCTGTTTCCCGGTCGAGTTCAGCGCGCTAGGGGCGAGTATCGAGTTCATCACGCTGGAGCCCGGAAAGCAGTATGAGATCGCGGGTGCGACGGTGACCGGAATGCTGCAGTTGCACGGCAACGATTCGTACGGATATCGAATTGAGAAGGGCGACAAGACCGTCGTCTATACGACCGATGCGGAATATAAGACCGGCAACCGGGCGACGATGGAGGCGTCGGCCGCGTTTTTTCACGACGCCGACCTGGTCATTTTCGATGCCATGTACTCCTTCGCCGAATCCATTTCGGTAAAGGAAGATTGGGGCCATTCCAGCAACATTCTCGGTGTCGAGCTCAGCCAGATGGCCAAGGCCAAAAAGCTCGTGCTGTTCCACCATGAGCCGGTCAATGACGACGAGCGGATCGACGTCATCCTTGCCGAAACCATCCGCTTTGAGGAAATCACCCGTTCTGGCGATCCGCTGAAAATCTGCACGGCCTATGACGGCCTAACAATCGACGTATAAGACGAATATGGTCGGTATCGCCCTGC
>JAQGIF010000358.1 GCA_028291345.1 Rhodospirillales bacterium | reverse complement strand
CTGCCGTTCCTCAGCCTCCCGCGAATGACCGGGCGAGGCTCGCAGCGCGTTGCGTCAGATGTCATCAAAGCTCCCGGCGCGACCGCGACCGTCGGCAAATCGGGCGGCGCCGGTCTGCGCTTCCTCGAACAGCGGCCGAGCCCCTTCGCGTCCCTCGACGCGTAGCGCGTCTTCCGTGCTGAGGCTCCATTGCCGATAGGACGACATACGGTCGGTCCGCATGCATATTTGCGGGAACCGTGCGATCTCATTTGCCAAGCGTTCGGCCTCGAGCAGTGCTTCGCCCTTGGGAACGAGGCGATTCGCCAGGCCAAAGCTCTGTGCTTCCTGCGCTCCAACCGAACGGCCTGTCAGAATCATGTCGAGCGCTCTGCTATGGCCGATGAGGCGCGGCAGACGAACAGTGCCCCCGTCGATTAGGGGAACTCCCCATCGCCGGCAGAAAACGCCAAACTCCGCGCTTTCCGATGCAACGCGCAGGTCGCACCAGAGTGCAAGCTCAAGGCCGCCGGCAACGGCAAACCCTTCCACGGCGCAGATAACCGGCTTGTCCAGCATCAATCGGCTGATCCCCAGCCATCCAACTCCCTCAGGTTCGTAGATATCGCGGATATTGGATAAGGCGACGGATTTCAGGTCGTATCCCGCGCAGAACGTTTCCCCCTCGCCGCGAAGCACTGCGACGGAGGATTCGGGATCATTGTTGAAGTCCTCAAATGCCGCCTTGAGCAACTGCGCGGTCTCAGGATCGATCGCATTGCGGGTTTCAGGCCGGTTAATCGTGACGATGGAAACGGGGCCACGTCGCTCTACAAGGACCTTCATGGCAAACTCCAAAAACGATTTGTGGCACTGCTCCCAGCCTTCCCGATAAAGGTCCCGTACACGGGTGAGGATATAAAGTCGGGGCACTGAGTGATCCGCAGCCAATCAAATCGATGAACGCCTTCCCGGCAACCACAACGGTCGTGCCATAATCTCGGCGTACGCGGGAAACATGATGTTGAATCCGATACTGATGCGCGTGGTGTCGCTCCGGTTGGGATCCACCGAGTGTTGCAGCCAAGCGGGAAACATCATCAGCATACCGTCCTTGACGTTGATGACGACTTGCTCGGTGTTCTCGGCGATCAGTTCCGTTACCGGAGGGCGGATGATCGCGGTCTGCGGTCTCGGATCGAGAAAATTGATGGTGTTGGCGCCGTGGTGCGTCCGCACATAGTACACGCCGCTCAAGTAATTGTTCGGATGGTTATGCACGCGGTGCCCGGCGCCCGGAGCGCTCACGTTGGCCCAGCACCCGGTGATCTTGAAGGTCTCGTGACCAACCTTGAGATACTCGAGAACGCTTTCGGCTGCCTCGTTGATGCAATCCACGACCTCTCGCAACGGGTCCAGCTCATGCAGGCCATGGCTGGATTGCCAGCTCTCCCCTGGCGAGAGGTCTGCGAGCGGCGCCCCGATCTCGCCGAGCGTCCGCAGGATCGAGTCGTTGATCGGCTTGTAGATATCGGGCCCGAGTTCCGCCTTCCAGACAAAGGTGGGGAACATCCGCAGGACATCGGAGTTCTGAAATTTTCGCCCTAGTTGTTTGGTCATGATGCTCATGCGAGCGTTTGGCCCAAGGCCCATTCGGCCGCGGGACGCATTCAACCTCGGCTATTAACTGTATTGTATATTACTGGTTCGGAACTTGCGAATCTCCGGCGCCGCTGCTGCGCCTGCCACAGACGGGTGAAAGACGAAGTCGTTGGCCAGATCACGACTCTTGCCAGATCAAAACTCCTGAACGAGCGCCGCTGCAATTTTCCCTTCAATGCGGCCGTTGGATCGGGTCGTGGTTTCCTTGGCCCCTGAAGCTTCTCGCAAATGCAATGGTCGAGCGGGCATTTCAAAACAATTGAATGGCCAGCGCAGGCAAAACTTGAGTGGGGATGCTTTGTCGGCGGAAGCAATTAGCCAATCCATCGAACACCGAATGAGCCCCAAATGTCGTGTGTCCTAGGGGATCCTCCGGAGCATCGTCCGGCCTGGGCTTAAAAAGGTGGTGAGTCTGCATTCCAGAACCGAATTTGGGCCGACGGCAGTTTGAAAATACTCCGGGTGGCGATAGGTGAGGAGTGCCGCTCTTTTCTATTATTGTTACATCGACAATCTCTACACGATCTTCCAAATAATCGAGACGGCGGCTTGACCCGGCCATCCACACGGTTCCACTCGCCTAGATGCCCGGCGGCGGTCGCGCCTTCAGCCCGGCGCAGATACGTGGCGATAGGGGAGTTGTAGTGGCGCGCTTGACGAGGCCCTTTGACCGCCTATATCACTGCCTGGGCAGCTATTGGCCAGGCAAGGCAATGTCAGAATATTACCGTCCAGAGACATACACCGCGAAGAACAGCATCGGCTATCTGGTGCGGCGCGCCGGCAACCTGATGACTACGCGGGTCGAGGCCGCGTTCGCCCAACATGAGATCACCTTCGCGCAGTGGTTCGTCCTTATGAAACTGCGCGACGGGCTCGCCACCACCGCCGCCGAGATCGCGCGGGACATGTGCCATGACAGCGGCGCGCTGACCCGGATCATCGATCAGCTGACGCAGCGCGGCTTCGTCGAACGCCGGCGCAACCTCGCCGATCGCCGCACACTCGACCTGACCTTGACGGAGGAGGGGTTGCGGATGGTGAATTCACTTGTTCCTCTGGTGGTGAATATGCTCAACACCGCACTCGCGGGTTTCACAAAAGACGAGGCGGATACCCTGACCCGCCTTCTGACTAAGCTCGTCGCAGCCGATTCCAATTTCCCGGAATCCGTTGGCGCTCAACCGGAGCCGCTTTTATGACCAATAGTTCGCCCGCGATCGCCCCGGCGGCGCCGCACCCAGTTGCTGCGCCGCCGGTCGTCGTAAAAGCCAGCGGCCGCCGGGGCCCCGCCTTGCTGGCGCTGGGTGCGGTCGTCGTCGTCGCCGGAATCGGCTGGTTCGTTTATGACTTCATCGTCAACGCCAATATCGTCTCGACCAACGACGCCTATGTCAGCGGCGACGTGGTGCAGGTGACCAGCGAGGTGAACGGCACGGTCATCGCGCTGCATGCCGATGATACCCAGGCCGTGAAACTCGGCCAGAACCTGATCGAGCTCGACCCCGCCGACGCTGCCATCGCCATGGCCTCCGCCGAGGCCGGGCTGGCCCAGGCGGTGCGCAGCGTCAACTCGCTATTGGCCCAGGCCGATCAGCTCCGCGCGCAGATCCAGGCCCGCGAAGCCGATGCCAAGAGGGCCGAGGACGACGCCAAGCGGCGCGGCGCGTTGATCGCCACCGGAGCGGTGTCGCGTGAGGATTTCGCCCATGCCCAGGATAGCTCGACCGTGCAAATCGCTTCGCTCGCCGCCGCGCGGGCGCAGCTCGACCAGACGATGGCGCAGGTCGGCACGACCCCGGTCGCGTCCCACCCCGATGTGCTGGCCGCCGCGGCCAAGCTGCGCAACGCCGCCTTGGCGCTCCGCCGCACGCGCATCGCCGCGCCGATCGACGGTCAGGTCGCACGGCGCACCGTTCAGGTCGGCCAGCGTGTCGATTCTGGGACGCCGCTGATGGCGGTGGTGCCGCTCGCGGACGTCTGGATCGACGCTAACTTCAAGGAGGTCCAGCTCCAGCGGATGCGGGTCGGACAACCGGTGAAGGTCTCGACCGATATCTATGGCGGCAAGGTTTCCTTTCACGGCAACGTCGCCGGCCTGTCCGCCGGCAGCGGCAGCGCCTTCGCCCTGCTGCCCGCCCAGAACGCCACCGGCAACTGGATCAAGATCGTCCAGCGCGTGCCGGTTCGCATTCTGCTCGACCCAGCCGAACTCAAGGCCAATCCTCTGCGCGTCGGTCTGTCCACCACCGTCGATGTCGATGTGTCGGACGACTCCGGCTCGCAAATCGCCGACAAGGTGCGCAACCAAGCCTTTCCGGCACAGCAGAGCGATGGCAACGATCCCGCCGTCGATGCGCTGATCGCCAAGATCATCGCCGAGAACGGCGCGCCGCCCCGGATGGCGGGCACCGGCGTCGGACTCGCCAGGTGAGCGAATCGCCTGCTGCCTCGGCAGGGCTGGCCCCGCTGAAAGGCGGGGCGATGGCGCTGACCGCCATAGCGCTGGCGCTGGGCACCTTCATGCAGGTGCTGGATTCATCGATCGCCAACGTGTCTATTCCGACCATCGCGGGCAATCTGGGCGTCAGCGCCGACCAGGGCACTTGGGTCATTACCTCGTTCGCCGTCTCCAATGGTATTTCCGTGCCGGTCAGCGCCTTTCTGATGCAACGCTTCGGCGTGGTGCGCACCTTCGTGATCTCCGTCCTGCTGTTCACACTAGCCTCGCTCTTGTGCGGCATATCCTGGAGTCTGGGCTCGCTGGTCTTCTTCCGTGTCGTCCAGGGCGCGGTGTCGGGGCCGATGATCCCTGGATCGCAGGCGCTGCTGATCTCCATCTTTCCACCGGCCAAGCGCGGGACCGCGCTCGCCATCTGGTCGATGACCACCCTAATCGCACCGATCTGCGGGCCGATCTTCGGGGGCTATATCTCCGACAATTTCACCTGGCCGTGGATCTTCCTGATCAACCTGCCGGTGGGTATCGTCTGCGGCGTGATCTGCTGGCGCATGTTGGCCGACCGCGAAACCCCGACGCGACGCGTACCGATTGACCGGATCGGCTTCGCCCTGCTGGTCGTGTGGGTGGGTGCGCTGCAGATCATGCTCGACAAAGGCAAGGATGCCGACTGGTTCGCCTCATCGGCGATCCTGGCCCTAGCCATCGTCGCCGCCATCGGATTCGTCGCCTGGGTGATCTGGGAGGTGACGGACGCCAACCCGATCGTCGATCTGTCGCTGTTCGGGTCGCGCAATTTCGCCATAGGCACGCTGGCCTTCTGCCTGGGCTATGCGCTTTTGTTCGGCAATCTCGTGCTGCTGCCGCTATGGCTGCAGACGCAACTCAACTACACCGCCACTTGGGCCGGGCTGGTGGCGGCGCCGGCCGGCGTGGCAGCGGTGGTCCTGTCGCCGATAGCTGCGCGGGTGATGTCGAGCATCGACGCCCGCTGGACTGCGTCCATGTCCTTCGTCGCCTTCGCGATCTCCTATCTGATGCGGGCTGGCTACACGCCGGATTCCAGTTTCATGGTGCTGATGCTGCCTATGGTGGTGCAGGGCATCGCGATGAGCGTGTTCTTCGTCTCGATGCTGACCATCCTGTTGGCCGGCATTCCGCCGCAGAAGATCCCTGCCGCCTCGGGCCTCTCCAACTTCGCACGCATCACCGTCGGCGGTTTTGCCGCTTCCCTCACCACCGTGATCTGGGACCGGCGCGAGGCGGTGCATCAGGCACGGCTATCGGATTCATCGGCATTCAACAATCCGGTGATGGTTCAGGCCCTGTCGCGGCTTCATGCCGACGGCCTGTCTGCGGCGCAAAGCCTGGGCGTGCTGACCCGCAGCCTGGTCAACCAGGCTTATATGCTGTCATCGATCGATTTCTTCTGGATTTCCGGCTGGCTCTGCTTCGCCGTCCTCCCGCTGGTCTGGCTGACCAAGCGCGCCATGGGTGGCGGCGGACCGGCGGCGGCCGATTGAGGCTGGACCTCCGGGCGCGATTGGCTGAGACTCGATGAATGTCTGAGACTCACGAAGGCGGTTCGCTGCCGCCGCGCGCCAACCCGGAATTGCTGGGGCAGGATGCTGCCGAGGCCGAACTGCTGCGGTCTTTCTCCAGTGGCCGCCTGCCGCATGCCTGGCTGATCGCGGGGCAGGGCGGGATCGGCAAGGCGACGCTCGCCTTCCGCTTCGCCCGCTATCTGTTTTCCGAGGGACGTCGACAGCCGGGCTCGCTCGCGATCGCCGAAACCGACCCGGTCTTCCGCCGGGTGGCGTCGAGCGGCCATGCCGACCTGCTGACCATCGAACGCCAGTTCGACGAGGAGAAGGGGCGCTACAAAAAGGATGTCGCGGTCGATGATGTCCGCAGGATCGCCCCATTCCTGCGCCTGACCGCAGCCGAGGGCGGCTGGCGTGTCGTCGTGCTGGATGGTGCCGATGGAATGAACCGAGCCGGGCAGAACGCCGTGCTGAAGATCTTGGAGGAACCGCCCAAGGGCGCGCTGCTGATGCTGGTGACCGAACGCCCATCGGCGCTGCTGCCGACTATCCGCTCGCGCTGTCGGCTGCTAACCCTGCCGCCGCTGGCCGATGTCGTCGTAGACCGCCTCTTGGCCCCGCTTCACCCCGAGCTCGACGCCACGGCGCGCGCCGGGTTGGTGCATGTCGCCTCCGGCAGCATCGGCCGGGCGCTTGGTATCGCCAAGCATGACGGTCTCGCATTACTGACGCAGTTCCTGACCATCGCGGGCAGCGAGCCGGTCGATTGGCCCGCCGCTCATGCGCTCAGCGACAAGCTGGCCTCGCCGAGCGCCGACGAGTCCTATCGCTCATTCGCGCAACTGCTCATCGACTGGCTGGGTCGGACCGCGCGCGAAATGGCGGGCGGAACCGACCGGTTCGGGCGTTTGAGCGGCGAAGAAAAGCTCATCGCCCGCCTGAAAGGGGCTGGGCGGCTTGAACAGGTCCTGGAGGTATGGGAAAAGGTCACGCATCTGTTCGCCCGGTCGGATGGCGCCAACCTGGATCGGCGGCTGACGGTAATTTCCGCCTTCAATACGGTAAGCGCCGCGCTCCGCTGAGCGATCTGACTGACAGCAGGCCTGGCTTCCGGAGTTGATATGAGCGGCAACAGCACGCAAAAATTTTTCGTCACAACGCCGATCTATTACGTCAACGATCAGCCTCATATCGGCCACGCCTATACGACCTTGGCCGCCGACGTGACTGCGCGGTTCCACCGGCTGGCCGGTCGCGACGTGTTCTTCCTGACCGGTACCGACGAGCACGGCCAGAAGGTGGCGCAATCCGCCGCCGCCGCCGGCATTACGCCGCAGCAATTCACTGACAATGTCTCGCAGAATTTCCGCGACCTGACCAAGCTGCTCAACTTCTCGAACGATGATTTCATCCGCACGACGGAGCCGCGCAACATCGCCGCCGCCCAGGCGCTGTGGCAGGCCATGGCCAAGGCGGTCTCGCCCGACGGCCAGCCCGCAATCTATCTCGGCTCCTATTCCGGCTGGTACGCGGTGCGGGACGAGGCCTTCTATGACGAGGCCGAACTCAACGATGGCCCGGATGGCGGCAAGCTGGCCCCGTCGGGCGCGCCGGTTGCCTGGGTGGAGGAACCCAGCTATTTCTTCCGCCTGTCGGCTTATGGCGACGCACTGCTGGCGCTCTATGAAGCCGAGCCCGATCTTGTGGCGCCCTCCAGCCGCCGCAATGAGATCAAGAGTTTCGTCAAAGGCGGCTTGCGCGACCTGTCGATCAGCAGGACCAGCTTTTCTTGGGGCGTACCGGTCCCCGGCGACGAAAAGCACGTCATGTATGTCTGGCTCGACGCGCTGGTGAATTACATTGCCGCCTTAGGCTTTCCGGAGAAGGGAGAGGGATCGCCTTACGACCGCTTCTGGCCCGCCGACCTCCATCTGGTCGGCAAGGATATCGTCCGCTTTCACACTGTCTATTGGCCGGCCTTCCTGATGGCGGCCAACTTGCCGCTGCCCCAACGCGTTTTCGCCCATGGCTGGTGGACGATCGAAGGGCAGAAAATGTCCAAATCTCTGGGCAACGTCATCGCACCCAGCCAGTTGGTCGAAACCTATGGGCTGGACCAGACGCGGCATCTGCTGATGGCCGAGGTTCCGTTCGGCAATGACGGCGACTTCTCGCATAAGTCCGCGATCCGCCGCATCAATGCCGATCTCGCCAATGGCATCGGCAATCTGGCCCAGCGGACGTTGACCTTGATCCAGAAAAACTGCGAGGCGGCGGTTCCCGAGCCGGGGCAATTTGCCGATCAGGACAAGATCTTGCTCGATGCGGCTTACAGCCTGTACCGGAATGTCGAAGCCGATTTGCGCTTGCAGTCGTTCCACGAAGTGCTGCGGGCGATCTGGTCGGTGATCGCCGGCGCCGACAGCTATATTGATAGGAATGCGCCATGGGCGCTGAAGAAGACCGATATTGCCCGTATGGGCACCGTCCTCTATGTGCTGGCGGAAACACTGCGTGCGCTTGGCATCGTCTTGCAGCCGTTCATGCCCGAGACGATGGCGCGGCTGCTCGATCAGCTTGCGGTACCAGCCGACAAGCGCGATTTCGCCGCCCTGGGTGAGGCCGGGAGCTTGGTCCCAGGCACCGCTCTTCCGCCGCCGCAGGGCCTGTTTCCCCGGATCGTCGAAGCGGAATAGGCAAAGCCATGCTTGTCGACAGCCACTGTCATCTCGAATTTCCCGATTTCGGCGCAGAGCAGGACGCCGTCCTCGGCCGTGCCCGGGCCGCGGGAATCGGCCATTTCCTGACGATCTCGACACGTGTGCACCGGTTCGAGGAAATTGCCCGGATCGCCGAGGCGCATAACGATATTTCCTGCTCGCTGGGCACCCATCCCCACAGCGCCGAGGAGGAGGGCGATATCACGATCGCTCGACTGGTCGAACTCGGCCGGCACCCCAAGGTCGTCGCCATCGGCGAGACCGGGCTGGATTATTACTATGACAACAGCCCGCGCGACCTGCAGCAGGAGGCTTTCCGCCGGCATATCCGTGCCGCGCTGGAGCTCGACATGCCGGTGATCGTCCATACGCGCGACGCTGAGGCCGATACGATGCGGATCCTGCGGGAGGAAGGGCAGGGAACAGGCCTCACTGGTGTCCTTCACTGCTTCAGTTCGAGCCCGCAACTGGCTGAAGAGGCGGTCCTATTTGGATTTCATATCTCGTTTTCGGGCATCGTGACCTTCAAGAAATCCGAGGAGCTTCGCGAGACCGCGCGCAACGTCCCGCTCGACCGGATGCTGGTCGAAACCGATGCGCCGTTTCTGGCTCCGATCCCCAAGCGCGGACAGCGTAACGAGCCTGCTTTCGTCGTCCACACGGCTAATGTACTTGCCGGTATCCATGGATTAGACCCGCGAACGCTAGCCGAGCGCACCACTGCGAACTTCTTTAAGCTATTCAGCCGGGCCATACCGGCGCGGCAATGACTACACAAATCACGATCCTGGGCTCCGGCAATTCCACTGGCGTGCCGATGTCCGATGGGCATTGGGGCGACTGCGACCCGAGCGAACCGCGCAACCGGCGCCGGCGATCCTCAATCCTGATCGAAAAAGACGGAACAACGGTACTGATTGACGCAGGTCCGGATTTGCGAGAGCAGATGCTGTCGGCCGGGGTCCGCAAGCTGGACGCGGTGATCTTTACCCACGCCCATGCAGACCACACCCAGGGAATCGATGATCTGAGAGCCTTCGTGCTTTATGGTGGAACGCCATTGCCAGTTTACGGTTTTCCCGAGCTTATGCAACAAATTAGGGCGCGTTTTTCCTATATGTTCGGAGGATCGACCGCTGGCTATTATGATAAGCCGTTCCTCGAAATGCATGACGCACCGCCGCAGCTGCGGATCGGTGCGATCGACTTCACGCTGTTCGAACAGGATCATACGGTCTGTAGGACGATCGGTGTCCGAACAGGTTCCTTTGCCTATTCGACCGATGTGAAGCGCCTGCCCGAAGCGGCGTTCGAGGCGCTCGAAGGGATCAAGACCTGGGTTGTCGCCGCGGTCCGCCGCGAGCCACATATCGCGCACGCCCATCTGGATCAGATTCTCGACTGGATCAATCGCGTGGGGCCCGAACAGGCAATCCTGACCCATCTCAATATATCAATGGATTACAGGTCGTTGCTTGCGTCCTTGCCGGACGGCGTGGAGCCGGCTTATGACGGACGACTCATCCATGTCGACTGATCGAGGCGCAGCTGCGGCGTACAAGTCGGGGGAGCCGCTCGAAATACCGCCGCGGACCTGGCTGGTCTGGGCGATTTCAATCAATCTTTTCATAGCTTTTACGCGGATCCTTGCGCTCCGCAACAGCCCGCTCGATCTTTTGCCGGATGAGGCACAATACTGGTCATGGTCGCGGCATCTCGCCTTCGGCTATTTCTCGAAGCCTCCCGTAATCGCTTGGCTGATCGCTGCCACCACCGCGCTCGCAGGCAATGACGAGTGGGGCGTCAGGCTCGGCGCTCCGCTGGTTCACGCCGCGACCGGAATCGTGATCGCGTTTATCGGCCGCGCCATGTTCAACGCCCGTGTGGGCTTTTTTTCGGCACTGCTTTACGCAACCATTCCGGGCGTCATCTTCTCCGGACTCATTATCTCCACCGATGTACCGCTTCTATTCTTCTGGGCACTGGCATTGCTCGCCATATGGGAGATGTGGAGCGCGCCCGACTGGCGCTGGGCCGTCATACTGGGCGTGGCGTTCGGGCTCGGCTTCCTTGCAAAATATGCGATGGGCTATTTCCTGCTGGGCGCTCTGGTGCTCGCCGCCCAGACGCCCCGCGCGCGGTTGAAGGCAGCCGCCCGTTATCTAATACTCGCCGTCCTCATCGCAGCCGCAATCATCGCGCCGAACCTCATCTGGAATTCGGTGCATGGCTGGGCCACCGTCGGCCATACCGCCGCCAACGCAAATTGGGGCGAGGGCGGGGGACTGCATCTCAGGGAGGCCGCCGCCTTTGCCGGGGCACAGTTCGGCGTGTTCGGCCCCATCCTCCTCGTTGCGCTCATTGTCCGGCTGATCCTGTGGCGCCGCGATCCGCCTAGGGCAGCCGAACGCTTCCTGCTGGCCTTCGCTGTCCCGGTGCTGCTGATGATGATCGTTCAGAGCGGGATATCGCGGGCACACGCCAATTGGGCCGCGGTGTCCTATATCGCCGCCACAGTGCTGGTGGTGGGCTGGCTCGACCGGATTCGTCAACCCTGGCCGGTTCGCATATCGCTCGTCTTGCAACTGGCGGTTTTCGTCGGCTTTACGATGTATTTTGCGGGCTCGATCGATGTGAAACTGTCGAAGAACTTAGACATGTTCCACCAGATGCGCGGTTGGCACAGCCTGGCTCAGCTTGTCCGTCATCGCGTCGATACGGCGCCGGCGGGGTCGAGCGTTGCGGCCGACGACCGGGAGGTGATGGCGGAGCTGGACTATTACCTGCGCAACCGGTTCTTCCCGCTGGTGATCGCAACCGGCAATGGGCCGCCGGGCAATCAGTATGAATTGGAGAACGCGATTACCGCGGCAAACGGCCAGAATGTCCTCTTGATCGCCCGCTATGCCGACCGGCATGACATCCTCGATAAGTTCGCCGAACACAAACTGACTGAGGAATGGAATGTCGGGGCGGGGCAGGGACGCCGGCGCGGCTATTTCATTTACGAGCTTTCCGGCTTCAAGGGTAACTGAACCGCGATGACGGAGGATTCGCGGCAGGAAACTGGCTGGCGGCAGGGATTTGCAAAGAATTGGCCGCCTGAGGCGCGGCTCATCGGGGCCTATTTGGTGTCGGGGCCGGTATCCAACCGGATCGGCTGTTTTTTGCTCGATTTCGCTGAACTGGCTGAACAGACTGGAATTGCAGCCGAGAAGCTCACCGATATTATCGCAATTCTCTCGCAGGACGGCTTCGCGCGGTACGACGTAGCATCCGGCTGGGTATGGCTTCCCGACGTGCTGCGGCAGCATCCCTTTGCCGATAGCGAGGATGTCCGGCGCACCCTGGCTGAGCTCGCCGCCGTGCCACGGGATGCCCCGTTTCGCCCTGACCTGGTTCAGGCCTTTCGCGCGTCGGCGGATCGCCCGGGCGCAGCGCGACCGGCGGAAAAATTCTGGTTGCGCGGACTGATCGGCGACCATCGCGCGGCCGATCTTGCCGCGCGCCTGTCGATTGTGAACGACAAAATGCGGCGGCAGCTGCCGGGCTTGCCGTCTCTTCAACCCGCACATCTTCAACCGATAGCCCAAGGCATGATCAATATTCTCGACTATCTAAGGCGTTGCCGGTCTTTCCTGTTCGATCTGGTCGATACGCGCGCGCTGCATACGCTGGGAATCCTCCTCGTGATCCTGGCGATTCTGTTTGTCGTCTTTCCCGGCATCGATCTTGGCGTCGCAAGCTGGTTCTACGTTCCGCCGCGCCACTTCACGCTTGGCGAAACCTGGGTGGGACGCGTCTTCGACGAAGAAATCCATTTTGCCATGGAATGGTTTCTGGTGCTGTTAGTCGGAGTGTTTCTGTATGGCCTGATCCGTAAGCGCGTCTTTTGGAATCTCACTCCGAAGAATTTCCTGTTCGTCGTATTGTCGATCGGGTTGGGGGCCGGGGTAATGACCAACGTCGTCTTCAAGGATAGCTGGGGCAGGGCCCGTCCCAGTCAGGTACTCGAGTTCGGCGGCGCCAAGCAATTCAGTCCGGCTTTCATGCGCAGCAAGCAATGCGACAAGAACTGCTCCTTCGTGTCAGGCGACGCGTCCCTCGCCGCGAGCTTCCTGGCATTTGCCGTAATCGCTCAGCGCAATCGGCGCAGATGGTGGGTCGGGCTCAGCGCCTTCACCGTGCTGGTTGGTCTGATGCGGATGGGAAGGGGCTCGCATTTCCTCAGCGACGTGGTATTCGCAATAATCTTCACGCTCATGGTGATGCTTGTTCTCGCGCGACTGATTTTGGATGATCGATGGCGCGAATGGCCGCGCTGGCGCAATTCCGCAAAGGAGGAATAGACTAGGCTGCCGAAGATTGGTCCGCGGCACATCTTGGAAGGGCGAATGACGATAGGAGCCGGGCAGACCACAGATATCGATACCGTCGCGAAGTCAGCGCCGGCCGAGGAAAAATACCGCCTTTTCGCGGACGCTACCGAAGAGGGTATCGTCATCCACGACTATAAGCGGGTGCTAGCGGCCAATAACCATTTCCCGCGCATGTTCGGATATGCCGCCGATCAAATTGAAGGCATGGATCCGTTCGCGTTCGTCGCACCCATAAACCGCATCCCGATCGAATCCATTCCGGACGAGTCCGCGAGCGAAGCCCTTGGCCTGCGTGCCGATGGCAGCGTTTTCCCGGTGGAGCTGAAGGGCCGCAACGTGACCTATCAGGGGACCCCTGCGCGGATCATAACCGTCCGGGATCTCACGAAACGGCACCAAGTCGAAGCAACGCTGAACGCCAGCGAGGAACGTTTCCGTGCGACGTTCGAATTGGCCGCCGTTGGCCTCGCCCATGTCGCAACGGACGGGACGTGGCTGCGGGTCAACCGGCGTCTGTGCGAAATGACGGGTTACAAGCGGGATGAGCTCCTGGAGAAAACCTTCCAGGACATTACGCATCCGCTCGATCTAGACGCGGACCTTGAGCAACTGAACGCCCTGCTTGCCGGACAACGCGATAATTATTCGATGGAAAAGCGCTACTTCCGTAAGGATTGTTCTACCATCTGGGTCAACCTTACTGTCTCATTTGTCAGAGGCGCTGCCGGTCAGCCGCCTTATTTTATCTCCATCGTCGAGGATATCAGCACGCGCAAGGCGATGGAGGAAACTCTGCGTCAATCCCAGAAGATGGAAGTCGTCGGACAGCTAACGAGCAGCATCGCTCATGATTTCGGCAATTTCTTGAACGTCATAAAGGGGAATCTTCAATTACTCGAGCCTTATCAGATTAGTACTCGTCCATCTGAATATCTTAAATCAGCTTTGGCGGGTACAGACCTGGCAGAAAAGCTGATTCGCCAACTTTTGTCGTTTTCGCGCCGACAAGAACCCGAATTCGAGACGGTCGATGTCAATGTGCTTATCCAAGACGTTCGGGGGCTGCTGAGGCGCGCGGCAAGCGACCGCGTCGTACTGAGATTTTCCCTCCACGAACCTGGATGCCCGATCATCTGCGACCGGGCGCAGCTCGAAACGGCTCTGTTCAATCTGGTCTTGAATGCCCGCGACGCACTTGGTGCAGGCAAAAGCGAGATCCTGATCAAAACCACGATCGCCACCAACCCAACGAGATACTCATCGCACCCGGAGCGGATGGTCGGCGACTACGTGCAAATTGACGTCGGCGACAATGGTCATGGCATGCCGGCGGGCGTTGCGGCACGCGCCTGCGAACCATTTTTCACGACAAAGGGCCTCGGCGAAGGAACCGGGCTTGGCCTCAGTCAGGTCGCACGCTGTATGGCGCAA
>JAQGIF010000356.1 GCA_028291345.1 Rhodospirillales bacterium | reverse complement strand
GTTTCTTTTGCCTCGTTCTAGGCTGCTTAGATATTGCTGACTAAAGCCAGAGCGAGCTTGCACTTCTTCTTGGGTCAGCCCTTTTAATCGCCTTACCCGTGCGAAATTTTTCCCGACTAACGCGCGCATGTCCATGCAAGAAAAGTCGCGCGTTTACACACTATAAGTTTATCAACTATAATGTGTATTCGCACTCTGATCCGGTATCGTGACGAATAGCGGTTACAGGCGCGATAGACACACTAGCTGGGCAGGGCCCTCCTCGAAATGGACATCGACCGCAACAGCCTCTTCACCGTCCTTTTTTCTCACCACGCCGGAGCAGTGAGGCGTTACCTATTCAAAATAATACCTAAGCTCGACGTCGCCGAGGAACTCACTCAGGAAGCATTTGCCCGTCTGCAAAGCTCGACCCGCAGTCACCTGGAATCACCTCGAGGGTTTCTCTTCCGGACAGCGCATAATCTAGCTCTCGACCATTTGCGCCGAGCCCGATGTGTGCCGATCGACCAGATAGACGATCGGGCGGCCGAGTTGCTCGCCGACGAAACGCCGTCGCCCGAAGAGCAGGTCGCAGCGCGTGAGGAACTCGCAATCATGCGCGCCATTATCATGGAATTGCCGCCCAAGTGTCGCCAAGTCTTCCTGCTCGTCCGTATCGAAGGCCTTTCGCACCGCGACGTGGGCTCCGAGATGGGTATGTCGCAAACCATGGTTCGCAAATATTTGTCGCGCGCGGTTGATCACATCCATGCAAGATTGGGAGCGGGGGGCCGGTAACAGCTCCGTCCCCGAGATCTCGATAAATTATCGACGAGCGGTGTGAACAATGTCCGTTTTTTCGTCTAAGCTAGGTGCGCGCTTTGCGAGCACGAGAGGCTTAGGCGTATGACGCGACCAAACCCATCTGGCGATCGGACCGCCGACGCCGTTGAATGCTTTCTTTGCCTGGTCGATCCCGACGCGGACCCGGCCTTGCGCGCGCGCTGGACCGCTTGGTTAGGGGAGAGCGCGGAAAATCGTGCGGCCTATCATGCTGTTCGCGATACGTGGAATCGCCCGGTCCCAGCGGATGTCTGGCCGACGCACGAACAGATCATCAACGACACGTATGACAGTACAGGTCCAATTCCGACCAAAGCAGCCGGGCCCCGACTAGGGACTGGAAAACCCACCGGCCGCACTCGCCGGTCCCCAAAATCACCTGCGCTCATGCTGATAGCGGGCGCGTTGCTGGTAGCCGCAATTGTGGTTGGATGGCGGCAGACCCGCTTGCCAACGCAGGCATCTTCGGATGGCTTGGTTTATCAAACCGGTCGCGGAGAACAGCGGCGGATTGCACTGGCTGACGGATCCGCGATCACTCTGGGGCCTCTCTCCACTCTGAGTATCATCGCCGATGCAACGGGCCGCTCGGTGCGATTGGATCGCGGTGAGGCAATCTTCGCGATTACCCGCAACCCGGAGCAACCCTTCAAGCTCTTCGCCAATGGTGGCGAGATCACCGATATCGGCACGACCTTCGGGGTCGAGATTCGCGCCGACCGCGCGACCGTCACCGTGGTCGAGGGTGCGGTAAGGGTTTCGCCACGCATCCCCAGGACGGCTGCCGTATCAGTCGATCTGAATCATGATGAGCAGGTTTCCTTCTCTCAGGATCTCGGTCCTGTCGATAAGGTCGACGGGCGTGCCAAAACCGACTGGTCCCGTGGCCGACTTGCCTATCTGGACCAACCGCTTGCCGACGTCGTTGCCGATCTCACGCGCTATACGACGCGCGACATCGTGATTGGAGACCCGGCTGCCGGTGTCTTACATTATACCGGTACGATCGAAGCGGATGCGATCGACCAGTGGGTTGCGGCGCTGACCCGGGTGCTCCCGGTCGACGCGAAGCGTGACGGCAATCGGGTGGTTCTTCGATCGGCCCCAAGGAACTGAACACTGCGCCGTGCCCCGGCAAAGAAAATCGGCTGGTCAGGGTGTTCAAAATCAACTTCAGTTCGTCGTGTCAGATAGGCGCCTCTGAGCGCTTAACGACAAAATTTGGGGGTAGGGATGTCGCACGCAATTTCGCGCGGCAGGGGAAAAACGCGCGCTTTTCTGGACGGGCGGCGCAGTCGGAACCTGACAGCTTTAACAATAGCCGCTTTGGCCGTGGCCGTTCCAGCCGATGCCACGCCAGTCGAGTTCAACATTCCATCGGAGGACTTGTCCAAAGCTCTCATTGCCTTCTCAGATCAGTCGCACCTCCGGATCGCCGTGGCGCCCGACGTCGCCCGCGGCCGGACCACGCCGCCCGTTATGGGTTCTTTTGAACCCGCCGACGCGCTGAGGCTGCTTCTTGGGGCGGATCTGACATTTGAATTCATCGGTGATCTAGACGTCGTGGTCGAGGCGCGAAAGCACGCCGCGGCGGTGACTCAGCCCGCCCATGACGATCCGCCGCCCGGACAAGCCGGCCTCGAGGAAATAGTCGTTACTGCGCAGAAGCGTTCGGAGAAAATCCAGGCGACGCCGCTTTCGATCACAGCGTTCAGCGCCGCCGATCTCGAGAAGATGGGCTTCACCAACTTTGCCGACCTGACCAACAAGGTCCCGTCGCTGGCGATTACCCCTTACGCCTATGCCGGCTCGATCCTCGAGGTTTTCATTCGTGGCGTGGGTCAAAGCGATGTCGTCAATATCAGCCGGGATCCTGGCGTGGGCATCTATTTGGATGACGTCTATCTGGCGCGCAGCACCGCGCTGACAACCGACCTCGGCGATATCGAGCGCATTGAAGTTCTTCGCGGACCGCAAGGAACGCTTTACGGCCGCAACACGATCGGCGGGGCGATCAAATTCGTGACCGCGCCGCCCAGCGGCAAATTCGACGCGAAGCAATCGATAGATGTCGCCAGCTTCGGCTACATCCACAGCCTCACAACTG
Source organism: Rhodospirillales bacterium (assembly GCA_028291345.1). Lineage (GTDB taxonomy): Bacteria > Pseudomonadota > Alphaproteobacteria > BOG-932 > Roseiterribacteraceae > BOG-932. The sequence continues at coordinate 3,619 of JAQGIF010000356.1, read as the reverse complement.
TCGATCTTCCGGAATATGCCGGCTTCAGCCTTAAGGCGACCTTCGCGAAATCCGAGGACGACGGCTGGGTACGCAACAGCGGCACAGGCGGCGATTACGGCAGCAAGGATGAGGAGGGCTACCGCATCGCGTTGCGTTGGCATGCGACCGACAATCTGCTGGTCGATTATGTCTTCGACTACGGGACGCAACACGGCACACCCAACTATATCCAGCGCGGTTACGACGATCCGGCGCAGGACTATCCAGGAATCGTGGACCGCGCGCCGCTTCAACCGGGCCGAATCGAGACGGGATGGCGCCCTGTCGATATTCCCCTAAAAGACGACTTCAAGGATTATGGCCACGCGCTGACTGTAACCTGGGACCTGTCCGACCAGACTTCGCTGAAATCGATCACCGCCTTCCGCGAGAACGATTCGAACTTCACGCTCGACACATCCGAGGCATTCAACTCGCCACAGATCGAATATTACGTCCTGGCCGAACGCCAGGCGTCACAGGAGGTCATCCTCTCGGGCACGGATGACGACAACGCGCTCAAATACACGGTCGGCGCACTTGGTTTTATTGAGTCGGGGAGCCAAGTTTTCGGCTTCATCAACAATCCCTTTATCCCGCACCTGCCGCGCTTCAGCGATCTGACGCTGGTTCCCGGCTCGGCGCGGAATTCGTCGGCGGGTGTGTACGGAGATGTGACCTGGACGCCACCGATACTCGATGGACGCCTCAGCATAATCGTCGGCGGCAGATATTCCTCGGACTCGCGCTATGCGTCGGGCGGATTCCTGGCGACCAGCGGCTCCGTGAGCTATTCGAGCTTCGACCCGAGCGCGACGATCGACTATCGCTGGACAGACGAAATCCACTCCTACGCAAAGTATTCGCAGGGATATCGTGCCGGCGGTTTCAATCTCTACAACGTTGTCCTGCGACCCTTCCAACCCGAAAACCTCACAGCCTATGAAATCGGACTGAAGTCTTCATGGCTAGACGACCGTCTCCGTTTCAACATCGACGTGTTCCGGCAGGATTATAGCGATATTCAGGTCAACACGGTCACGTTGGATCCAGTGCTTCATTCACTGGTCACTGTGACCGAGAATCTCGGGCGCGCGACTTACCAGGGGCTTGAGAGCGATATTACTTTCATTCCGTTCGAAGGACTGACCCTGACCGCCAACTATTCCTATCTCGATGCGAGCACGCATTCCTCGCTGACGCCGCTGCCGTTCGCACCACGGTGGCAATATAATCTCGGTGCGGAATACCGCTTCGGCGTGGTAGGGCCGGGGGTGCTGTCTGCTCTGGTCGGCTGGAGCTGGATCGGGACGGAAACCGCCGGGGGCGGCTCTATTCCGGGTTATGGCCTGGTCAATGCACGGGCGACATTGGCTGAGATCGCCGCCGGTTCCGGACATCTGTCCCTGTCTCTTTGGGGCAAGAATCTCGCCGATCGCCATTATATTTACGTCAATAGCGGCTTCGGCGCGATTTCATACGGCGAACCGCGCAGCGTCGGCGCGAACCTGACCTATGCCTTCTGACATGACGGAAATCCCCAGTGCGGTGGGGCGCGAAAGAGGTGTCGTTCGCGTTCCCGCATTCGACCTGCCGCTGTCGGTCTATATGAGCGAACCGGCGCGGCGAGCGTTTTGCGAGCGGGGAAACCGCCTTCCCGTCGTTGGAGCAACCGCGACGATCGCAGAGTATCGCGCAGCGATGAATAAGCATTTCTACCGTCCGCGGCTGCTGCGCGCACTCCGTCAATTTCCGGTCGAGATCATCGAGGACTGGATCGGCGGTGTCCGAGTCGACCGCATCAGGCCGCGGTCTGGGCTCGATCCGCAGAATCGAGGACGCCTTCTGATCAATTTGCACGGCGGCGGCTTCAGGGTCGGCGCCGGGGCAGGGGCCCTTCTCGAATCGGTGCCGATTGCGGCGGCATCGGGCATCGAGGTCGTCGCCATCGATTATCGCCAGGGGCCGGAACACGCCTTTCCCGCCGCGAGCGAGGATGTCACTGCGGTCTATCACACACTGCTCGAACAATATGAGCCCCGCAGCATCGGTATCTTCGGTGTTTCCGCCGGCGGCGTCCTCGCCGCGATGACGATAGCCTGGCTCGATGCGCACAACATTCCTAAGCCAGCGGCGATCGCGCTCATCAGCGCGCCAGCCGACGACATTTGGGGCGGCGACTCCCGCTTTATAGTCCCGCCACTTTTCGGAGGGCCGTCGCCGCCCGCCGACATCAATCCTCCGCCGACTGGCATGCCGTATGTCCATCCCGAAGACCTCTACAACCCGCTCGTCTCTCCTGCGGTGTCGTTGGATCTGTTGTCGCGTTTTCCGCCGACGCTTGTGATTACCGGCACGCGGGCTGGCGAGATGAGCGCGGCGGTTCATAGTCATGCGCGCTTGGTGAAGGCCGGCGCCGACGCCGCACTCCACGTCTGGGAAGGAATGTGGCACGGCTTCACCGAGGATTTCGAGCTGCCCGAAGCTGAAGACGCCCGGGACGTGATCGTCCGCTTTTGGCATCGGCACCTTCGCCCCTCTGGCTGAAGGCTCGTTGCCCAAGTCTTCACAATCGCATGTTGAAATCTTAGCGAACGCTTAACGCACGACCGATGGCACCCGCGTTTATACCTGCCGGATCGTAATTCCGAGGTATCCGCAATGCCGATCGCCGGCTTACGCCCACTCAATTTCACCGCTCACTCAACCGCAACGCGGTCTTTACCATGAGCGCGGCGACCGCTTCTGTCTGCTCGCCGAACCAGGTCATGGTTGCGCGGCTGCAAGCGCAAGGCTATGTCGCAAATGTCCCGCTCCTCATGCGCGCGATCGGCGATCTCGATCTCGAGACGCTGCGCGAGGCTTTCCAGCTGATCGTAGATCGGCACGAAATCCTCCGCTCGCGTTTTGCCTTCGTCGGCGGAGTGCTGGTTCAACAGGCGGCACAGCCCTATGAAGTGGCGCTCGTACTGGAAGATGTGTCGGGCGGTCCGGATCCCTTGGGTCTTGCCAAGATGGCGAGCAGCGCCTCCTGCCGGCAGCCGTTCGAACTCGACGCGCCAGATCGGCTTCGCCTCACCGTATATCGTCTGTCCGCGCAGGATCATGTCGTCACGGTCATTATCGATCATCTCGCCGCGGACGGAATGTCGCTCGTGGAAATAGGCGCCGAATGGCGCAGCCTGTATCAGTCGATCGAGGCTGGAACGCCGTTCTCTGTGCCTGCGACGGTTCCGCAATATCGTGAGTTCGCCGCTTGGCAGAGAGGATGGGTGGGTAGCCCGGACGCCGAAATCCATCGGATCTGGTGGACCGATCAGCTGCGCGGATTTCGTCGAGGCGCGCCAGCGTCCTCAGCTACGGCCGGAACGTTCCAGGGCGGCTCGCTTGAGTTTCTGATCGGGACACAGACCGGCCGGCGGTTATCTGGTCTTTGTACACGCCACCGGATTACGCCGTTCATGGCGATGCTGTCCGCCTATACTCTGCTATTGGCGGGCCTGACGGGCGAGCATGATCTCCTGATCGCGACCGTCCGCGCCAATCGCCGTCGCGCGGCGTCGCGCTCCACGATCGGTCATTTTGCCAATCTGATACC
>JAQGIF010000178.1 GCA_028291345.1 Rhodospirillales bacterium | reverse complement strand
TCTGCCGGTGCGTTTGTCGCCGCGGAGCCAAGCGCCGAAGCGGTCGAGATAAAGATAGACGACCGGCGTGGTGAACAGGGTCAGCGCCTGCGACAGCAGCAGCCCGCCAACGATGGCGAAGCCGAGCGGTCGTCTGAGTTCCGAACCGGCGCCCGAACCCAGCATCAGCGGAAAACCGCTGAACAAGGCGGCCATGGTTGTCATCATGATCGGGCGGAAACGCAGCAGCGCCGCCTGATAGATCGAATCCTCCGGCGACATACCTTGATGGCGCTCCGCCTCCAAGGCGAAGTCGATCATCATGATGGCATTCTTCTTGACGATCCCGATCAGCAGGATGATTCCGATCAACGCCATCATGTCGAGCGGATAGTGGAATATCCACAGCATCAGTAATGCGCCGACGCCGGCCGATGGCAGGGTCGACAGGATAGTCAGGGGATGGATGAAGCTCTCATACAATATGCCCAGCACGATATAGACCGCGACCAGCGCCGCCGCGATCAGGAGCGGGATGGTCGATAGCGAATCGTGGAATGCCTGGGCGTTGCCCTGGAAGGTCGGGGTCACCGTCGCCGGCATGTGCGCATCGGCGGCCGTGCGCTCGACCAATGCGGTGGCTTCGCCCAGCGCGACACCCGGCGCCAGATTGAACGAGATCGTTATCGCTGGGAATTGACCCTGATGGTTGATCGACAGCGCCGAAGTTGTGGGCTCGAACGTTGTGAAGGCGCTGAGCGGCACCTGTGCGCCGCTGGCCGATTTGACATAGATCAGCCGCAACGCCGATGGGTCCTGCTGGAACTTGGGATCGACCTCCAGTACGACATGATACTGGTTCAGTTGGGTGAAGATGGTCGCGACCTGACGCTGGCCGAAGGCATCATAGAGCGTGTCGTCGATCGCCTGGGTTGTGATTCCCAGACGCGAAGCCAGATCGCGGTCGATCTTCACCATGGTGCGCGACGCGGTGTCCTGCTGGTCGGTCGTGATGTCCTGCAGCTGTGGCAGTGATCGCATCTTATCGACCATGACATTGGCCCAATGGCCCAGCTCCGCGATATCCGGCGATTGCAGCGTATATTGATATTGCGTGCGGGATTGCCGCGTTCCCACGGTGATGTCCTGCGCCGCCTGCATGAACACCCGAAACCCCTCCAATCGCGCCAGTTTCGGCCGCAGGCGGTTGATGATGTCGTCGGCCGTAATTCCCGGGCGTTCCTGAAACGGCTTCAGCGAAATGAACAACTTTCCGGTGTTCGAGGTATTGCCGCCGCCCGCCCCTACGTTCGACATGATCGTAGCTACCCCAGGATCGGACAAGATGATCGCGCTCGCCTGCTCCTGCTTGCGCGCCATTTCGGCCGAGGATATGTCGAGCGCGGCTTCGGTCGCGCCGATGACTAGTCCGTTATCCTGCTGCGGGAAAAATCCCTTGGGAACGATCACGAACATCAGCACGGTAATGCCGATCGTGACGGCAAGCGACAGAATCGCCAGCCGCCGATGCTTGAGCACAATCTTCAAAAGCTTGCCGTAACCATGCACCAGCCAGTCGAAGAACCGCTCCAGCGCGAGATAGAAGCGGCCGTGATTATCTTCGTGGCGGCCAAGAAAGCGGGCGCACATCGTTGGTGTCAGGGTCAATGACACGAAGGCGGAAATCACCACGGCCATCGTCACGGTCATGGCGAATTCATGGAACAGCCGGCCGACGATTCCACCCATCAGCAATAGGGGGATGAAGACCGCGATCAGCGACACGGTGATCGAGATAATCGTGAAGCTGATTTGGCGCGAACCCTTCACCGCCGCCTCATAGGCGCTGTCGCCCTTCTCGATATAGCGGACGATGTTCTCGATCATCACGATAGCGTCATCGACCACGAAGCCGACGGCGATGGTCAGCGCCATCAGCGACAGGTTATCCAGGCTGTATCCCAACAGGAACATGCCGCCGAATGTGCCGATCAGCGATAGGGGGACCGCCAGCCCCGGAATCACTGTGGCCCATAGCTTTCTGAGGAACAGAAATATGACCATAACCACCAGCACGATGGTGATCATCAGGGTCATTTCGACGTCGGCGACCGACGCGCGAATGGTGAGGGTCCGATCCGCCAAGACCTCGACTTTGACCGAAGGCGGCAGGAATGCCTGAAGCCGATGCAGTTCGGCCTTCGCAAGATCGGCCGTGGTGATGACGTTGGCGTCGGGCTGACGAAAGATCGCCATGGTGATGCCGCGCGTCTGATTGGCCCAGGCGGCGAGCTGGACATTCTCGACCGCGTCGATCGCACTGCCGACGTCCGACACGCGGACCGGCGCGCCATTGCGATAGGCGATAATGATCCGCCGATATCCTTCCGCGTTCAGAATCTGATCATTCGATGCGATGGTTGAGGACTGGTAACGGCCGTCGAACGTGCCTTTCGGCGCATCCACGCTGGCCGTGGCAATCGCGGAGCGGACATCCTCGAGCGATAGGCCCTGGTTCGCCAGCTGGGCCGGGTTGATCTGGACCCGAACAGCCGGCTTCTGCTCGCCGAAGATGATCGTCTGCGACACTCCGGGAATCTGCGCCAGCTGCTGCGCGAGCTTGGTATCGACAATATCGTCGAGCTGGTCGAGCGGCAGGACGTCGGAGGTGATGCCGAACAGCAGGACCGGGCGATCGGCCGGGTTGGTTTTGCGCCAGGTCGGCGGATTCGGCAGATTCTTCGGAAGCTGGCCCGCCGCCGCGGCCAGCGCCGCCTGCACATCCTGTGCCGCGGCGTCGATATTGCGTGATAGATCGAACTGCAAAACGATCTGGGTGCTGCCCAGAGTGCTGGTCGATGTCATCTGCCCCAGCGCGGAAATCTGTGCGAACTGACGCTCCAGCGGTGTCGCGACCGACGAGGCCATGGTTTCGGGGTCGGCGCCCGGCAGGTTTGCCGTGACCTGCAAGGTCGGGAAATCGACCTTGGGAATCGACGCTACGGGAAGTTGGCCGAAGGCCAGAATACCCGCCAGCAGGATGGCGGCCATCAGGAGCGCCGTGGCGATCGGCCGGTCGATGAAGGTTTTTGAAAATCCCACCGGTTACCGGCTTTGCTGTGGCGTTGCGGGCTCGATCGCCGCGGTCTTTTCCTCGGTCGCCTGGACCATCGATCCCGGCTGCAGGCGAAGCTGGCCGTCAATCACCACGCGCTCGCCCGCGCTCAGCCCCTTCGTCACCAGAATCTGCCCGCGATCTTCCTGCCCGGTCTCGACCGGCCGCATCTCCACGGTGTTATCGGGCTTGATGACGAAGGCAAAGAATCCCTTGGGCCCGCGCTGGATCACCCGCGATGCGACGGTCAGGCCGTCATGCACCTCACCGATCCGCAGCCGGACATTGATGAACTGGCCCGGCCATAAGGTTCGCTTGTCATTGGGAAAGCTCGCCTTGAGCTTGATCGAGCCGGTCGCCGGATCAATCTGGTTGTCGATCAGCGTCAGAGTTCCCTGACCCAGCTCGGTCGCGCCGTCGGCATCCAGCGCCGTGACGGCGAGCACGCCCTTGTCGCGCGCCGCTGCGATCTGCGGTAATTCGGACTGCGGCAGGGTGAAGATCGCAGAGATCGGCTGAAGCTGGGTGATAACGACCAGCCCGGTGGCGTCGCTGGCATGGACCAGATTGCCCTGATCAACCAGCCTGATGCCGGTGACGCCGTCGAGCGGCGAGGTGATCGTCGTATAGCCCAGCTGCACCCTGGCATTCTCGGCATTGGCGATATCGGCTTGAACCATGGCGGCGAGCGAGTCAACCGATGAGGCCTGCGTGTCGAGCTGCTGCTTGGACGAATAGCCCTTCGCGGCCGTGCCCTGGTAGCGGGCAAGATCGCGCCGGGCATTGTTCAGCGCGGCCTGGTCCTTCGCCAAGGTGGCGGTCGCATTGTCGAGCGCGGCCTGATAGGGGCGCGGATCGATCTGGGCCAGGATGGCGCCCTTCTTAACGTCCTGCCCTTCGGTGAAGGCTACCTTCATGAGTTCGCCGTCTACCCGCGCGCGCATCGTGACCGTGTTATAGGCCTGCACCGTGCCGATCCCGGTCAGGGTCAGCGGGACGTCGTGCGCGGTCACCACGCCAGCGGTCACCGGCACTGAGGGCATATGTTGCGCGGCCGATTTATCTACGGTTCCACGTCCGAAGATCAGCAAACCGACGATCAGCAATCCCGCGCCGCCGGCCAGCAATTTATAGTTTGGCTTCATAATGACTCGGCAAAAGGGGCGCATGCCGGCACTGGTGCCCGCTCAGCCGCCGGAATATCTCGACAGGATCGTTCAACATGATACGAGGTTCTCGTAAGGGCTCGGCGCCCGTTGCGCGCTTGCGAAACGCTAGCGTGGCACCATTTTACTTCTTACGATCCCCTTTGGGAATAAAGGTAGCGTCAAGATTGTCTCAAAAGACCACTACCCGATCAGCCGACCGGATCGATCGTCGATCGAACAGGGGCCAATCAACCAATGGGAGGCGAATATGACCTATACGTCCGACAGTAGCTTGGTCCCGCGCGCCAAGAGCATTCTATTTGCACTCGCGGCGGTCGCGACGTCGATCGCGCCGGTCCCGGCCTTTGCGCAGTCCGACGACGCGCATAAGCCGGTTTGTCTTCAGATCAACCGGATCGACCATACCCGAGTGCTGAACGATCATCAGATCCTGTTCTACATGAACGGGCGTCAGGATGGGCACAAGGTCTGGGTCAATAACCTGAGTAACCGTTGCAGCACCCTGACATCTCAGGACGGGTTCGCCTGGGAGAGCAGTCTTCCTGAATATTGCGATAATCTTGAGATCATCCGCGTACTTCGCACCGGGCAGACTTGTACGCTTGGCGCATTCACGCCGTATGAGAAGGCGTCCTAGGGACGAAAGAGGAGAGGGCAATATGAGCACTCTATCCGGCGCTACCAAGGCAGCGCGCGTCGCAGGTTTTATCCTTGCTGCCACTGCGGCTATTTCGGGCATCCCCTCCGCGCTGGCCGATGACGCCAAGCCTGCCTCAGACAGTCAGGTCTGCATCGAAGCCCGGGAGATCGACCACACGAAGGTCCTCAACGATCACCAGATCCTGTTCTATATGACGGGCCATAAGGTCTGGGTGAACAATCTACCCAATAAGTGCAGCGCGCTTCGTTATGATGAAGGGTTCGTCTGGGTCAGCAGCAATCCGCAATATTGCGACAATCTGGAAACCATCAAGGTACGGCCGACCGGACAGCCTTGCCTGCTCGGCAAATTCTCGCCTTACCAGAAGCCGGCACGTTAACCTGACTCGACATCGAGTTCGCGCCAACCGGCCTCAATCTCGGCAAACCAGCCTTCGGGGTCGGCTTCCGTCATTGCCGCTCCCATGACCGCCAAGCCGCTGAAGCCAACCGGCAGATTCCGCAACATGTCCCGTGTAATCCCGCCCAGCGCTAGGATCGGCAAACGGATGCCGGCCATCGCATCCGTGAGATTTTCAGCCGGGGCATAAACGGGTTTGCTGGCCGTCGCGAAGACCGGTCCCATTGTCACATAGTCCGCGCCGCCGGCAGCGGCGGCGAGTATTTCGGCCCGGCTATGGCAGGATTGGCCGATCAGGACGTCCGGTCCCAGCAGGCGGCGGGTGCGGGCCGTTTCGCCGTCCGCCGGCAGGTGCAAGGCAGTCCCGCAGGCGCGCGCGGCGACGATATCGTCGTGAACGCAAACGGTCGCACCGCACTCCCGACCCAGCGCTGCGAGCCGGCCAAGCAGGGCCGTCCGCTCGTCTGGCGCCATATCCTTCTCCCGCAACGACAGGAAACGGCAGCCGCCACGAAACAAGGCGGCGGCGCGCGCCTCCAGGCTTTCGGGGCATTGCTTCCGATCCGTAATCAACAGGATCGGCGGCCGGGGCAGGCGCGAGGGACCCGGCACCTTCACGACCCGATCAGGCCCAGCTCCGGGCTCGACGGCTCGGCGTAAAGCCGCTTGGGGATGCGTCCGGCAACTCGGGCCGCGCGGCCGGCGGCGATTGCCATGCGCATCGCGTTGGCCATCATGACGGGGTCATCGGCCCTGGCGATCGCGGTGTTCAGCAGCACGCCGGAACAGCCCAACTCCATTGCCCGCGCCGCATCCGACGCGGTGCCGATGCCGGCATCGAGGATCACCGGCGTGGTCAGGCGGCGGCAGATCGCCTCGATATTATAGGGGTTGAGGATTCCCAGGCCCGAGCCGATCGGTGCGCCTAGCGGCATTACCGCGGCACAGCCGAGATCGGCGAGCTTTTCGCAGGTGATTGGATCGTCGTTGGTATAAGCCAACACGGCGAATCCCTGCTCGTTCAATGTCGCGGCGGCTTTCAGCAATTGCTCGACATCCGGATACAGCGTCTCACGGTCTCCGACAACCTCGAGCTTCACCCAATTGGTACCCAGTGCCTCGCGCGCCAATCCCGCCGTCAGTACGGCGTCCCGCGCCGTCGCACAGCCCGCCGTGTTGGGGAGTAGCCGGTATTTTCCGTCCAGCAATTCGACTAGGCTTTCGCGCGGACCGGCGAGATCGACGCGCCGGATCGAGACGGTCACAATCTCCGCGCCGCTGGCGGCCAGCGCGTCCAGCATCACCTGGCGGTTAGGGTATCCGGCGGTGCCGGCCATCAGCGCCGAACCGAACTCCTCTCCGGCGATCGTGAGCACGGGTGGCGTCGATATAGCGGACATATCAGCCACCGGAATGTGGCCGCACGATTTCGACGACGTCGCCGGGTTGTAGCGAGGCGTTCGCCCATTCGGCGCGCGGCACGATGGCGTCGTTGACGGCGACGGCGACGCCGGGCTTGGCGTGGTCGATCGCCTGCGCGGCCAGCAGGTCGATCAGGCTGGAGCCGGCGAATTGGTGGGGCTCGCCGTTCAGGCTGATATCCATGATTTCGTCCTTTCAAACTCGTGAGGTCCGAACCGCGCCAGTCCGAACCGTGCAATGGCCGGGTCGGTCTCGCCGGTCATCACCAACCCCGCGATGGCGTCGGCGGTGATCGGCGTCAACAGGATGCCGTTGCGATGATGGCCGGTCGCCAGGACCAAACCTTCGATAGCCGTCCCGCCCAATATCGGCGCATCATCGCGCGATCCGGGGCGGAAGCCGACCCAGCTTTCGATGATGGGCAGTTCCTCGATGCCGGGCAAGGCGCGCCATGCCGATTCCAGCAGCGACAGCATGCCCCCCGCGGTCAGGGAGGTGTCGAACCCGCGCTCCTCCGTCGTCGCACCGATCAGCAGCCGCCCATCCAGGCGCGGGACCAGATAGGCTTTTTGCGTCCACAGCACATGGTTCAGGATCGGGGCCGCAGGGTCCATTCTCACGGCCATCATCTGACCCTTGACCGGCCGTACTGGTGGGCAGGCGGCAGCCGGTAATCCCGCCACATCGGGCGTCCAGGCGCCCGCCGCCACGATGACGGTCTCCGCCGTATAGTCGGAGCCGCCGGCCGTGACCCCCACCGCCCGGTCGGTCCCGGTTCTGACGGCAACATCGCCGACATTCTCGCGGAGCACGCCCCCCGCTCGGGCAAAGGCTAGTTTCAACGCCTCGACCAACATACGGTTTTCGACCTGAAAGTCGCCTGGAACCAGTATTGCGCCAGCCAGCCGCGGATTCAGATGCGGTTCGCGTTCCAGCAACTCCGCGCGGCCGAGCCAGCGTGAATTTACCCCCAACTGCTGCTGCAACGCATAGGTCTGGCGCAGCCGGCCCAGCTCGTCCTGGGACAAGGCAACGGAGATCGTGCCCTCGGTGCGCAGTTCGACGTCAATCCCGCTGGCCTCGGCCAGCTCGGCGGCGAAACCCGGCCATAGCGACTGCGAATGTTTCAGCAATCCGAACAAGACCCTCTCGCCCGGCTCCACCTCCGATCCGGCGGCTAGCATGCCGGCCGCCGCCCAGCTTGCGCCATGGCCGGCCGCGCCGCGTTCGAATATCTCGACCGCGCACCCGGCCGCCGCCAGCCGCCAGCCGATCGACAATCCAATGACGCCGCCGCCGACGATGGCGATTTTTCCTGGCCGTGGAGGTGGGGTCGCGTTCAAGAACTCATTCTCCCTACGGCGGCATTACCCGCATCAGGTTATAAGCAGGCTTTAACAGTCCTGCTTTAGGGTATGATCTCAGCCTGCCGATGTCGGCAAGCACCCCCGCTCGATATAGATAGTGCTTAGAATGAGCGAAGACGATGGATGCTGGCAAGCTTGGCGAGGATCTTTTATCCGTGAACGATAAGAATCAGACACGCCGCAATGCGCTGCTTTCCGGCGTAGCGGCCCTGGTCCTCCTCAGGTCGCTGAGCATCGGCGCCGCGGCCGCGCCGACATCCGCGCCGACTATGCGATCCGCGCCGGCCGTGTCCAATCCCGGCAAAGTGCCCTCGATCCTGCCGGGCGACGCCGACCTGCAGCGTATCGTCGACGACCGCGTCGTAACCTATCACGACAGCGTCGGGCTGATCGTCGGCGTGGTCGAGCCGTCCGGCCGGCGCCTATTCGCGCGCGGTCCGGCTAAGGTGGGCAATGACGATTCGGTGGATGGCGACACAATCTTCGAGATCGGCTCGGTGTCCAAGGTGTTCACCGCACTAGCGCTGGCGGATGAGGCCCCGCGTGGCGAGCTGTCGCTCAGCGACCCTGCGGCAAAGTATCTGCCGCCGGGGACAAAGCTGCCGCAGCGCGGCCCCCGGCCGATCAGCCTGCTCGATCTCGGCACCCATATGTCGGGCCTGCCGAAGATGCCCGCCAATGTCGCGATCACGAACTTCAACGATCCGAACGCCGACATGACGGCGAACCAGTTCCTGCAATCGGTCGCCGCCTATGAGCTGACGCGTGATGTCGGGTCGGCTTACGAATATTCCAATGCCGGCTACGATCTGCTGGGGATAGCGGTGACGAACGCCGGCCATACCGATTTCGAGACTTTGCTGAAGTCGCGGATTTTCGGGCCGCTGCATATGGAAAATACGCGGATCGCGTCGTCCCTTGAGGAAAAGGACCGGCTCTCCGCCGGCTATGACGCTCATCTGGAGCCCGTGCCGCATGCACGGGCGCCCACTCTGCTGGGATCCGACGGCGTGCGGTCGACCGCCAACGACCTGCTCAATTTCATCGCCGCGAATATCGGCCTGACGAATTTGCCGTTGGCGCCCGCCATGGCGGACATGGTGAAGTTTCAGCGTCCGACGCAATATAGCGAATTGAAGGCGGCGCTGGGCTGGCACGTGGCGACCCTGCACGGCATCGAAATGATCTGGGAGAACGGCCAGACGGCTGGATATCGCGCTTTCATCGGCTTCGTGCCGAAAAGCAAGGTCGGGGTCGTCGTACTGTCGAATTCCGTCAACGCGATCGACGATATCGGCGTCCATATCCTCGACAAGGATACGCCGCTTAGAAATCTGCATCGCGAGGTGGCTGTCAAACCCAGCGATTTCGACGGTTATATCGGGCGCTATGAGGTCAGCGAGACGTTCTTCCTGAACATCACCAGTGACGCAAACCGGCTCTATATCCAGGGAACCGGCCAGCCGCGGGCGGAGCTTTATTCCGAAGGCGACGGCAAGTTTTTCCTGCGTGTCGTCGATGGTGAAGTGATTTTCCAGACCGACAGCGGCGGCAGGGCGCGAAGCCTGTCCTTGATCCAAGGCGGCAAGAGGGTCACGGCGCTGCTGACACAGTAAGCCGCCTTAGCGGCTGGTGGGCCGCCGTCGGCGGACCACCAGCAAGGCCAGGCCGCCCGCGCCGAAAAGCGCGATCGAAGACGGTTCCGGCGTTTTGACGACCGACCGAGGGACGTATGCCAGGGCGTTGACGTTGAAGCCGGTGGACTGGTCCGAGATAGTGCTGCCGCCCGAAATATTTTTCACGCCCGCGATGATATTGCCGGCCAAACTACCGCCACCACCAACGGTCACGCTTCTCGCCGGCGACAGCAAGGTACCGATGATCTGGTTCGTGCTGTTGCCGGTGATCGAAACCGTGCCGGAACTGCCCTCGATATTGAACAGGATGTCTGCCCCCGAGGCGCCGTTGATGCCCTTGATGATGCTCTTGCCGGTGCCGGAAGAGCTGACGGTAAAGGCCCCGGTGACGTTGATGATGAATTTCGCGCCGGTGAACCCGTTATCGTCGAAAGTCAGCGTGCTGTTCGCCACGCTCAGTGCGCTGATGTTCAGCACGTTTTCGCTAAGGTTGGTCAGCGCTTTGATGGTGATCGACGAGCTGCTCAGGTTGATCGTGTTGCCCGTAACGCTCAGATTCGCGGCCAGGGCTGCGGCGTTGGTCGCGGCCGCGCTCGCGTCCGCGATCGCGATCGCCATGCTTTGGGTATAGATGGTGCCGGAAAGCCAGGTCATGCCACCATTATAGTTGGTGGTAATGCCGCTATCCTCGTAGGTATTGCCCGCGATTGCATTGTTGCCGTCCAGATTGACGGTGCTGTTCTTGCCGATGCCGACATTGCCGGAAAGGTTGAACCCGCCGCCCAAGGTCAGCGTATCGCCGTCGCCGGTCAGCACGCCATAGTTGCTTGCCGTTCCCAGAGTGATCGGCGCGGAGATCGCCGTTGCCTCTCTGGCGCTGCCGAAAAGGCCGAGCACGGCCGCGGCGGCGGCGATAAAGCCGCGCGCAATGGGCGAGGCGCCGGCCGTGGCAGACCGGGCTGCGAACTGCGATTCAAGCGTGAGCATCATAATGCGCAACAATGCAAATTCCGCGCCAACCGACACAACTCATTGTTTTAGCGGGTTTCCAGTTTGCCAGAAAATTCACCTTGTCAAGGAATCCGACAAGGAACGGCCCAGCTCATGCATTCTGGGTCACAGCATGCCGGCGGCGCGCTGCATTCTTTCGCCATGGCCTTTTTCTTCTTTGCCGTTCCGGCGCAGCAGGCGGCTGGCCTCCTCATGCCCGAGATTGGTGGCCCATAGATCGTAGAGTGCGTCGCCCGCCAGCTCCTGCTGCGCGATGCCGCTGATCATGTCCTTCGACAGCACAACGTCCTTGGGCCAGGCATAATAGGGATTGTCCGCCGGCTCGGGCACGTCGAAATCCTCGTTGAACAGCAGCTTCAGCGCGCGGCTGACGCGATGGGCATGGCCGACTTCCTCTTGCCCATTCTTGTTGAAGATCGCCCGGATTTCGTCGTTGGGCGCGGCTTCGGCGAAGGCGCCGTAAAAGCCCTGGCCGGCGGCTTCGAGAAACACCATCAGCTTCAGATCGTCAGCCGACGGGGTGGTCACGGTATAAATATGCGCGGAGGCGCCATCCACTGTTTGCGGCAGGTGGGCGGGCAGCTTGGACATGCGTTTCCTCCGGGGACAAGTTTCACCATTCAGTGTGACTGAAATGGTGACGATTGTCAGCAACTCAGGTGGCCCCGGCGCTATTCGTGCTACCGCGGCAAGCGCGGCACTCCATATAACTTTGCATGTCCTGCCTCCAGTTCGCGGCCAGATTGGCCGATAACGAGGGCGACAGCCTTGCGATGAATCAAAGACGGCTACCGCGCTCCGACATTTCATTGCGGCTCAATCAAAGGGGGCGTCTTATGTCACTACGAACCTTGCTCGTTCCAATCACCGGTCAGGCCGCGGATGAAATCGTCCTCGATGCGGCATTCTCGCTCGCGCGCAGCTTCCACGCGCATATCTCGGTGGCCTGCATTCGGCCCAACCCGACCGCGGTCGTGCAATATGCCGTGGAATGGTCCTATCCGATCCTACTGGACTCCGCGATCGCGACGGCCGAGCATCATTCGGTCGCAGTGGGCCGTAGGGCTGCGGCGATGTTCGAGCGCTGGCGCCTGTGCCACCAGCTGCCGATCGTCTCGAAGCCTGCGCAGAGCATCGGCGTTTCGGTTTCCTGGCATGAATACGCGGCAGCATCGGACGACGTGCTGCGCGATCTTGCACGATTTGCTGATCTGGTGGTGATGCGCGGTTTGAGCGAGAAAGCGCCGATCGACGGCGACGCGATGCTGGAGGCGGTTTTGTTCGACGCCGGCCGGCCCATTCTCCTGGTTCCCGGAAGGCCGGTCGATACATTGTCTGGTACCGCGCTGATCGCCTGGGACGGCGCACGGGAGGCCGTGCACGCCGTGACCTCGGCATTGCCGCTTCTTACGCGCATGGAAACCGTACGCATCCTGACGGTGGACGGCGATTCAGGGAACAAGGCCGAAGAACTCGCGTGGCATCTTGCGTGGCACGGAATCGTCGCCAGCACCCACGACGCGCCTGCCGGATCGGGCAGCGTCGGAGAGGCCGTCCTGCGCGAGGCGAAAGAGATCGATGCCGGTCTCCTGGTCATGGGCGGTTATCACCACAGCCGCGCGCGGGAAATCCTGTTCGGCGGAACCACGCGGCAGATCATTTCCACTGCCAAGATTCCTGTGCTGTTGGCGCATTAGGTCGGCGGAGGCTGAATAAAGCGCTTTAGACATGGCAGCGATATCAGGTGGATATCGGGTGGCGCGGCAGGGATTGAACCTGCGACCCCTTCCATGTCAAGGAAGGATACACCTGCTTTATCAATAACTTAGCCTTTCAGATTTTCCAGGGGCGCCGTACAATTAAGGTGCCTTTCCTTACTCCAAATCGAGCTGTAAGACGTTCGCCGTGCGCTGAAGATATTCCGGCTTATGCTTGGCATAGACCTTCGCTACGGTTCTCCCTTCGTCGCTAACATACGTCCAATCTCGCTAATCGGAACGCCGTTCAGCGCCATCCAAGTCGGCGCCGGATGACGCAGAATGGGCGGGGAGACACCCTTCGACCCGGCACTCTTACATGCCAAGGAAAAGCCGCGTTTGATCGTGCTAACCTTCTCACCGCGATAACTGATCACATAATCGCTGGTGGCAAGCGCCTTCGTTAATCCGGCAAGAAGGAAATGATGACCGAGCTGGAGATCCCATTTGTCAGCCTCTGGGCTAAGTCCGCGCTGACAGACCCCGATTATGTTAAAGCCCAGGCAGCTAGGAACGAACGATTGCTAAGGGCGCGGGAAAGGGTAGCCTTTGGCCGCGAGTTCGATAACAACGCCATTACGCCTGCCGCGATAACCAAGCGGGATGGCGCCCCGTAATCAAACACTCGACGGCCTCCGCGGCTGTCTCGCCGTAGTGGTGCTGGCAGGGCACGCCTCCAATATGCACGGCTATTACGCATTGGCGGCTCCATCGGAAATCGCCGTTCTGATGTTTTTTGTCTTATCAGGCTAGGTTCTTGCGCGGTCATGGGACGGGCGCTATTTCAATTTTTTAGCCCGTCGATTTGTTCGCCTATGGCCTGTCTACGCGCTCTGCCTTGCTGCGGGCTATCTGCTGCTCAATAAAAGCCCTTCCCCGTTGCAGTTTTTGTGGTTGCCCGTGAGCGACGCCAGCTCGGGACCCGTCGTCGATCCGCCAGCTTGGTCCCTCACTGTAGAAGCGTGGGCAATGTTTGCGATGCCCCTGTTCGTATGGGTCGGCCGAGCATCGGGTGCGCGGCTCATAATAGCCCTCTTGATGTGCGTGGTCGCTGGAAGCTTTAACGGATATTCACTATTCGGGGCGGGCTTCTTTGCGGGCGCCTGGTTGTCTCGGTTCGAGTTCCATTGGGCGCCGTTAGAAATGTCTGTGCCGCAGTGGCTTGGGAAGATTTCTTATCCACTATACCTATGCCACTGGCCGATCATGTGGGACCTCGGGTTGCCGCTTTGGGTGTCGATTCCGCTCTCGTTCGGCGTTGCCTCGATCCTGACTGAGACGGTCGAGAAGTGGAGCATTAGGGCATCGCGGGGGGTAGGGCGCCTTACATTGAACGCCAATGGCGCAAAACCAGGCGCCTTACAAATCAGCTAAGTCGTTGAAATATCTGGTGGGCGCGGCAGGGATTGAACCTGCGACCCCTTCCATGTCAAGGAAGTGCTCTCCCGCTGAGCTACGCGCCCGCCGATAACGGCGTCTTCCAGAGGAAGGCGCGCTGTTTATCATCCTGTTTAAACGGTTGCAATCCGCCGTGCAGCATGCGACCTCGAATAGACTGAGATAGGGGGAATTCACATGAGCTTAACCCTGATCATCGGCACGAAGACATGGTCCAGCTGGTCGCTTCGGCCTTGGGTCGCGATGAAGGAGGCCAAGCTCCCGTTCAAGGAGATCGTCATTCATCTGCGCCAGACCGACACCAGGGCGCGGATTCTGGAATACTGCCCCGCCGGCAAGGTGCCGATCCTGATCGACGGGCGGGACATGATATGGGAGTCGCTGGCGATCCTGGACTACCTCGCGGCGCGCTTTCCCGAGGCGAAACTTTGGCCCCACGATTTTGCCGCGCTTGCCTGTGCGCGCTCCGTCTCGGCAGAGATGCACTCCGGCTTTCCCGATCTCCGGCGGGAACTGCCGATGGATATCGGCGCCGACCTGCCGACACCCACTCTCTCCCCGGCCGCCACTGCCGATGTGGAGCGTGTGCAGGCCATCTGGCGCGATGCGCGAAGCCGTTTCGGCGGCGCAGGACATTTTCTGTTTGGGCGTTTTAGTAACGCCGATGCAATGTACGCACCAGTAGTGACGCGTTTTCGCACCTACAATATTCCGGTGGACCCTGTTTGCGCCGCCTATATGCTAGCCGTTCTCAGTCTTCACTCGATGACCGAATGGTACCGTGCGGCGGATGAAGAGCAGATCGAGTGAGGGAACATTTTAAGACGGACGGCCGTTCCGAAATTATGACCGGCTGAATTCGTCTGCTGGGGATGACGCATGCCGCGATGGCGGCGCCCGTGCGGCGCCTACATAGCGCCTGTCATAGCGGCGATTGTCGGAGGGCTTGATGGGAGTGGTAATTCGACCGCCTGAATTCACCCGCGGGCCCGGGCTCGCGTGCAGGGCAACTGCTGCCAAGCTTTCGTCGACCCGTGAACCCGGTCGCGCTTGGCGCGTGCGAAGAACCATCCGCGCCTTGCGCGCCCACCGGATCGATGTCCAGCTGGCGGCTCTAGTCACGGCCTTGATGGCTCTGGCCTGGATATTGGCGCTGGCAGGCGCCGCTTTCGCGGTGCGCACCATGCTCGTCCTCTGCTTCGCCACCTTGGCCGGCCGCGCTCGGCGGGTCGGCGTGCCGGCCCGCCGAGCGATTCGAATCCGCCGCTAGCAGGACCGTCGCGATTCGTTAAGCGTTGCACCCTCGCGCAAACCCCGGATCGGCCTTATATAGGCCGGATGAGTCCGCCCCGTCATCTACACGCCCCGCCCACTTCCGAGATATCCGCAAAGACAGGCGCTAAGCCGGTCGGCGATCTGCGCGCGCTGAAAAGTCTGGCGCCCTATCTCTGGCCTAAAAACGCCCTCGAGCTGCGCATCCGCGTCGTCCTGGCGATGCTGGCGCTGCTGTTCAGCAACATTGCGACGCTGTTCATCCCGATCGTCTACGGCAAGGCGGTCGATGTCCTGTCGGGTAAGACGGTGGCGCTGGTCGCGATTCCGGTGGGTTTGATCGCCGCCTATGGGCTGGCGCGGCTGCTGACGCAGTTCTTCAACGAAGTCCGCAACGCGATCTTCCAGAAAGTGTCGCAGCGCGCCATCCGGCAGATCGCGCTGGGGGTCTTCCGCCATCTGCACAGCCTATCGCTGAAATTTCACCTCGACCGGCAAACCGGCGGCCTGTCCCGCGCGATCCAGCGCGGCACGACTGCGATCGACAGCCTGCTGTCCTTCTCGCTGTTCAACGTCTTTCCGACGATCCTGATGCTGATCCTGTCGGCGCTGGTGATTTGGCGGCGCTTCGATGGCTGGTACGCTATGGCGACGGTGCTCACGGTCGGCACCTATATCGTTTTTACCATCAAAGTCAGCAACTGGCGCATCGTCATCCGCCGCCAGATGAACGACAGCGACAGCTCCGCCAACACAAAGGCGATCGACAGCCTGCTCAACCACGAGACGGTGAAATATTTCACCAATGAGGAGCACGAGGCCAAGCGCTATGACCTCGCTTTGGCGCGGTACGAGAAGGCGGCTGTCAAGACCGTGACCTCGCTGTCCGTGCTGAATATAGGCCAGGCAGCGATCGTCGGCGCCGGCGTCACGATCATCATGCTGATGTCGGCGCGCGATATCGTCGCCGGTACGATGAGTATCGGCGGATTTGTCACGCTCAACACCTACCTGATTCAGCTGGCCCAGCCGCTAGGCATTTTCGGCACGGTCTATTCGGCACTGAAGCAGGCATTGGTCGATATCGAGGGCATGTTCGCGCTGCTGCGCGAGGGGCGGGATATCGCCGACCGCCCCGGCGCCCAGGCGCTGACCGTCATCGGCGGCACGGTCGAATTCCGCGATGTCGATTTCGCTTACGATCCGCGCCGGCCGATTCTGAGTGGGGTCAGCTTCACCGTGCCGGCCGGCCGGACCGTCGCCATCGTCGGTTCGTCGGGGGCGGGCAAGTCGACCATCGCCCGTCTGCTATTCCGCTTCTACGACGCAACTGGCGGGGCCATCGTTATCGACGGCCAGGATATCCGCGACGTCACTCAGCAATCCTTGCGCGGCGAGATCGGCATCGTTCCGCAGGACACGGTGCTGTTCAACGACACGATCTATTACAACATCGCCTATGGCCGTCCCGACGCGACCCGCGAGGAGGTGGAGCGCGCCGCCCGCATGGCCAATATCGACAGCTTCATCCGCACCCTGCCCGATGGCTACGACGCCATGGTCGGCGAGCGCGGGCTGAAGCTTTCGGGCGGCGAAAAGCAGCGCGTCGCCATCGCCCGGGCGCTGTTGAAAGACCCGGCGATCATGCTGTTCGACGAGGCGACCTCGGCGCTGGATACGGCGACCGAAAAGGAAATCCAGGGCAATCTGAAAACCGCCAGCGAAGGGCGGACCACGCTCATCATCGCCCACCGGCTGTCGACCATAATCGATGCCGACGAAATTCTCGTGCTGTCGGGCGGGCGTATCGTCGAGCGCGGCACGCACCGGTCGCTGCTGGTCGAGGACGGCATGTTCGCGGAAATGTGGCGCAAGCAGCAGGAAGCGGCGGCGCGCGGTGTGACGGCGGAAGATGTCGCGCCCTCGGCCGAGGCTGCGGAGTAAAGGCCATGAAAACTTGGGAAGGCGGCTGTCATTGCGGGCGGGTCCGGTTCCGCGTTACCGCCGATCTGTCGCGCGTGTCGGACTGCAATTGCTCGGTTTGCACACGGAAGGGCTTTCTGCATCTGATCGTCCCGCCCGAACAGTTCGACCTGCTGAGCGGCGGCGATGCGCTATCGACTTATCAGTTCAATACAGGCACCGCGAAGCATATGTTCTGCCGCCATTGCGGCATCCATTCCTTTTATGTCCCCCGCTCAGATCCGGATAAGATCGACGTCAATGTACGGTGCCTGGACGATATCGATTTGACGGCGATCGAGATCTGTCCTTTCGACGGACGGAACTGGGACATTGCGATGGAGGGACGCGTCCCCTGGCGATAGGGTGTCATATACGATCGTCCCGCTGGACAACGCGCGTTTGAATTGGCCGGCACGCGGCGTATCGATGGCGCTTCTTGCATAGACGGGCTTGGCTGTTTCGGCGCGATGGCTTGCCAGCCAGGCGTCCGCATCATTGACGATCCACGACAGCGCCTCGCTCCGGTGGCGGAAATAGCCGACAACCTCGGATTCGCCGGTGGGCCATATGATCTTCGCCGAAAACCCTCTCCCCGATTTGAGCGGTGTAACCGAGACCGAGGGCCTTAAGTTGAGGGCCATGGTGTATCCTCCTGGAATGGCACGCGACATTTTCGGCGGGTGGCTTTCAAGCCAACCAGAACTAATAATCGTCTTTGTTAGGGTGAGGTTCCCTCGGGAAACATTTTTCGTGGCCAAGCCCGATCGGCGTGGCTTGACGAAGGCGGTGGCGTTCGCGTAGTTTCCGGCCCTTCGCGCGGGGCCATCGGTCCAGCGCACTCAGTGTTTGCTACAGTTTGGGGATTTCACCATGGCCCGTCGTTGCGCCGTGACCGGTAAAGGCGTTCAGACCGGAAACCATGTCAGCCATGCGAACAACAAGACGCGTCGCCGCTTCCTGCCGAATCTGCAGGAGACGTCGTTGTTCAGCGAAGCGTTGGGCCGGAATATCAGCTTCCGCGTTTCGACCAACGGCCTGCGCACGATCGAGCATAAGGGGGGCCTCGACTCCTACCTTATCGACGCCCGTTCCTCGGAACTCGGCACCGAGATGCGCAGCCTGAAGAAGCAGGTCGAAAAAATTGTCAGCGCGCGCGCTGCCTAAGCAGCCGCTTTCCGGTTCGGGCAGGCCGAAAAATCCGACCGGGCGGCCGAACTAAGTATCAGCTTGAGATTTGCGTCCGCTCGCCGGGCGCCGGCGCAACACGAAGATCGATCCCAGCCCGATCACGAGTACGGCCGCTGGCGGGCCGAGTACGAATTCGGCCATTTCATCGCCGCCAAACTTGATGAAGGTCGAGGCGATGCGCGACCAGTTCTGTGTACGTAGGGCGTTGGTAGAACCCCCGCATTGCCGACCGCTGCAGTTAGCGGTAACGAAGCCCTGATCGAGATCTTTTTCGACATCACGCGACATGTCTGCCTGCATGCTGACCCGCTGGCATAAATCGTAGCAGACGGCCAATCCCCATATGACCGAGAGGACCGCCCAGATGCTTAGCGCCCATCGGGGGCGCAGATACCAGGGATACCTGACCTCAAGGTGGTAAGCGGAAGACGAGGCCGAGAATGGCGCTGCTTTGCTCGCCCGAGCGGTTGGACCTAA
The DNA here is from genome assembly GCA_028291345.1 of Rhodospirillales bacterium. GTDB lineage: Bacteria > Pseudomonadota > Alphaproteobacteria > BOG-932 > Roseiterribacteraceae > BOG-932. Next base: position 21,342 of record JAQGIF010000178.1, on the reverse strand, counting down.
AGACATTAAGATCGTTCTATCCATGCATCCCTAAGGAGTTACAGCCAGATTCAGTTCCGGCGCGCCGGTATTATTCCTCCCTATTATCGTCAACGCAGCTGGGGCCAGAGTCCTGCGTCGCTTTGTGCGGAGCCCCTGCCGGCAGCCAACCGCGCCTGCGGAGGTAGCCCAGAACGACTACCGCGACGAGGCCGCCCAGCGCGGCTCCTGCGATTATATCGGACAAATAGTGGACGTCGAGAACAATTCGGCTGATCGCGACCGCCAGGGCGGCGGTTAGGAATACCGGCCGCCAGCGGGGGAACAGCGCCCCGAACGCGAGGGCCGCGGCGATCGAGGTGGTGGTGTGGCCCGACGGAAACGAGGCGAATTTCGCGCCATATCTGAAAAAGCCGAACCCGCTTAGATCGCCGGCCAGCCAGCGATAGGGGCGGGCGCGGCCGAAAGCGATTTTAAGCGCGTCATCGGCCAGCCCCGCCGCCGCCACGACGATGAAAATCGCCGCGATGGCGCGCAGCGGACCGTCCAGCCTCCCGCGCAGTTCCGGCCGCAGATACCGTATCGCCAAGCCGATTACGATCAGGACCCCCGTCGGATACAGCACGACCGCGCCCTGGCCGAACCAGGTGACGAAGCGGGCAATCCGCAGCATATGCGGGTCCATCCCGACCATGGCGCGCGCGATCGGTTGGTCGACGGCGAAGGCGATAAGAATCGCCAGGACCACAGCCAAAACAATTGCGCCCTTTCGCCGAACCGCTGTCATTGCGCCGTGCGGCGATAGAGGGTGAGGGTCACCCGCTTGCCCTTGGCGTAGTTGAAGCCGGCGACCGAACCCAGCGGCTCGATCGTGAGATGGGCGTCGGCGACCCCGACCAGGAATGCGTCGGCCTGGTCGGCGCTGACGATCGCCACGGCGTTGTCGGTGCCGGCCAGCAGCCGTGCGGCGTCGCCGCCGCTTCCGAATTGAGTGTCGGTGCCCAGGGCGATCAGGGCGCTGGGTTCCGAATAGCCGGCGATCAGCACCGGCCCATGTCCGGCCGGCAGTTTTTCGAATAGCGCGGCCTTGAGGCGCGGCGCGATCCAGGGTGCGTCCAGCGCCGGAATGGCGGCGCCAAAGGTGATTCCCCAGGCGACGATTGCCGAAGTCAGGACCAGAACGGCGGCGCGCCGACGTTCACCGCGCCAAACGAACCATGTGCCGCCGGCCGTAATCGCCCAGATCGCCAGTGCGGCCAAAATCCCGCGAATGGACGGCCGCCCGTCGCCCAGCGGCGCGGCGGCGATCACGACAGCGCCCATTGCAAGCCCGATCAGCGCCCAGAGAATGGTCGCGCTGCACGGCCACCATCGCCGCTGTGCGGCCGGTCCGGCCAGGCGGTCGGACAAGGCCGTGCCGGCCAGCAGGGCGATGGCGGGGAAAAGCGGCAGGACGTAATGCGGTAGTTTGGTCGGCACCGCTTCGAACACCAGCCAGGACGGGATGATCCAGGCCAGGCAGAAGATGACGGCCCGGTCGCGCCGGTTGCGCCAAATCCAGGGTAGCGCCAGCAGCGCGAATAGCGATCCCGGCCAGAAGGTGACCGGAAACATCGCCAGATAGGCCCCCGGCGGCGCACCGTGCGATTCCTTAGCCCCGGCCAGCTTGGCCGCCATGTCGTTGCCCAGCGACTGGGTGATGAAGGCGCCGTGGCTGGAGATTGTGATGGCGATCAGCCAGGGCAGCGCGATCGCCAGCGCGAGGGCGATGCCGCGCCAGGGCCGCAAACGCAGCAGCCAGCCTAAGGATCGGTCGCGGATCGCCAGGATCGCGGCGGTCAGGGTGATCACCATCAGAATGATCGGCCCTTTGATCAAAATGCCAATCCCGATTGCCACCCAGAATGTGATCCAGCGCGCCCTGCTCAAGGGCCGCGCACCCGGGTCCGGCATCCAGGCCTCGGCCAGCCCGGCCATCCCCGCCAGAACCGTCAGCAGCAGGACCGCGTCGGTTTTCGCCTGCCGCGACTCCACACCCAGCAGCAAACTTGCGGCCAGCATCGCAGCGGCGGCAAAGCCCGCCTCCGCGCCGAGCCAGCGCCTGCCGATCGCGAGCGTAACTAGAATGGCGCCCAATGCTCCCAGCAGCGACGGCAGGCGATAGGTCCAGACCGGATTGGCGAAATTCTCGCCGCCCATCAGCTTCGTCGCGGCGGCCTGCAGCCAATAGATGCCGACCGGCTTTTTTAGCCGCGCCTCGTTCCCCAGGCGGATATCGACATAGTCGCCGCTCTCGCGCATTTGGCGCGTCGCCTGGGCGAACCGCGCCTCGTCGCGATCGATGGCCGGGATCGTACGCTGACCCGGCAGATAGAGTGCCAGACCTAGCAGCAGGATCAGCGCATAGGCCACTGGCGAGCGGATCAGCCAGTGGGGCCCAGCCCCGCCGGCCGCCTCGGCTGGAATGCCGCCGGAGCTGATATCGGTCTCGGAACTCATATCGGTCACGTCGCGATCCGGCCGACGAACAGGGGAGGGGGCGGCTGCCCCGGCGCATCGCGCGACAACAAAGTAAAGGCGGCCTGGATTTCCTGGCCAGCCTTGAACGCCCCCTGGGCGTCGCGCGCGTGAACCACCGCCAGCGGCCGTTCGCCGGGCCCCGTCAGTTCGCCGATCCGCGCGATGTCCGTCAGGCCGACGGCGTGGTCGATCGCCTGCCCGGCGCGCGTCCGGCCGCCGCCCAGCCCGACGATCGCCATGCCAATGGCGCGGACATCGATCGCTCCGATTCGGCTGCTTCGGTCCGCTTCCACGGAAATTCTGACCGGCGCGGCTTCGAAATGCCGGTCGGGTGCATCGACGATATCGCTCGGCCCGCCCAGCGCCGCGACCATCCGCGCGAAATGCTCAGCCGCGCTGCCGTCGCCGAGCGCCCGCCCGGCCCGCGCCTTTCCGGCGGCGAGCGAGGACGATATGCCGCCCAGATGGAGCAGCTCGGCCGCCAGCGCCAAGGTCACCGTCGCCAACTTCTCGTCGCCCGTCCCGTCTCTCAGCAATGCCAAGGCTTCAAGCACCTCAAGGGCATTGCCGGCGCTGCGCCCCAGCACCTCGTTCATGTCCGTAACCAGCGCCGTTACCTTGAGTCCGCAATCGCTCGCCGTGGCGACCAGGCTGCCGGCCAGCGCCTCCGCCTGGGCTTCGTCGGTCATGAAGGCGCCGGATCCTACCTTCACATCCATGACCAGCCCGTCCAGCCCGGCGGCGAGTTTTTTCGACAGGATCGAGGCCGTGATCAGCGGGATGGATTCGACCGTCGCGGTGACGTCCCGCACGGCATAGAGGCGGCGGTCCGCCGGGGCCAGATCGTCGGTTGCGCCGACGATCGCGCAACCCACTGATTTCACCACCCGCCGCAATCGCGCGATCTCGAGCTGTGTCTGATAGCCGGGGATAGCGGCCAGCTTATCCAGCGTACCGCCGGTATGCCCCAGCCCGTGCCCGGCCAGCATCGGCACGAAGCCGCCGCAGGCCGCGATGATCGCCGCCAGGATCAGGCTGACCTTGTCGCCGACCCCGCCGGTGGAATGCTTGTCCAGCACGGGGCCGCCCAGCATTTCACCGGACCAGTCCAGCGTGACACCCGAGCGCGCCATGGCGCGGGTCAGCGCAGCCGTCTCGCCTTCATCCAGCCCGTTCAGCAGTGCCGCCATCGCAAAGGCGGCCATCTGCCCCTCGCCGATCCGTCCGTCAGCGATGCCGGCCGTGAAATCCCGCAGCTCGCCCTGGGACAGCCGGGTACCGTCGCGCTTGCGGCGAATGATCTCCTGCGGAAGCATCGTCAGGCGCGCGGGGTTCGGGCTGAGCTAGACGTAGCCGCGGGACAGCACGATCATGATTTCACGCTGCAGGATATAGATCACCAGCAGCAGCACCATCGGCGACAGGTCCAACCCGCCCATGGGCGGGAGCAGACGGCGTAGCGGCCGGAGCAGCGGCTCGGTGACCCGGTTCAATATGTCGAGAATCCGATAGACGACGTCGTTGCGCGTATTGACCACGCCGAAAGCGACCAGCCAACTCGCCACGACCGAGGCGATAATCAACCACCAGACCAGATTGAGGGCAAAATAGATGGCTTCGATAAACGGAGCGAGCATCATAAATCCACTGTAAGAGGGGACGGCAATCTATCGTTACCCGCTCGGTGGGGCAATCGATGCCGAGGGCGACGCCCGGGCGTTGCAAAGGCGACGCCGACCTCCGCTTGACACTGCCCAGGTGTCTGACCATATTCCGCGCCTTCAGGCGATGCCGGGTTTGGGGCTATAGCTCAGCTGGGAGAGCGCATCGTTCGCAATGATGAGGTCGGCGGTTCGATCCCGCCTAGCTCCACCAAATCGCATCGCCTGAGAATTATGCTGTTCGACGGCGTCTTCTTTTCACCCTTCCATTGTTACCGTCATTCCCGCCCACGAGTCTCGCCACAGGCGAGCCCTAGGACAGGCTTCGGCGGGAATCCAGGAGAGCCGCGTCTGCGCTGGCATCCCTTTTTTCCCGCCTGCGCGGGAATGACGATGATAGGGATATACACGCTTCTTTCTCGATATCCCGAACTGCCTGCGTGTGCGCCTCACGCGAGCAAGGAGTCGAATCATGAATGGAATCTTGAGCAACCTGATTCTCAATACCGATAGCTACAAGGCCAGCCATTTCCTGCAATACCCGCCGGGGACGGAGGAGGTGTCGTCCTATATTGAAAGCCGTGGCGGTGAATTCCCCCACACGCTCTTCTTCGGCCTACAGGCCTTCGTCAAACAATATCTCCTGACCCCGATCACCTATGACGACGTTGGTGAGGCGGAGGAGCTTCTGACAGCGCACGGCCTGCCCTTCAATCTTTCCGGCTGGCTGCGCATCGTCAACGAACATGGCGGCCACCTTCCGATCGAGATCGTCGCCGCCGAGGAGGGCGAGGTCATCCCGACCCATAACGCCCTCGTCCAGGTGCGCAATACCGACCGCGAGCTGGCCTGGGTCACCTCCTATATCGAAACAGCGCTGGTTCGGGCGGTGTGGTATCCGACAACGGTCGCCACCTTGTCGTTCGAGGCCAAGCGAATCATCAGACGTTATCTCCAGCGGACCTGCGACGATGCCGATGGCCAGATCGCCTTCAAGCTGCATGATTTCGGTGCGCGGGGCGTCTCCAGCCTCGAAAGCGCGATGCTCGGCGGCATGGCGCATCTGGTGAATTTCCGCGGCACCGACACGCTCGCGGCCATCCTGGGCGCCCGGCGCTATTACGGCGCGTCGATGGCCGGCTTCTCGATCCCGGCCGCGGAACATTCGACGATCACCAGCTGGGGACGCGAGCGGGAAGCCGATGCTTACAGCAACATGATCGACCGGTTCGGCAGCCCGGGAAAGCTGGTAGCGGTCGTGTCGGACAGCTATGACATTTTCAACGCCGTTACCGAACTCTGGGGCAAAAAGCTCAAGGACCAGGTGCTGCAAAGTGGCGCGACGCTGGTGGTCCGGCCCGACAGCGGCGATCCGGCCGAGATCGTCGTCGAGGTTGCCCGGCGGCTGTCCGAGCAATTCGGCACGACCGTCAATTCGCGCGGCTATGCTGTCCTCAACCCCTGCGTCAGGATCATCCAGGGTGACGGGATGGATCTCGGCCAGATCGAGGCGGTGCTCGCGGCGATGGCGCAGGCCGGGATGTCCGCCGAAAATGTCGCATTCGGCATGGGCGGCGGCCTGCTGCAGAAACTCAATCGCGATACGATGAAGTGGGCGATGAAGGCATCCGCGATCAAGATCAACGGCTTCTGGCAGGACATCTACAAGGAGCCGGCGACCGACCGGGGCAAGGTCTCCAAGAGAGGCCGCCAGGCGCTCATTCGCGACGCGAATGGCTGGCATACCGCGCCTTCGGCCGGCACGTCCGAAAACCAGCTGACACCGGTTTATCGAGACGGCAAGCTGCTGCGCCAGACAACGCTGGATACGATCCGCGGCCGCGCCGATGCTGCGTTATAACGGGGAGTCTTAATCCTCCGGCGCGACGACGACCTTTAGCCCTTCGAGTTCCGGCTTGATCTCGATCTGACAGCTCAGCCGGGAATTCGGCTCATAATGGGAAGATTCTTCCAGCAACTCGCGCTCGTCACGCGTCATCGGGGGCATCTTGGCCGTCCACGCATCGTCGATATAGACGTGGCACGTCGAGCAGGACATCATCCCGCCGCAGATCGCCGCGAGCTCGAATTTTCCTTCGTCGCGAATGGCTTCCATCAGCGTAAAGCCGTTCGTGGCATCGACCGGGAATTCGGTTCCGTTGCGGTCGGTGATGTAAATCTCAGGCATCGTTAGGTCTCGGGCATCTGGTGAGCGGGCATTACGCCTGTCCTACTATCGCGGTGCAAGCGGATTGGCAATTCGCCGCCGCGTCGCAGCGATTCCGGAGTGTCCGAATCCGGGGCGATCGGTGCGTCAGCGTTGGGGAACGGGTGCACCGGCGAATAGCCCGGCGGCCCAGTCCACAAACACCCTTAGCTTGCTGCTCAAATGCCGGTTGGGCGGATAAACGACGTGCAAGGGCAAAGGCTCCGACGTCCAATCCCGCAGGACTGCCCGCAATTCACCGGAAGCGAGATAACGCTCGACCATGAAAGCTGGTCCCTGGGCGACGCCCAGCCCGGCCAAGGTGGCGGCGACGCAGGCATTCCCTTCGTTAAAAGCGACCCTGTGCCGGCCCTTGATCTCGAATGTTTCGCCATTCCGGGTGAAATCGAATTCGAAGGTTCGCCCCGTCGCGGCGTTGAAATAGGTGACCGTTTCGTGGTGCTGTTCGATCTCCAGGGGGTGAAGCGGTTCGCCCACGCGCGCCAGATAGGATGGCGCGGCGCAGGTGACCATGGGCATTTCCGCGATGCGCCTGGCGATCAGCGATTGGTCGGTCAGGACACCCGCCCGCAGGACGCAGTCGACATTCTCGCCGATCAGGTCGGTCTGCCGATCCGAGACGCCGAAATCGATCTGGATATCGGGGTATGTCGCGAAAAAGCCCGGCAACGCCGGAATGACGAAGATATTTGCCAGTGCTCCCGACATGTCGATGCGCAGTTTTCCCTTCGGGCGGGTCTGTGCCGCCGCCATACTGCTGTCCAGCTCATCCAGATCGGCGATCAGCTGTATGGCCCGCTCATAATAGGCAGCGCCATCGGGCGTGACAGTGACGCGCCGCGTCGTCCGGTTTAGCAGCTTGGTGCGCAAATGCTGCTCCAAAGTCTGGATCAGCTTGGTGACAGTCGGCTTCGGTGTTTCAAGCGATGCCGCGGCGCGAGTGAAAGATCCCGCTTCCACCACCCGCACGAAGGCTCGCATTGCCGCAAACTGATCCAACCGGACCTCCTTTAAGCATCATTGTTCACCCCTGGAAAAAGTGAAGTCGGTTTCGTCCTATTTATAGGGGAATCAGAACACTTACTTCTGTTGCATCGCAATAGCTTTGTTGGTGGGCAGAGGTCATGGTTGGTGAGTGGACGGAACAGATGTTGGAAGGCGGTCGGTTCGCGCCGATGCGGCTTCGCGTCTACCGCAACTCGTCGGCGGGCCGCGCAACGCCGCTGGTGCTCCACCTCCATGGCGGCGCCTTCACTGCGGGGTCGGTCGAAACCGGACGGGCCGTGGCCGAGCTGCTGGCCGAAGCGGGGGCATCGGTGGTGTCCGCCGATTATCCCATGGCGCCGAACAATCCATTTCCCTGCGCGCTCGAGGGTGCGTTCGAAATGCTGCACTGGGCCTATAATAATTGTCCGAACGGCAAGAATTGCCGAACCTTCGTCGCCGGCGAAGAAGCCGGCGGCAATCTGGCAGCCGCTTTGGCGCTGCTGGCGCGGGACCAGCAGAGGCCGCCGTTGGCCGGGCAGATATTGCTGTCGCCGATGCTGGATCCGTGCATGGCGACCAAATCGATCCGCGCGGCCGAAGCCGGGCCGGTTGGCTGTAAATGGGCTGACGGCTGGCACAGCTATTTGGGTTCAGCCGACAAGGCGTCGCATCCCTATGCTGCGCCGCTTGGCGCGTCCCGCCTGGCCGGGGTCGCTCCGGCCTTGGTGGTGACGGCCGAGGACGACCCGATGCATGATGAAAGCCTCGCCTATGCACAGCGGCTGCGCGAATGCGGGGTGTTCGCTGAGGATCATGTCCTGCCTGCGCCGACCGATTGGCCCAATGCGTTTCAGCAAGCGCTGGTGCCGGACAGCGCCTGGCCCACCCAACTGCGCGGTCTGTTCACCGATTTTTTCGCAAAGACCGCCGTACTGTCGATTTCGCCTTCACAAAACCGTCCTTAGTTCATCGATTAACCCGCTTGGACAACCATCATGCCAAATTCCAATTTTCGTCAAAAAATTCTCGCTCCCGCCGTCGCTCTGATCATCGGGGCCGCCATCGCCATTCCCCTGGCCCTATCCGCCCATCACGCACATGGGGCCGGCCCGATCAGTCAGGTTGCGCCCGCTATTCCGGTATCGGTGGCGACGGTGCTGGCGCGCGAGGCCGTCAGCTGGGATGAATTCTCTGGGCGGCTCGAGGCGGTCGAGCGGGTCGATGTTCGCTCCCGCGTCGCCGGCGCCGTACAGGCGATCCATTTCCGCGAAGGCGCGCTGGTTAAGGCGGGCGACCCGCTGGTTACCATCGATCCGGCGCCCTATGCGGCGGAGGTCGACGCCGCCGCCGCGCGCGTCGCCGCCGCGCAAAGCCGTCTCGCTCTGACGCGCAAGGAACAGGATCGCGCGCAGCAGCTGATCGTGATGAGCGCCGGTGCGATCTCGCAGAGCAGCGTCGACCAGCGCGTCAGCACGAATCGTGAGGCAGAGGCCAACCTGCGTGCCAGCCAGGCTGACCTGCAAACAGCACAGCTCAATCTTAGCTACACGGAAATCCGCGCGCCTGTCTCTGGCCGGGTCGGCAGGTCCGAGATCACGATCGGCAATCTGATCGCAGCTGGTCCTAGCTCCCCCGTGCTGACGACCCTCGTGTCGGTCGATCCGATCTATGCCAGCTTCGACGCCGATGAGCAGGTGGTGGCGAATGCGATAACGTCGCTAGGCACCAACGCGAACACGACCGCGCTGCTCGATCAAATTCCCGTCGAAATGATCACCGCCGTTGGCAATGGCGACCCGTTCAAAGGCCATCTGCAGATGATCGGCAATCAGGTCGACGCGCAGAGCGGCACAGTGCGGATGCGCGCCGTCTTCGCTAATGCGAATGGCAACTTGATCCCCGGGCAATTCGCCCGGCTGCGCATGGGGCAGGCCAAGACCGAGCCGGTCCTGGCCGTAAACGAACGAGCGCTCGGCACCGACCAGGACAAGCGGTTCGTGATCGTTGTCGACGACGCCAACAAGGCTGTCTATCGCGAGGTGAGCCTCGGCGCGGAAGCGGGAGGGTTTCGGGTCGTCAAAAGCGGCCTGAAGTCAGGAGATCGCATCGTGATCGACGGTCTCCAGCGCATTCGTCCCGGCGCCCTCCTCAATCCGACGATCGTGCCGATGGCGGGCGCGACCGAACTGACCCAGCGTTAAGCCCGATCTTCTAGCCTCAAGCTAATTTTCAGCCATTTTCTGCAACCCCTTGGGGGGAGGACACTATGAATCTGTCCAAATTTTTCATCGACCGTCCGATTTTCGCGGGTGTGCTCTCGGTTCTCATTTTCGTCATGGGGCTGTTGGCGCTACCGGTGATGCCGATCGCGGAATATCCCGAGGTCGTGCCGCCCTCCGTTGTCGTCCGCGCGCAATATCCCGGCGCCAATCCCAAGGTGATTGCCGAGACTGTGGCGACGCCGATCGAAGAGGCGATCAACGGCGTTGAAGGCATGCTCTATATGGGCAGTCAGGCCAACACCGATGGGCTCGAGACGATCACCGTCACCTTTAAGCTGGGTACCGACCCCGACCTGGCGCAGCAGTTGGTCCAGAACCGTGTTTCGCAGGCCGAGGCGCGGCTGCCCCAGGAGGTGCGTGCACTGGGCGTCACCACGATCAAAAGCTCGCCCAACCTGATGATGGTTGTGCATCTGATCTCGCCCAACGGTCGTTATGATATGAAGTATCTGCGCAATTATGCGGTGCTGAACGTAAAGGACCGGCTGGCCCGCATATCCGGCGTCGGCGAGGTTCAGCTGAACGGGTCGGGCGATTACGCTATGCGCGTTTGGCTCGACCCCCAGAAGGTGGCTGAGCGCGGCCTGTCTGCCAGCGATGTGGTGCGCGAGATTCAGGCCCAGAACGTCCAGGCCGCGGCGGGCTCGGTCGGCGCCTCGCCCAACGTGCCGGGACTCGAATTCCAGCTTTCGGTCAACGCCCAGGGCCGGCTGCAGAGCGAGGAGGAATTCGGCGATATCATCGTCAAGACGGGGGCGGACGGTCAAATCACGCGCTTACGCGATGTCGCGCGGGTCGAGATGGGGGCGTCCGACTATGCGCTGCGCTCGCTGCTGAACAATACCAACGCGGTCGCCATCGCGATCTTCCAGGCCCCGAATTCGAATGCCATCGATATCGCCAACCAAGTGCGCGCGAATATGGACGAGGTGAAGGAATCGATGCCCGAGGGGGTCGATTACCAGCTCGTCTATGACACAACCCAGTTCGTTCGTGCCTCGATCAGCGCCGTCATCCACACTCTGCTCGAGGCGGTGGCGCTGGTCGTGCTGGTGGTCGTGCTGTTCCTGCAAACCTGGCGCGCCTCGATCATCCCGCTGCTGGCCGTGCCGGTGTCGATCATAGGCACTTTCGCGATGCTGCATCTCTTCGGCTTTTCAGTGAACGCCCTCAGTTTGTTCGGCCTGGTTCTGGCGATCGGCATCGTCGTCGATGATGCCATCGTGGTCGTCGAGAATGTCGAGCGCAATATCGAGCGCGGCCTGTCGTCGCGCGAGGCGACCTATGCCGCGATGCGCGAGGTTTCCGGTCCGATCGTCGCTATCGCCCTGGTGCTGATCGCGGTGTTCGTGCCGCTCGCCTTCATCAGCGGTCTGACCGGCCAGTTCTATCGCCAGTTCGCGCTGACCATCGCCAGCTCGACCGTCATCTCAGCCGTCAACTCGCTGACCCTCTCGCCGGCTCTAGCGGCCCTGCTGCTGAAGGGACATAACGCGCCCAGGGATCGGCTGACCCGTATCATCGATCGTGTGTTCGGCTGGCTGTTCCGCGGCTTCAACCGCGTCTTCGCCCGCGGCGCCGAGGCCTATAGTGGCGGCGTGCGTCGTACCCTGTCGCGCAAGCTGGTCATGCTCGGCCTCTATACCGTGCTCGCCGGCGTAACGGTGCTGCTGTTCCGGGCGGTGCCGGGCGGCTTCGTGCCTGTCCAGGACAAGCAGTATCTGGTGTCGGTCATCCAGCTGCCTGACGGTGCCAGCCTGGATCGCACCGAGGCGGTGGTGCGCGAGATGAGCGCGATCGCACTTAAACAACCGGGTGTGCAGGCGGCGGTTCAGTTTCCCGGCCTGTCGGTGAACGGACTGACCAACAGCTCGAACTCCGCGGTGGTATTCCTCGCATTGGATCCCTTTGAGGATCGCACCAGCGCACCCCTCAAGGGCCCTGCCATCGCCGCCCAGTTGAACCAGAAATTCTCCGCGATCCAGGGCGCCATGATCGGCGTCTTCCCGCCGCCCCCGGTCCAGGGACTGGGCACGATCGGCGGCTTCAAGCTGGAGATAGAGGATCGCGGCGGCCAGGGCTATGAGGCGCTCGACCAGGCGACCAAGGAGTTCCTGGCCAAGGCGTCCAAGGCACCGGAATTGGCCGGGCTGTTCTCCAGCTTCCAGGTCAATGTCCCGCAACTTTACGCCGATATCGACCGCACCAAGGCGCGTCAGCTCCAGGTTGCGGTGACCGATGTATTCGACACGATGCAGATTTATCTGGGCTCGCTGTATGTCAATGACTTCAATAAGTTCGGGCGGACATACACCGTACGCGTCCAAGCCGATGCCCCATTTCGGGCGCGGGCCGACGATATCGGCCGGCTTAAGGTGCGCTCGGCGACGGGCGAGATGGTGCCGCTCTCGGCTTTGCTGAAGGTCAAGACCAGCGCCGGGCCGGAGCGGGCGATGCGCTATAACGGGTTCCTGTCGGCCGACGTCAACGGTGGGGCCGCCCCGGGCTTTTCATCCGGGCAGGCCCAAGACACGGTAACCCGCATCGCCTCGGAAACCCTACCGAAGGGGTTCAAGTTCGAGTGGACCGACATGACTTATCAACAGATCATCGCCGGCAATTCGGCCATTCTGGTCTTCCCGGTGGCGATCTTGCTCGTCTTCCTGGTGCTGGCTGCCCAATATGAAAGCCTTACCTTACCGCTGGCGATCATCCTGATTGTGCCGATGGGACAGTTCGCGGCGATGCTGGGCATCTGGCTGACCGGGGGTGACAACAATATTTTCACCCAGATCGGCCTGATCGTGCTGGTTGGTTTGTCGGCGAAAAATGCAATCCTGATTGTGGAATTCGCCCGCGAGCTGGAATTCGCCGGGCGCACTCCGGTCCAGGCGGCGATCGAAGCCAGCCGGATGAGATTGCGGCCGATCCTGATGACCTCGCTCGCCTTCATCATGGGCGTGCTCCCGCTGGTTCTGTCAACCGGCGCGGGATCGGAGATGCGCAACGCCATGGGCGTGGCAGTCTTTGCCGGGATGCTCGGCGTAACGTTGTTCGGGCTGTTCCTGACGCCTGTTTTCTATGTGGCGCTACGCCGGCTGACCGGCAATCACGCGCTCAAGCAACATGGCGGAGCGTCAGTCTCCGTGCAGCCGCATCTGGCGGCGGCGGAGTAGGCCGGTGGCGGTCAGGCCGCCAGCAGCTCCGACGGATCATCGGCGGTCTTGCCGAACGCCGCTGCGACCTCGGCATTGGTGAGCCGGCCGCCGCAGACATTCAGCCCGCGCCGTAGATGGAGATCGTCGGCTAGGGCCTGCTTCCAGCCCTTGTTGGCGAGCGCCATGACGAAGGGCTGTGTCGCGTTGTTCAATGCGAAGGTCGAGGTGCGGGGCACCGCGCCCGGCATGTTGGTCACGCAATAATGGACGACCCCTTCCTCGATATAGGTCGGGTTGGCGTGCGTGGTCGGACGCGAGGTCTCGAAGCACCCGCCTTGGTCAATTGCGACGTCGACGAGGGCCGAGCCGCGGCGCATCGATCGCAGCATCGGCCGCGTGACCAAGCGCGGCGCGGGGGCGCCGGGAATCAGCACCGCGCCGATGACCAGGTCGGCCTTGGCGACGGCGCGGGCGATCGTGTCGTTGGTGGAATAGACGGTCTGGATCCGGCTGCCGAACATGTCGTCCAGTTCGCGCAGGCGGGCGATCGACCGGTCCAGCACGGTGATCTGCGTCTCCATGCCCACCGCCATGCGGATGGCGTTGGTGCCCACCGTGCCGCCGCCCAGAACGACGACCTGCGCCGCCGGCACGCCGGGAACGCCGCCCAGCAGGATGCCGGAACCACCGGCCTCCTTCTCCAGGCAGTGTGCTCCGACCTGGACAGACATGCGGCCGGCGACCTCGCTCATCGGCTGCAGCAGCGGCAGACGGCCGAGATCGTCGGTGATGGTTTCATAGGCGATGCAGACCGCGCTGCTCTGCACTAGCTCGCGGGTCAGGATCTCATCGGCGGCAAGGTGTAGATAGGCGAACAAGATCTGGCCGGGACGCAGCAGCCTTATCTCGCCTTGCTGCGGCTCCTTCACCTTCACGATCATGTCGGCGGCGGCATAGATTTCCTTGGGCGTTATCATGATCTCGGCGCCGGCGCGCTGATATTCTTCGTCCTCAACGCTGATGCCGTCGCCCGCATGGGTCTCGACCAGCACCTGATGGCCGGCCTGGACGAGTTCGCTGACGGCGTCGGGCACCAAGCCGACACGGAACTCCAACGTCTTGATCTCCCGCGGAACGCCGACGATCATGATATTTCCCCGAAAGCTAATGCGGTGCTCGCCGCATTGATATGGCGCCCGACCGCGAATCCAGCCACGCGATCTTTGCGGGGCTGGATTGCTCCGTAGCGACTCAGCGGGCGGATTTAAGTCGCGGCTCGCTCGAATCGGCGGCCTGGCTGGTGGCTTGGGCGGTGCTTGCCGGGCACCCAATTATCTCGACAGGCAGGTTCTTGGATGCCGCGAATTGTTTCGCGCCCTCCGACGGTGTCGCCGGCAGCCGCAGGAACGCCTCGCCATCCGGGACCGGCAGCACGGGATCGACCAGGTCGGCAATCCGTGCCTGGTTATGAACCTCCGATATCGCGGCGATCAGCCGTTCCTGCAGCGTGGCATCTAGCCCGGGACCGGCCGCCCAGACGACGGGCTGGGTGACCGTCGAAATCGCTGGAAGGCCGGGATAGGTGCCGGGCGGAATGGCACCGGCTTCCAAGGCGGGAAGCGCCTGCAGCAGCCGCTTCCGCTCGGGCGAATCCGGCAGCGACATCAGGGTGAAGCCGCGGCTGAGGAAGTCGCCGATCGGGACGTCGAATACATGACCCATGAAGATGCCTGCCGCCGCGGTCCCGTCGCGAAGCGCGGCAAAGGCGGCCGGCGGGGGCAGGCGCTGCAGCTTCACCTTGGTCTTCGGCAAACGATAGGCGTCCATCAGCGCCAGCGCGATGGTCTCGGAATCGCTGCCGGCGGGGCCGACGACGATCGTCTTGCCGGCCCAATCGCCCGGTTTCAGGATCGGCGGGCTGCCGCCATGCACCAGCAGATAGAGCGGATGCCGATAGAGAATTTTCAGAATGGAAACCGGCGGCCCGGCCTGTCCCTTGGCGACGTCGCAGCGCGCGCGCATCAGGGGAAGCGCCGGGATGACTGCGGTTGCCACCTTTCCGTCGGTCAACGCGCTCAGCAGCGACTTGGAATTGTCATAGGTCTGGGCGCCCGCCACCACGCCCGGCACGCCGCAGGGCGTCGCCGGGTCGCAATCCGGCAGCCCCGGCGGCCGCGACAGCATTTCAGCTAGGGCGGAACTCCAGCGGAAGGCGGCGCTGTCGACCGGGCCGCCGCCGATCGAAAGCTGAATGGGTTCAATCTGCGGCTTTCGCGCTGCCCGCGCAGGCGCAACGGACAGGGCTACAAGGGTGATCGCGGCAGCGCATGCACCCAACGCCCGTCTGCAACTCAGTGCCGCCAAAACACTCTCCCGATCGCGTAACACCAGCCTACATGCGTGATATAGGCATGGCTACCCGTGTTGATCTCAGGCTTATGACGATACGAACCCCGCCCGGCTGATTAAGGGCCTTATTGCGGCGTGATCATGGCGTGACCGTTCTGGCCTCCGAACCCGCAAGCGGCTAAGGTCGCCGCCGACCTACACCAGCAAAAATCTAAAAACGCGAGGGATTTATGCCGCTTAGTTTCGTAGAAGTCATTGTCCTGGCGATCTTGCAAGGCGTGACTGAGCTGTTCCCGGTCTCCAGCCTCGGCCATGCGGTGATCGTCCCCGCCGTCCTGCTATGGCCCTTCGACCCCAAGGGTCCGGGCCTGCTGCCCTTTCTCGTCATCCTCCATCTCGGTACGGCCGCTGCGCTGCTCGTTTATTACTGGCGCGACTGGGTGAAGTTGCTTCTGGCGCTGCTGGGAATGGGCGATGCGGCCGAACGGCCCGCGTTGCGCCGCCTTATCGTCATGCTGATCGTCGGTACCGTTCCGGCGGCCATCGTGGGCGCGCTCTTCAACAAGCCGCTGCGCCAGGCTTTCGCGGTCCCCGGAATCGCGGCGGTTTTCCTGATCATCAACGGCATCATCCTGTTTTTAGGCGATCGCAGGCACCGGTTAAAATCGGCCGGCGCGGCGGGTGGGATCGGCAAGCCGATCGAGGATATGACGGTCTGGGATGCAGCGATCATCGGTCTGGCGCAGGTCGCGGCGCTGATCCCCGGAATTTCCCGATCGGGCATGACGATCGTCGCCGGGCTCGGCCGCAAACTCAGTCCCGACGCAGCCGCGCATTTCTCGTTTCTGCTGGCGACGCCGATTATACTGGGCGCCGGCCTTCTCGAGGTGCCGAAGCTGCTGCACGCCATCGATACCGGCCATACCGATGCCGATTATCTCAGCAAATCGCTGGTCGGCGGCGTTGTTGCCGGTATCTTCGCCTTCATAAGCGTGGCATTTCTGACCCGCTACTTCCGGGTTTCGGAAATCAAGGTGATGCGGCCGTTCGCGATCTATTGCATTGTGGTCGGGGCCGGCGCGATGGCGATCTTCCTGTCGCGCGGATAGGCGGGGACACGGGCGGTGCAGAGGACCGTCGCGGTCATCGGCGGCGGTCCCGCCGGATTGATGGCCGCCGAAGCCGCCGTGGCGCGTGGCGCCGCGGTTCATCTGTTCGACGCGATGCCCTCGGTCGGGCGCAAGTTTCTGATGGCCGGGAAAAGCGGCCTCAACCTCACCCACTCGGAACCGTTTCCGGCTTTCATCGACCGGTTCGGGCGCGACCGCGACCAGCTTGAGCCGGTCCTCGCCGCCTTCAGTCCCGGCGCCGTCAGGGACTGGGCGACAGGGCTTGGCATCGAAACTTTCGTCGGCAGTTCCGGCCGGGTATTCCCTATCGATTTCAAGGCCGCGCCGCTGTTGCGCGCCTGGCTCAGGCGGCTTCGCACGGCCGGAGTGCAATTCCATGTCCGCCATAGTTGGATCGGCTGGGATGGTTTCGGAGCGTTGGCGTTCGCCACTCCGCACGGCCCGGCCGTTTTTGCCGCCGACGCCGCGATCCTGGCGCTGGGCGGCGCAAGCTGGCCGCAACTCGGCTCGGATGCGGCCTGGATAGACCTCTTGCGGGATCGCGGCGTATCGGTGTCGCCTCTGCTGCCGGCGAATTGCGGCTTCAATGCCGCCTGGAGCGATCATTTCCGCGCGCGTTTTGCCGGCCAGCCGGTCAAACCGGCAATCCTCGCATTCGAGGGTTCACGTGATCGCGGCGAATTCATCGTAACCGAAACCGGTATCGAGGGCAGCGGGATCTATCCGCTGTCGGCGAGGTTGCGCGACGCGATCGCCGCCTATGGCGTGGCCACTCTCGCCGTCGATCTGCTGCCCGATTACGGGGCGGACCGGCTGGCCGCCGCTCTGTGCCGGCCGCGTGGCAGCCGCTCGCTATCCGAACATCTGCGCCGGACGGTCGGCATTGCCGGCGTCAAGGCCGGGCTGCTCCGCGAACTGGCCCCGCCATCCGCCTTGGCCGATCCGACCGCGCTCGCTCGCGCCCTCAAATCCCTGCCGCTGCCGCTGAAATCCGCGCGGCCGATCGCCGAAGCGATATCGAGCGCCGGGGGCATCGCCTGGGACGGGTTATCGGATGCGCTGATGATCGATGCCTTGCCGGGCGTATTCGCCGCCGGCGAGATGCTCGACTGGGAGGTGACCACAGGCGGCTATCTGCTGACCGCCTGCATGGCCCTGGGTAAGCGGGCGGGCGAAGGCGCGGCCGATTTTCTTGGCCTGCCGCCCCGCCAAAATCAGGTAAAGCCCTTTCAATAAGAGGCGTCCGGTCAATAAGTCAGGCGAATCTCGATCCTGCGGTCACCGGTCATGCCAGCTGAGTCGTTCGGCGCGCCGAGCGGAAGGCTGAGGAGCAGCTTGGGGTCGACCCCATCGGTGATCAGCGCAGTCTCCACCGTTTTCACGCGCTGCTTGGCTAGGCGCAAATTCTCCTCGGGCGAGGCGTCGTTGTAAGTGTAGCCCGCGACGGCGACAGTTGATGGCGTGGTCGTCTTTACTTTGGCCGCGGCTTGATCGACGATCACCTTCGCCTCAGGAGTCAGGTCCGCGCTCCACGGACGGAAGAAGATCAGCGCGGTCTGGGCCGGCCTAGGTTTCATCATCGTGCAGCCGGCGAGCGCCAGCACCATCACCACAAATCCCATCCGACAGGTCGACATTCGATCTCCAAATCTGACAATTCGTTTCGTTGCGCGGACCCTAGCATTTTCGGGCGCTGCCTCAACCCGGAAATCCCAACTTTATTGTCGTTTTCCGGGCTTGTTGCTTGCGCCGGTCGTGGCGGTTATCGTCCGACCATGTCCACCAAATCGACAAACATCACGCGTCTGAGCCCGAGCGCGCCGCAGGGACAGATACGCAAGCCTCACTCCAGCGACAGCTTCATCGCGACTGCGCGGCGCGTCCTGAACCAGGAAGCGCATGCGCTGGGTGCTCTCGCCGATATCCTTGACGGTGTGTTCGGGGAGGTCGCGGAGCTGTTCTTTGGCCTGAAGGGCCGCGTAGTCGTCACTGGTATGGGCAAAAGCGGCCATATTGCGCGCAAAATCGCCGCTACCTTGGCCTCGACCGGCACGCCGGCCATGTTCGTCCATCCGGGTGAGGCCAGCCATGGCGATCTTGGCATGATCACGCCCGACGACGCGGTGCTCGCCCTCTCTAATTCCGGCGAGGCAGCCGAACTCGACGCCATCCTGGTCTATACTAGGCGCTTCTTCATCCCGCTGGTCGGCATCACCGGCGGGACTGACAACACGCTGGCCCGTACCGCCGATCTGGCGCTGGTGCTGCCGCGCGAGCCCGAGGCCTGCCCGATGGGGCTGGCGCCGACGACCTCGACGACGATGATGCTGGGGCTGGGGGATGCGCTGGCCGTGGCGCTGATGGAACGGCGCGGTTTCAGCGAAGAAGATTACCGGACGTTCCACCCCGGCGGCCAGCTGGGCCGGGTGTTGCTGAAGGTCTCCGACGTGATGCATGGTGCCGGCGCGCTGCCGCTGGTCGCGCCCGATCGGCCGATGGCCGAGGCGATCATCATCATGACCGAACATGGCTTCGGCTGCGCCGGCGTGGTGGACGTGGCTGGTCGGCTGGTCGGCATCGTCACCGACGGCGATCTGCGCCGCCATATGGGACCGGCGCTGATGGAACGCCCCGTCGATTCGGTGATGACCGGCGCCCCCAAGACTATCGATCCGGATGCGCTGGCGGCCGAGGCGCTGGGCGTGATGAATATGAGCGCTAAGCCCTTCACAGCCATGTTTGTCGTGGATGGCGACCGGCCGATCGGCATCGTCAGCGTCCACGATCTGCTGCGTGCCGGGGTGATGTGATCTAACGTTAAAAAAATGACCAACGAAAACGATAGCGGGGAAGCGATGAAGATCGGCGTGTGCATGCCCTATATGGTGCGGGATTACGACCGCAACCGGATCCTGACCTGGGCCCGCAAGATCGACCAGGGGCCGTTCGACAGCCTATCCTGCGGCGAACGGATGACCGGCCATACCTATGAGATGAACACGATCCTGGCCGCCGCCGCCGCGGTGACCGAGCGAGTGCGGATCATCCCCTCCCTCTATGTCCTGCCGATGCGCTCTGCGGTGCTGACGGCGAAGGAGGCGGCGACATTGGATGTGATCTCCAACGGCCGCGTCGCGGTCACCGTCGGGATCGGCGGGCGCGAGAACGATTATCGCGCGGTCGGCGCACCTTTCACCCGCCGCCATCAGCGGATGGACGAGCAAGCCGCCGAGATGCGGCGCGTCTGGCGCGGCGAGCAGATTTTCGCAGGCGCGGACGAGGTCGGACCGGTCTCGCCGCAGGGCGCGAACATCCCACTCTATGCCGGCGCGATGGGACCTAAGGGCATCGCCCGCGCCGCCAAATGGGCCGACGGCATCTACGGCACCTCGATGGCCGGCGACCGCGAGGGCCATGAGAAGATATTCGACATGGCAAAGGAAGCCTGGAAGGCCGAAGGCCGGACCGACAAGCCGTACCTCATGGGCAGCTTCTGGTACTCCCTGGCCCCGAACGCGGAGGCCGAGCTTAAAAGCTATGTCCATGGCTATATGAAATATATGGGCGAAGACATCGCCAACCATATGGCGAACTCAATGACCCGCCACACCCCCGACGCGATCCGCGAAGCCATCGAAAACGTCCGCGCCGCCGGGGCGGACGAACTGCTCCTCGTCCCCGCGACGCCGCATTACGATGAGATCGACAAGGTGGCTGAGGTTCTCAAGTAGGGGGAAAAGCGAAGCGCCTTCCGCCATGCGAAGCGCGGCTTCTTATCTGCGCAAAGCTATCCTCATGCCCCCATCGCCGAATCCGTCACGATTGGCGAGACAGTCCAGCCGCCGTCCGGGGTGCGCTGCATTCCACCGGCGGCCAGGCCGCCGCCATCGACATGGATCGTGGTGCCGGTGACCCAGACCGACAGGTCGGTTGCCAGATAGACGGCGGCGCCGGCGCTGTCGCTGGGATATCCGAAGCGACCCAGCGGAATGCTGCGCGCGGCGATATCCTTGAATTGCGGCTTGATGAAGCCGGCCAAGGGCACCTGCTCGCTGTCCGTCGTCTCGGGTGCGATCGTATTGACCCGGATATTCTGGTCCGAAAGCTCGATGGCCAAACCGCGTGTAAAGCCGGTGACGCCGTGTTTGAAGGCGGTATAGGCGATATTGTACGAGCTGCCCCGAAAGCCCTCGATCGAGGAGACATTGATGATGCTGCCGCCATGGCCACCGCGCTTCATCAAGGGCAGGGCATATTTCGTCACGATGAACAGCTGGCGCAGATTGATGTTATAGAGCGCGTCCATCTCCGCCTCTTCCATCGCCTCCAGCGTCTTGAAGCTGAACAGGTGATGGCCGACATTATTGACCAGCACGTCCAGCCGGCCGAACTTCCGGTCGATCTCGGCGATCACCGCCTCAACGTCCTCGGTCCTCTGGACATCCGCCTGGATGACGATCGCGTCGATGCCGGCGGCGCTCAATGCCGCCCGGGTGGCGTCGATCTTCTTGGGGTCGATCTCGGCGACCGCGATCTTGGCGCCCAACCCGCCGAATGCCTCGGTAATCGCCTTGCCGATCCCGGCGCCCCCGCCGGTGACGAGTGCCACTTTTCCATCGAGCGTGATCTGCATGATTATGTCTTCCCCAGAAGGTGGTCGGTTTTGATCAGCCTAATCCAACCGTGTCGGCGAGGCGACTCTATCCGCTTCCAGTAGGGCTAGCCCGCGATATGTCCGGTGGCTCGTGACCTGTCCGGTCTTAGAACGGTTCCAGGGAGGAACGTAATGAGACGGACGGAGGTGCTGCAAGGGATAGGTGAGATGCGTTTTGGGACTTGCTTGACCGGCATGAGCAGCGAAACCCGTCAATTTCACCGGTTTTGCCTTGCCCTACCCGGGCTGCCCAATACACCGCCCAAATTGCCGCCGAGCAGGCGGCGCGGGACATGGCGGTGGCGCGAGCCCGGGACCGGCGCAAGAGTCAGCCGCTGGCCGACAAGAAACAGCGCGTCCGCCGCGCCGTCGGGCTCGCCCACCGCGCGGTCCTC
>JAQGIF010000172.1 GCA_028291345.1 Rhodospirillales bacterium | reverse complement strand
CGTCAGAGAACAAATCCGCGGCGAAAAAGGATGATCCGCACGACGAGCGCCAGTTTGAACGCAGTTGGACATTGGATCGGTGGCAAAAGCACCGCCGGCAGGTCCAGCTGCGTCGCGGATATCTGGAGTCCGGCCGTGGGCGAAGTTCAGCCCCATGTCGCGCTCGTGAGCCCAGTCGAGATGGATCAGGCCGTTTCGGTGGCCGAGGCCGCTTTCCCGGCTTAGGCAGCGACGACGCCGCTGAAGCGCGCGCGGGTTATGTTCAAATTCAAGGAACTGGCCAAACAGGCCACGGAGGACATCGCCAACCTGCTGACCGCCGAGCACGGCAAGACCGTAGCCGACGCCATGGGCGAGATCGGACGCGGCGTCGAGGTCGTGGAGGCCGCCGGCGGCATCCTGAACCTGCTGAAAGGCGATTGTACCGAGCAGGTCGGCACCGGCGTCGATCGCTGGTCGATCCGCCAGCCGCCGGTTGTGGTCGGCTGCATTAGCCCGTTCAATTTCCCCGGGATTATGCCGATGTGGATGGCGCCGATGGCGATCGCCTGCGGCATTTGCGTCGTGCTGAAATCATCCGAGCGCGATACGTCGGTGCCGCTTTTTTTTGGCCTGTTCACGCAGGCGGGGGCCAAGAACCACATGGTGATTATGTCCGACGGCGATCTCAACCAAGCTACGGATGGATTGTTCGGTGCGAGATACGGCTCCGCTGGCGAGCGCAGTATGGCAATCTCGGTCGCGGAGACCTTGTAGGCGATGTGCTGGTCGGAACCGACCCGAAGGCGTAAATCGGCCCGCATGGTCGCCACCAACGTGTCGATCCCGGTGCCGATGGCCTATCATTCGTTCAGCGGCTGGAAGCGCTGGGCCTTCGGCGATCACAACATCTATGGTACTGAATCGATGCGCTTTTATACTCGCGCGTTAAGACGGTCCCAGCCCGCTGGCCGACCGGCGTCAGGGCGGGTGCGGAATTCATCATGCCGACGCTGAAATAGTGCTCAGCGCCACCGAATATTGACCCAGGGCAGCTTTCGTGGTTCGAGAGCCCCTTACATCTAAAGGGAATATGGAAAAGCGATGAAGATTTCCGGAATTGCGGCAGTCGTAACAGGTGGCGGTTCGGGTATCGGCGCGGCAACCGCGCGCCATCTGGCCTCGCTGGGCGCCAAGGTCACCGTGCTGGACGTCAACCAGGCGAACGCCGAAGCCGTTGCCAAGGAGATCGATGGTCTGGCTCAGGTTTGCGACGTAGCCGATGCCGCGTCGGCGATGGCCGCCTTGGCAGCGGCCAAGGAAAAGCATGGCACCGCCCGGCTGGTCATCAATTGCGCCGGCATCGCCACCGCCGGCCGCATCCTGGGCCGTGAGGGTCCGCATGACCTGGCGCTGTTTCGCCGTGTGATCGAGATCAACCTGATCGGCAGCTTCAACATTCTGCGCCTCGCGGCCGCGGACATGTCGAGCTTGGACGCAATGGAAGAGGGCGAGCGCGGCTGCATCATCAATACGGCCTCGGTCGCTGCCTACGAAGGGCAGATCGGCCAGGCGGCCTATTCCGCGTCGAAGGGCGGCATCGTCGGCCTCACGCTTCCGGCTGCCCGCGAGCTGGCGAAGTTCGGCATCCGCGTCGTCACCATGGCGCCCGGCCTGATCGAAACCCCGCTGTTCGCCAATCTAAGCCCCGAGGCGGTGGAATCGCTGGTCGCCTCGACCCTGTTCCCGCACCGCCTGGGCAAGCCGGAGGAATTGGCGAAGCTGATCCAGCACATCGCCGAAAACGTGCTGATTAACGGCGAGACGATCCGGATCGACGGTGCGATCCGCCTGGCTCCGAAGTAATTTCATCCGAAGTTCGGGAATATCTCGCTTTTAGGATTTTGGAATTTCAATGACTACAGATGCAATTTCGACCGACGTCGTCATCATCGGTGCCGGTCCGGTCGGCCTTTTCGCGGTATTCGAGCTCGGCCTCAATGACATGAAATGTCACCTGGTGGATATTCTGGACAAGCCCGGCGGCCAATGTGCCGAGCTGTATCCCGAGAAGCCGATCTATGACATTCCGGGCTTGCCGATAGTGACCGGTCAGGGGCTGGTCGAAGCGCTGATGAAGCAGATCGAGCCGTTCAACCCGGTTTTCCATCTCAGCCAGATGGCCGAATCGCTGACCAGAACTTCGGAAGGCAAATGGCGGCTGACGACCGACGCCGGCGCGGTCCTGGAAGCCACCGTGGTGGTGATCGCGGCGGGCGGCGGCAGTTTTGTCCCGAAAAAGCCGCCGATCAAAGGCATTGAGGAATATGAAGCGAAATCGGTCTTCTATTCGGTACGCAGGATGGAGACGTTCCGCGACCGCCATATCGTGATCTCGGGGGGCGGCGATTCGGCCTTGGACTGGACGCTGAACCTGCAGCCCCTGGCCAGCAAGCTGACCCTGGTCCATCGCCGCGACGAGTTCCGCGCCGCGCCGGATTCGGTCAGCAAGATGCGCGAACTGGTCGCGGCGGGGAAAGTCGACCTCCGCATCGGCCAGATTGTCCATCTGAACGGCGCAGGCGGACAGATCGAATCGGTCACGCTGAAACCCGAAAGCGGCCACAACGAAAATATTGCCTGCGACGCACTGCTGCCGTTTTACGGGCTGACCATGAAGCTTGGGCCGGTCGCCAATTTCGGGATTGACCTGCATCAGAACCTGATCCCGGTCGATACCGAGAAGTTCGAGAGCACCGAAAAGACGATCTTCGCGATCGGCGATATCAACTCCTATCCGGGCAAGCTGAAGCTGATCCTGTCGGGCTTCCATGAGGCCGCGCTGATGGCGCAGCAGGCCTTCCACTATGTCCATCCCAATCGGAAGCTGCGCTTCCAATACACGACGTCGTCGAGCGACCTGCAAACCAAACTGGGTGTCTGATGAAGCTTCTCGTGACCGATCTTGAGGGCGTGGAACGTCAGATCGAGGCGATGCCGAACTGGACGGTGATGGAGATCATTCGGGACGGCGACCTGCCGATGCGCGCGGAATGCGGTGGGTCCTGCGCCTGCGCCACCTGTCATGTCTATGTCGCGCAGGAATGGCTGGGCAAGCTGCCGGCAATGGAGGACGAGGAGCGCGATACGCTCGATGGCGGGTTCGAGGTCGAGCCCAATTCCCGCCTGTCCTGCCAGCTGATCATGACACCAGACATGGACGGGCTGAAGGTTACGCTGACGAACGACAGTAGCAACTGACCTAACCGACCGCCGAGCCGCGTACAACGGAACGACGCGAACGACGCACCGGCAAAGGCAATGCCCAGAAAATCAAACGAATGCTCGCCACCGCGGCGCTGGAAGGCATCATCGAGACTTGGCTAGTGCCTGACGAAACGACAACAAAGTGGCAGGGCCAGGAAATCATGAGTTTCTTCCGGCTGTGCTGCGCCGCCGCCCTGATCGGCTTTGTGACGCTAGGCCTGTTTCGCCGCCACTACAGTCACGCGCGAGATCCTATCTTGACGATGGGTCGCCCGTCTCAAGCCCGGGCACGGTTGTGGCGCCCACAAAAGCGCTGTGGCCATGCCTTCGGTTGCCGTGCGAGTCGATGGATGTCCCGCGCCCGTCAACATCGTCCCATTCGACTTCGATGAGATCGTCAGTCCCGGAGTGCTCCAAGCCGCGCTGCTCCCGGAATATGCAACCTTACAGATCAGTTATACCGGCGACACATTCGAGAGTTTCGATCGCCCACGCTCTATCGATTGCGCTTGCGCAACGATATTGCACAACTGATCCCTACCCATGACCTGGACGAGCCGCCGGTTATACTATCCTTTTGGCCATCAGGCTGTACGCCAAGGGCCATTCTTTGAGAGACTGCCGGAATGTTTCCGCCAAACCGCATTGTCTGCCTGACCGAAGAGACGGTCGAAACGCTTTACCTGCTAGGTGAGCAGGACCGAATCGTCGGTGTGTCGGGATATGTTGTCCGCCCACCCGAGGCGCGGCGCGACAAACCGCGGGTCAGCGCCTTTACCTCCGCCGACACGCAGAAAATACTTGCCCTCGATCCCGATCTGGTCTTCACATTTTCCGATCTCCAGGCCGACATCGTTGCCGACCTGATCCGGCGCGGCATCGAGGTCCATGCCTTCAACCACCGCACGATCGCCGGCATCCTCGACATGATCCGCATGGTCGGGGCAATGGTCGGCGCCGCCGACCGCGCCGACGCGCTGGCGCATGGTTACGAAGTTCGGCTGGATGAGGCGCGTTCCCGCGCGGCCCAGCTGCCGCATCGCCCGAAGGTGTTTTTCGAGGAATGGGACGAGCCGTTGATCTCAGCGATCGGCTGGGTGTCCGAACTGGTCCAGCTTGCTGGCGGCGACGACATTTTCCCGGACCGCGCCAAGCAGGGCGGCGCACAGGGCCGAATCGTGACTGCGGCTGACGTCGTTGCGATGCAGCCCGACATCATCATCGGCTCATGGTGCGGCAAGAAATTCCAGCCGGCTAAAGTGCGGGCACGACCCGGCTTTGCCGATATCCCGGCTGTCGCCAACAACCGGCTGCATGAAATCAAATCCTCGATCATCCTGCAGCCCGGCCCCGCCGCGCTGACCGACGGGCTGACTGCGATGCAGAAGATCATCGAAAATACCCCATGACCTGGCGCCTTGAACGTCGCCCGCTCATCGCGCTCGCGATATTCGCCGCCGTCCCGGCGTTGGGCGCGGAACCGCTGCCGGTACCAGCCCCGGCGCAGGAAGCGTTGGCCTATCACAATGCGCAAGATCTGTTCTGGCTCGCCGGCCAGGCGCTGGCTTTTCTAGTCCCCACAATCCTGCTGTTCACGGGCTGGTCGGCAAGGCTGAGCGGCTGGGCACGACGGGTCACGGGCGGCCATTGGTATCCGACCCTAGCGCTTTATGGGGCGCTGTACACGCTCATCGCCGGCATTGTCGAACTGCCGATGAGCTATGCGCATGACTATGTTTTTGCCCACGCCTACGATCAGTCCAACCAGACTTCGGCGAAATGGGCCAGCGACCAGGTGGTTGGCCTAGCGATCGGGCTCGTCATCACCGTCTTGGTGATCTGGATTCCCTTCCTGCTGATCGGCCGAAGCCCCAGGCGGTGGTGGCTGTGGAGCACAGCCGCCCTGACGCCGGTTTTCATCCTGGGCCTAGTCATCTCGCCGATCTGGATTGCTCCCCTGTTCAACAGTTTTACGCCGCTGCCGGATTCACCGCTCAAAGCCAAGATCGAGGCTGAGGCTGCACGCGGGGGATTGAAGAACGCGACAATCCTCAAGATGGATCAAAGCACCGATTCCAAGACGTTCGGGGCCTATGTCGCGGGATTGGGCGGCAGCGAGCGAATCGTGCTGTTCGATACAGCACTCACCACTCTCGACGAGCCTGAAATCCTGTTCGTCGTCGGGCATGAGATGAAACATTATTTGCTGAACGATGTCTGGAAGCTGGTCGGGATTTATGCCGGACTGCTTCTGGTCGGATTTTTCGCCGTGGACCGGTTGGCATGCGCCGCAATCCGCCGGTGGAGCGCCCGATTCGGCTTCACTGACCTCGCCGATCCGGCTGCCTTGCCGCTGCTTCTGGTCATTTTCGGACTGGTCTCGTTCATCGCCACACCGATCATTTATATGGCAACGCGTGATATCGAGCATGAGGCCGATCGTTTTGGGCTGGAGATAACCCACGACAATCGGGCCGCGGCCTCGACCTTCGTCAAACGCCAGAACGAAGCGATGGGCGTGCCCTATCCCGGCTGGCTGGAACGCACCTTTCGTCTCGATCACCCATCGCTGGGCGACCGCATCACCTTCGCCAACACATATCACCCATGGGATGAAGGCAAACCCCTCGTCTATGGCGATCGGATCAAGCCGGCGGATTAAGGCGCTGCGCCTTAAGGAATGCCCGCAAATGAAAATGGGCTTGATCTGGTTCGTAGCGATGTTCTGCTCCAACCGGGCAGGCGCGACGCGCACGGCACCCATCGCCCATGCAATCGATGCCTGCGGAAGCGGCGATATGGTCTATGCAGGCCGGCACGTCATAGCCTGCGGCAGTGAACGCGCCGACGGGACAAGCGCTCAGGCAAGGCTTCTCGGCACAGCTATCACAGGGGCTGGCGCGGCTATCAGGCTCGGGCAACACCAGGCGTTCGGCAAAAGCCAGCGCGCCGCGATAGGCATGCCAAAGCCCCCAATCGGGGTGGATCAGGATTCCGAGCGGCGATGGATGGACTGGCTCGGCCTTTTGCGCCCAGCGCTGGAACGGCAGGAAGGGCGGAGCACCGAAAGGGAAACAGGTGGTTGCACCGACCGCCTGCGCTAGCTCCCCGACGACGCGCAACGACCAGCGATCGAGCGGATCGGGCAGACCATCGGCTGCTTCGGGCGCGTTCGCGAAAGCCGCCCAATTCCCTGACCCGATGAAACCCACCAGGACCAGAGTGTGGGCCACGCCGCCATCGCGCACACCGGGCCGCGCATCCTCGGCTCCGGGATGAAACGCTCCGCGAAAAGCCAGGCCATGCTCGGCGATACAGCTTCGTAAGGATTCGAGTTCCATGCGGGGCCGTAAGCGATCGACTACATGTTCCGGCGATACTGGCCGCCGACCTCGAACAGCGTATCGCTGATCTGGCCCAGCGAGCAGACCCGCACGGCGTCCATCAGGACGGCGAACATGTTCTGATTGGCGATGGCGGCCTGGCGTAGCCGCTCCAGCATGACCACCGCCTCATCGGCATGGCGGCGCTTGAAGTCGCGCAGGCGAGCGATCTGGTTGTTTTTCTCGTTGTTCGTGGAGCGCTGCAGCGGCGGTCCCGGCATCGCTTCCTGGTTTGGATTGATGAAGGTGTTGACACCGATGATCGGCAGGCTGCCATCATGCTTCTTATGCTCGTAGAACAGGCTCTCTTCCTGGATCTTGCCGCGCTGATAGCCGGTTTCCATCGCGCCCAACACGCCGCCGCGCTCGGCGATGCGCTCGAATTCCTTCAGCACCGCCTCTTCGACCAGATCGGTCAATTCGTCGATGATGAATGAGCCCTGGATCGGGTTCTCGTTCTTCGACAGGCCCCATTCGCGATTGATGATCATCTGGATCGCCATCGCGCGCCGCACCGAATTCTCGGTCGGCGTCGTATAGGCCTCGTCGAAGGCGTTGGTGTGCAGGCTGTTGCAGTTGTCATAGATCGCGATCAGGGCCTGCAGGGTCGTGCGGATGTCGTTGAAATCCATCTCCTGCGCGTGCAGCGAGCGGCCCGACGTCTGGATATGGTATTTCAGCTTCTGCGAGCGGTCGTTGGCGCCGTACTTGTTGCGCATCGCGACCGCCCATATCCGCCGCGCCACCCGGCCGATAACGCTATATTCCGGGTCCATCCCGTTCGAGAAGAAGAAGGACAGGTTGGGCGCAAAATCGTCGACGCTCATGCCGCGCGCCAAATAGGATTCGACGAAGGTGAATCCGTTCGAGAGCGTGAAGGCGAGTTGCGAGATAGGGTTCGCCCCAGCCTCGGCTATGTGATAACCGGAGATCGAGACGGAATAGAAATTCCGCACCTGATGTTCGACGAAATATTGCTGGATATCGCCCATCATCTTCAGTGCGAATTCGGTCGAGAAGATGCAGGTATTCTGCCCCTGGTCTTCCTTCAGGATATCCGCCTGGACGGTGCCGCGAACCGTCTTCAGCGCATAGGCGCGGATCTGGGCCGCCTCCTCAGCCGTCGGAGCCCGACCTATTTTCGCCTCGAACTTCTCGACTTGTTGCTCGATCGCGGTGTTGAAGAACATCGCCAACAGCATCGGCGCCGGCCCGTTGATCGTCATCGAAACCGAGGTGGCGGGGGCGCAGAGATCGAAGCCCGAATAGAGCACCTTCATATCGTCGAGCGTCGCGATCGACACGCCGGAATTGCCGACCTTGCCATAGATGTCGGGACGTTCATCCGGGTCGCCACCATAGAGTGTGACCGAATCGAACGCGGTCGATAGGCGCTTGGCATCCGAATCCTTAGACAGGAATTTGAAGCGGTCATTTGTGCGGAAGGCATCGCCCTCCCCTGCGAACATGCGGGTCGGGTCCTCGCCTTCGCGCTTGAACGGGAAGACGCCCGCCGCATATGGGAATTCGCCGGGGACGTTCTCGGCCATCAGCCAGCGCAGCAGCTCGCCATGATCCTCGTAGCGCGGCAACGCGACCTTGCGGATGCGCGATCCGGAGAGGCTGACCGTCACCTGCTTGGTGCGGATTTCCTTATCGCGCACCTTCACGATGTAATCGTCGCCGGAATAGGCTTCCTTCACCGCTGGCCAAGCTTCGAGCAGCTTGCGCGCGCCGGCATCCTGACGATCCTTGCGTTCGTTGATCAAAGCGTCCAAATGCGCACCTTCGCTGCCGGTCGCGGCCAGCATGCGCTTGGTGCCTTCAAGCTGTTGTATCTCGCGGGCAATCTTCACCTGGGTCGCGGACATTTGATGATAGCCGCGCACCGTGTCGGCGATTTCCGCCAGATAGCGCTGCCGCGAAGCCGGAACGATTGCCGGTCGCGCAGATGGGGTATGCCCGCCGGTTGAGCCGAAACGGGTCTTGGGGAGCGGGAAATCCTTTTGCGCCAACTGCTCGCGTAGCCCAAGATAAAGGCCCGTCACGCCGTCATCCTGGAAGCGCGCTGCGATGGTGCCATAGACCGGCATCGTCTCGGGCGCCTGCATGAAGGCCTCGCGGTTACGTTGAACCTGCTTGCGCACGTCGCGCAACGCATCCTCGGCGCCTTTGCGGTCGAACTTGTTGATAGCGACGATATCGGCGAAGTCGAGCATGTCGATCTTCTCAAGCTGGCTGGCGGCACCGAATTCCGGCGTCATCACATAGAGCGAGATATCGGCCAGATCGGCGATAGCCGCGTCGCCCTGCCCGATGCCCGGCGTCTCCACGATCACCAGATCGAAACCGGCGGCACGGCAGGCTTCGACCGCCGAGGGCATGAATTTCGGCACTTCGCTGTCGGATTTGCGGGTGGCGATCGAGCGCATATAGATCTGCGGTCCGTTAATCGCGTTCATTCGAATCCGGTCGCCCAGCAGCGCACCGCCGCTTTTCCGCTTGGAGGGGTCGATCGCCAGGATCGCGATCTTGAAATCCTCGCTGTCCAGCCGGAAACGGCGGATTACTTCATCGGTCAGCGACGACTTGCCCGAACCGCCGGTGCCGGTGACGCCGAGGACGGGCATTGGCCGGCGCGGCTTGCCGCTTTCGCCGAGCGCGGCCATTGTCGCCGCATCCGCAATACCATGCTCCAACCGGGTGATCAGCCGCGCCAACGGACGCCAGCCTGCTGTCGGTAGCGTGTCGAGCGCCACAGCCCCATCATCGGCCGTGTCGAAATCGGCGCGCATGATCATGTCGTTGATCATACCCTGCAGGCCCATTCGCTGGCCGTCTTCCGGCGAATAGATCTTTTCCACGCCATAGGCATGCAGCTCGGCGATTTCCTCCTTGACGATCACGCCGCCACCGCCGCCGAACACCTTGATCCGGCTGCCGCCGCGTTCACGCAGCAGATCGACTGCATATTTGAAATATTCGACATGCCCGCCCTGGTAAGAGCTGATGGCGATGCCCTGCAC
This sequence comes from Rhodospirillales bacterium, assembly GCA_028291345.1. GTDB lineage: Bacteria > Pseudomonadota > Alphaproteobacteria > BOG-932 > Roseiterribacteraceae > BOG-932. The sequence goes on along the minus strand of JAQGIF010000172.1, from coordinate 9,028 downwards.
ATCTTCCTGGATCGCTGCGGTGACGATCTCGTCGACCGAACGGTTGTGGCCGAGATGAACGACCTCAGCGCCGGTCGACTGGATGATGCGCCGCATAATGTTGATCGCGGCGTCATGCCCGTCATACAGGCTGGTCGCGGTGATAAAGCGGATCTTGTTCTTCGCTTTGTAAAGCTGCGGCTTCGCGAATTCGACCGTTACGCTATCGGGCATTATTTTCTCCTCAAACGAAGGCGGCCGGGCTCTTGAAGCAGCCGCCCGCTCTTCGTTACTCGAACCTAGTTTACACCAAAACGGGCGTCAGAACGCATCTTCCGTCATCGCCATGAGCGTTGCGCTGCCGGCTGTCGCGGCTGCCTTCAGCGACGACGCACGCGGCAAAATCTGCTCGGCATAGAAGCGCGCGGTGATGATCTTGGCCTTCAGGAAGCCCTCGTCGCCCCCGCTCTGCGCCAGTTCGGCCTTGGCGGCGACGGCGCCCTGGGCCAGCAGCCAGCCGCCGGCGACGGTGCCCCATAGCCGCATGAACGAAACGGCGCCGGCAGCGGCGTCGCGCGGATCGCCTTTCTGGCTTGCCAAGATCCAGTCGGTCGCGCTGTCGAGCGCGGTAATGCCATCCGCTAGCGCCGCCCGCAGCCCAGCCAGTTCCGCCCCGGCCGCAGCCAGGCCGGCATCGATATCGCGCATCCCGGCGATAAAGGCTTTAGCAGTGACGCCGCCGTCGCGAGTCAGCTTGCGGCCGATCAGGTCGTTGGCCTGGATGCCGTTTGTGCCCTCATAGATCTCTGCAATCTTGGCGTCGCGCATATATTGCGCCGCCCCGGTCTCCTCGATGAAGCCCATCCCGCCATGGACCTGGACGCCGATCGCGGCGACTTCGGAACCCACCTCGGTGCCCCAACCCTTCACGACCGGGATCAGCAGATCGACCATCGCCTGCCGGCTCTTGCGGACTTCAGGGTCGGGATGGCGCTTGGCGACATCGAGCGAGCTTGCCGCAAGATAGGCCAAGGCACGGCTGGCCTCGGTCAAGGATCGCATCGTCAGCAGCATACGCCGAACGTCGGGGTGATGGATGATGGTGACCGGCGTCGCGTCGGTGCCGGCGATGTCGCGGCTCTGCACCCGCTCGCGGGCATAGGCTGAGGCGCGCTGGGTCGCCCGCTCGGCGATGGCGATGCCTTCCAGCCCGACCGAGAGGCGGGCATTGTTCATCATGGTAAACATATATTGGAGGCCCTTATTCTCCTCCCCCACCAGCGTGCCGATGGCGCCGCCATTGTCGCCAAAGGCCATCACGGCGGTTGGGCTGGCATGGATGCCCATCTTATGTTCGAGCGAGGCGCAACGCAGATCGTTGCGGCCTTGGATTTCGCCGTTGGGCCCGACCAGGTATTTCGGTACGACGAACAGAGAGATACCCTTGACCCCCGCCGGGGCATCGGGCGTGCGGGCGAGTACCAGATGAATGATGTTCTCGGTCAGCTCATGGTCGCCATAGGTGATGAATATCTTCTGGCCGGTGATCAAATAATGATCGCCGTCCTTGATCGCGCGGGTACGCACGGCACCGACATCCGAGCCAGCCTGTGGCTCGGTGAGGTTCATCGTACCGGTCCACTGTCCAGAAATCAGCTTAGGCAGGAAGATCGCCTTTTGCGCGTCCGTACCGTGATGCGAAATCGCCTCGACCGCGCCTTGGGTCAGCATCGGGCAGAGCGAGAAGGCCATGTTCGCCGAGGTCCACATTTCCTGCAGCGCGATCGCCACCAGCCGGGGCAGGCCCTGCCCGCCATGATCGGGATCGAACGGCACCGCATTCCAGCCACCATCGACAAAGCCGCGATAGGCCGCGGCCCAGCCGTCGGGGGTGCGCACCACGCCATTTTCCAGCCGTGAGCCCTGCGTATCCCCGACGCGATTGAGCGGCGCCAGCACCCCGCCGGCGAAACGGCCAGCCTCTTCGAAGATCGCATCCACCAGTTCGAGGCTGAGATCATCGACACCCAAGGCGGCGACCTCATCGAAACCTGCCAGCCTGGTGGCGACGAAGCGCATATCGGCGATCGGGGCGACGTAATCGGTCATATACGGAACCATGGAAACAGGCAGATCGGCGACCCGTCGAACCCTATCGGAACGGAGCCGGCCGATCGATGCCATTGGTTATTGAACAAACGTTTGTCTGACTATATTCAATGTAGCCGGACGGAACAAGATGCGGCGACCGGTGCGCGCCGATCCGCAGAGGGCGCTGGCAGGAATTTTGAGATGAAGACACGCCTGGCGAAAGCAGCGGACACCGACCCGCCGTTGCCTGTCGAGGATACGAAGGGCCGGAACCGGCGGCAGCAGATATTGGAAGCGGCTGCCCGCCATTTCAGTGCGCGCGGCTTCCATGCCACCAGCATGCGCGATATCGCTGCCGATGTCGGGTTCCTGGTCGGATCGATCTATTACCATTTCGACTCCAAGGATGCGCTGTTCGTCGCCGTGCATGGCGCGGCGGTCGATATGATGGCCAACGCGGTGCAGGCGGCGCTGATCGATGTCGTTGCGCCCTGGGACCGGCTTGAAGCCGCCGCCGCGGCGCATTGCGAGGCGCTGAACGGCGATAATGCGTTCGTCGGCGTGGTGACACCGATCTTTCCGGTGACGGTGGGCGAGCTACGCAATGCGCTGGCCGCTCAACGCGACGCCTACGAGACGATGTTCATGGCATTGATCGCCGAACTGGATCTCGACGCGAATATCGACCGCAATATCTTCCGGCTTCATGTGCTCTCCGCCCTCAACGGCACGAAGTTTTGGTATCGCCCAGGCGGGAAGACGCCATCCGAGATCGGCCGGCAATTGGTAAGCATGCTGCGCCCGGCGACTGCAGCGCGGTAAATCGCCCAGCCGGCCAGCTTTCAGTCCGCCACGCGGCTCAAGGATCATTATGGAACTTGTTGATTTATCCTCCATCGAGACGGTCAAAACCGCTATCGAAGGCGCGATCGGGATCATCACTCTGAATCGCCCGAAGGCGCTGAACGCCCTGGACCAGCCGATGTGCCTGGCGATCGATGCAACGCTGAAAGCTTGGGCAAAAGATGATCGCGTCGCCGCCGTGATCATTCGCGGTGCTGGAGACCGGGCATTTTGTGCCGGCGGCGATGTTCGCGCGGTACGCGAGGACGGGATCGCCTGGAAACGCGGAAAAAGCGACGGAAGCATGATTCGCGATTTCTTCCGCGATGAATATCGGATGAACCGACGGATCAGAACCTTTCCCAAACCGTATCTCGCGCTGATCGACGGCATCACAATGGGTGGAGGGGTCGGCCTCTCGGTGCATGGCACATACAGGGTGGCGACCGAACGCACGCTCCTTGCCATGCCGGAGACCGCGATCGGCCTGTTTCCCGATGTGGGCGCATCCTATGTCCTACCGCGCCTGACTGGCGAAGTGGGCATTTATCTGGCTTTGACAGGCGGGCGGCTTAAAGCCGCTGACGCACTCGCACTTGGGATCGCGACGCACGCCGTGCCCTCCGGCCGCCTGAATGAGCTGGTCGCGGAGCTCGTTGCCTCGATTGGTCAAGCCGAGGCACGCGCCGTCATCGATCGGGTTCTCGGATGCTATATGGCCGACGCCGGTCGGCGGGAACTTGTCGACCAGCGCAGCATTATCGACCGCTGTTTCGGGTTCGATAAAGTCGAAGACATACTGGCCGCGCTCGATAGCGACCGCGGAGATTTCGCAGCGGTTACCGCGGCGGCGATCCGCACGATGTCGCCGACCAGCCTGAAGTTGACGCTCAAGCAAATGCGTCTGGGCAGGACACTGGATTTCGATGCTTGTCTGCGGATGGAATACCGGCTGACTCAGTCCGTATTGGCCGGGCACGATTTCTATGAGGGCGTTCGCACCGTGCTGGTGGACAAGGATCATGCCCCGAAATGGTACCCGGGCACTCTCGACGCGGTGGACGACAGCGCGGTGGAAAACCATTTCCGCGTGCCGCTGCAAGGGGACCTGAGTTTTCCGGATTAATCCGAAGACTCCAGGGCCTAACCCACATCCCCGGCCACTATTAAACTGACTCTGGAACATAAGCGATTTGACATCACATTATGGTGATGATTGTGTTTCGCATTAGTCTTTAGTTGGCTCTTTACCATTCGCTCTGGCAAGTAATAGGTCCAGGATGTTCAAGTGGTACCTCGGCAAGGCCGTCCGGCGCGGCAGAATGTTTCTTATCGAGTCCGATGGCCGAACGACGAGATTCGGGGAATCTGGTGAAAGCCCGGCACTGACCCTGCGGATCCATGACAGACGGACAATGCGGCGGCTGTCCATCAACCCGGACCTGGCGTTGGGTGAGGCCTATATGGACGGCACCCTGACGGTGGAGAATGGCACGATCCGCGACGTTATCGGCCTTCTCTTCGACAACATGTCGGATGCGATCAAGTTGCCGCAACAAACTTTCGAGCGGCCTTTCCGGCCGTTCCTTCGCCGCCTTCATCAATATAATCCGATCAAGCGGGCCGAGCGGAACGTGTCGCATCACTATGATCTGTCGCGGCGGCTCTATGAGCTGTTCCTCGATTCCGACGAGCAATATTCCTGCGCCTATTTCACTGACCCCAGCATGTCGCTGGAGGCGGCGCAGGACGCAAAGAAGCGGCACATTGCGGCGAAGCTGCAGCTGAAGCCGGGGATGCGCGTACTCGATGTCGGGTCGGGTTGGGGCGGGCTGGCTCTGACCTTAGCGGAAACCATGGGGGTCGACGTCACCGGCCTCACTTTGTCCCGCGAACAACTCGCTGTCGCCAACGAGAGGGCGCGAGCGCGGGGCGTGTCGGATCGGGTCCGCTTCCATCTGCGCGATTATCGGCTAGAAACCGGAACCTATGACCGGATCGTTTCGGTCGGCATGTTCGAGCATGTCGGCATCAATCACTATGAGACATTCTTCAGTACGCTTCACCGATTGCTCGCACCGGAAGGTATCGCGCTGGTGCATTCGATCGGGCGCCTGGACGGACCTGGCAAGACCAATCCCTGGATTCGGAAATACATCTTTCCGGGCGGCTACGCCCCCGCTCTGTCGGAAGTTCTGCCGGCGGTCGAGCAATCCGGCCTTTTGACGACCGATATCGAAATATTGCGTATGCACTATGCAATGACGATCGATCACTGGCAGAAGCGCTTTCAGGCCAATCGCGCCGAGATTGCCCAGCTTTACGACGAACGTTTTTGCCGAATGTGGGAATTCTATCTGGCCGGCGCCGAAATGGACTTCCGCCACCTGAGTGCGGCGGTGTTTCAGTTGCAAATGGCGAAATCCATCACCGCTGTTCCGCTGACCCGCGATTATATCGTTGACTGGGAAAAGCAAGGTACAGAAACGGCGGAAAGCCGGGCCGCGTGACGCATCAACTAAACCTCTACAGCATAGTAAAGAAAATATACATCATATATTAATATATACGTAATCTAATCTATATATAAACACATTATATATAAAATATATACTGTGAATAAAGCGATTGTCTGCAAGTGTAAAAAATCCGATGGCGCTACAGCGCTATCTGTGCTTTAACCCGCCCGTCTTCAAAAAATAGAGGGTGACGAACCATGTCTAGAACCGTCGTAAGAACACTGCGACAGGCTGCTTTTGGCACGCTTGCAATTTTGGCCGTGACCGGCAGCGCATATGCTGTCGAGATCACGGGCGCGGGCGCTACATTTCCGAATCCGGTCTATCAGAAATGGGCCGAAGCCTATAAGGCCAAGACCGGAACCGCGGTGAACTATCAGTCCGTCGGCTCCGGCGCCGGCATCAAACAGATCGAGGCCAACACTGTCGATTTTGGCGCGACCGATAAGGCGCTCGAAGCGGACGAGCTCAAGAAGAACGACCTCGTCCAGTTTCCGGCCGTGATCGGCGGCATCGTGCCGATCGTCAATTTGCCGGGGATCAAGGACGGCGAAGTAAAGCTCGATGGCGCAACGCTCGGAGCGATCTTCCTCGGCACCATCACGAGCTGGAACGATCCGGCTTTGGTTAAGGCCAACCCCGGCTTGGCGCTCCCCCGCACGCCGATCACGGTTGTCCACCGCTCGGACGGCTCCGGTACTACCTACAACTTCGCTTATTACCTCAGCGCCGTGAATGCTGATTGGCAGGCCAAAGTCGGTGCCAACACGGCAGTGGAATGGCCGACCGGTGTCGGCGGCAAGGGCAACGAAGGCGTTTCTGCCTTGGTTCAGCAGACAGTGGGTTCGATCGGTTATGTCGAAATCGCTTATGCTCTGCAGAACAAGCTGACCTACACCAAGATGATGAACGCCGACGGCCTGTATGTTGAGCCGAAGCTCTCCGCGTTCAAAGCTGCCGCGGAGAAAGCCGATTGGGCCAGCGCACCGAATTATCGTCTGGTGCTGGCCAATCAGCCGGGCAAGGAAAGCTGGCCGATCACCGCGGCTACGTTCATCCTCGTTCATGGTTCGCAGAGCGACGCGAATAAGGCGAAAGCGGTTCTCGGCTTTTTCGACTGGTCGCTGAACAACGGTCAGAAAATGGCTGAAGACCTGCTCTATGTTCCGTTGCCCGATGCGCTGGTAAAGCATATCGAAGCAACCTGGACCAGCAGCGTTAAAGGTCCTGACGGAAAGCCCGTCTGGCCGTAAGCGCCGTCTGCCGGTACGCTAGGGCTGCAAGTCGTTGAGGGAGGGAGGCACGACGCCTTCCTCCCTCTTCTCCCGGAGAGATTAAGAGCGAAGGCTACCGATGACCCCAGTAGCGATGACCTCAGCCAACCATTCCCGAGGAGGCGCCCATCCCGGCCGGTTAGGCAATATTCTTTTTGGCGGATCGGCCTGGATCTTCGGCATACTGGTCCTGATCCTGCTGCTGGCAGTCATGATCTCGCTGGTAATCGGTGCCGCCCCCGCCTTCAGCGAATTCGGCATTTCCTTCGTCTGGACCGAGGTCTGGAACCCGGTCAAGGATCATTATGGCGCGCTGTCGCCGCTTTACGGCACCCTGATCACATCCATTATCGCGATGGTCATCGGTGTTCCGGTCAGCCTGGGCATCGCAATTTTCCTGACCGAGCTGTGCCCCAACTATCTCAAGCGGCCAATTTCGACGGCGGTCGAACTGCTCGCCGCGGTTCCCAGCATCATCTACGGCATGTGGGGCCTCTTTGTGCTCGCACCATTGATGCAGAAATATATCGAGCCCTTCCTGATCGGCACGGTTGGCCATGTCATCGTACTGGGCGACCTGTTTCAGGGCCCGCCCTATGGTATCGGCCTGTTTACGGCCGGCCTCATCCTATCGGCGATGGTTCTGCCTTATATGGTTTCGATCATGCGCGACGTCTTCGAGACCGTTCCGCCGCAGCTTCGCGAATCCGCCTACGGGTTGGGCGCCACGACATGGGAAGTCGTCCGCAGCGTTGTGCTGCCGTATAGCAGGGTGGGCGTCATCGGCGCGTTCATGTTGGCGCTGGGCCGCGCATTGGGCGAAACCATGGCGGTCACCTTCGTCGTCGGAAACTCGTACCACATTGCGAAATCCATTCTGGCGCCCGGATCGACCATCTCGGCCTCGCTCGCCAATGAATTCGCCGAAGCCGATGGCCTGCAGCTCTCTTCCCTCCTCGCGCTCGGCTTTCTTCTCTTCGTGCTGACTTTCTCCGTGATCGGCGTCGCACGTCTGATGCTGATGCGCCTCCAAAAACGATATGGATGAGCCATGATTGCGCAAGCCACAACGGCGACGATCACTACCAATCCCATCGTCCGTAGGCGCGTCCGCGCGAATCGAATTATCGCAAGCCTATCCGTCGCGGCGACAGGCGCCGGGCTTTTTCTCCTGGCTTGGATATTGGGTTATCTGCTGTTCAAAGGGTTTACCACCCTGTCCCTGGCGCTGTTTACGATGGATACACCGCCGCCCGGCAGCGCGGGCGGATTGAAGAACGCCATCATCGGCAGCCTAATGATCACCGGCGTGGGCATCGCGTTCGCGACGCCGATCGGCATCTTGGCCGGCACGTTCCTGATCGAATATGGCCGCGGCAGCAAGTTGGCCGAGCTGATCCGGTTCGTGAACGACATGCTGGTCAGCGCGCCTTCGATTATCATCGGCCTGTTCGTGTACCAGGTTGTAGTCGCCCCAATGCATCATTTTTCGGCCTGGGCCGGCGCAATCGCGCTCGGCATCATCGCCCTGCCCATCATCGTGCGCACGACGCAGGATATGCTGCAGCTTGTGCCGGATGCCTTGCGCGAAGCCGCCTATGCCTTGGGCGCCCCCAAATGGCGGGTGATCGTCGTGGTCAGCTATCGCGCAGCCTTTCAGGGCATGCTGACCGGCGTTCTGCTGGCGGTGGCCCGGATCAGCGGCGAGACCGCGCCGCTGCTGTTTACCGCCCTTTCAAACCCCAGCTGGACGACCAATATGTCATCCCCCATGGCAACTTTGCCGGTGGTGATATATAAGTTTGCCGGTGCACCCTATGCTGACTGGCAAAATCTCGCATGGGCTGGGGCCCTTTTGATCACGTTTTCCGTATTGATTTTGAACGTCGTCGCCCGCAGCTTTGCTCCCCGTACGAGGAATTGAATGCAAATGAGCGAACCCCACTTTGGCTTGCACAGCGCGACGGCCGGTTCCATCGTGCTCCCGAACCCTGACATCGACCCGAAGATATTGGTCAAAAACCTAAATTTCTTTTATCAGACCGGTCATCAAGCGTTAAAAAATATCAATCTCTCGGTCGCCGATCGTTTTGTGACGGCCTTTATCGGCCCGTCTGGCTGCGGCAAATCTACCCTGTTGCGCGTACTAAACCGGATTTACGATCTCTACCCGGGGCAGCGCGCTACCGGTGAAGTGTTCGTCGACGGTGAAAACATCCTCGCACCGAACTACGACCTGACCAGGCTTCGCGCCAAAGTCGGCATGGTTTTCCAAAAACCGACACCGTTTCCGCTGACGATCTGGGACAATATCGCCTTCGG
>JAQGIF010000297.1 GCA_028291345.1 Rhodospirillales bacterium | reverse complement strand
CCGAGCATGTGCGCGGCACCAGCATCAGCCGGGCAATGTCGCTCCGTGGCTATAAGGGCGCGCTGGCCTATGCCGGCCTGACCTTCGACGATGTCGAGTTCATCGAAGTCGGCAGCGGCGGCGGGCGTGGTGCAACGCGCAGTATTCCCAGGATGCCGAGTTTGATCGAGGGGTTGTGGGAGGTGCAGGCGCTGGCCGATGGTAGGGTAGATGCCATTTACGTCAAAGGCGCCTCGGCGGTCGATGCGGCACGCCGCGCCGGCGTTGTTGTCGGGATCGATCTCGACCGGCTGCCGGACCCGCGGTTCCGCGTCAATAACGGAACACCGCGTCCGATCACGGTGCATGAAGACCTGCTCGAAAATCACTTCGAGCTCGTGGTCCGCTTCCTGGAGCAGACATTGCACGCCGCCGACTGGGCCGCCGATAATCTCGCCGGCGTGCTCGACGTCTTGCAAGGCGAGACATTCGGCAGCCCGGAGGCAGTGGCGGCCGCCTATCGCGACGGTTTCCACAAATCTTTCCACCCGGACCTGTCAGACGAAAGGTTGAAGCTGTTCGAAGAGCAGAAGAACTTCCTCTGGCTTCATGGCTTTTCGGATCATGATTTCGCACTCGAAGCATGGATCGACCGTCGCCCGCTCGAAGCGGCGCTAAAGCTCAGAGCGGAACGAAAGGCGGCGGGATAATGACGGCGCGCCAAATCACATAGACTGAATGTCTATCATAACATATATACATCTTATATCTTGACTTCAGCGCGTCCGCCGTGAGACCGTTTCAACGCCCCGGTCGGGCGGTCTCGTCGGAGTGGATGATGGCGTTGGAATTCTTTTGGCGCTTGCCGGTGGACGGCGACGGCCGGTCGCTCCGCAAAGACCTATGGAACCGCGGCGACTATAACCGCTTGCACACCCACCGGCGTGCGTTCGCCCGCACGGGTCCGCACCGCGACGGCTACCGCTATTTCGACCATCTGTCGCAGATCGCGCGCGCCGCTGAACTCGCCGGATTCACCGGCCTTTCGATCCCGCAAAGCGCGGCGGGGGAAGAACCGCTCATCGTCGCCGGCGCGGCAGCCCGGGAGGTGCGGCGCCTTACCCTTCTGCCCTCCCTGCCCGCTCACTTCCTATCGGCCGTCTATGCTGCGAAGATCGCTGTCAGCTTTCAACGCCTGACGAGCGGCCGCCTGGCTTGGCACCTGGTAACCGAAGCCCCGGAAACAGGGGCTTGGCACGGCCATACATGGTCGGTCGCGGAGCAAATAGCGCGGACCGACGAGTTTCTCGATGTGGCGAAAGGCTTCTGGACGGCCGCACCGTTCACCTATCGGGGACGATATTGCGAAGTCGAAAATGGCGGATTTGCCGGTGCCTTTTCCGACCAACCCTTCCCGGTGGTCTATCTGTCCGGTGACACAGCGGAGGCTCTTGCTCTGAGCGCCAAACACGCGGATGTGCATATCCTCTCGCTGGATACACCCGAGGCCATCCGCAGCCGTATCGCCACGCTCGATGCTCTCGCTGCCGGTCAAGGCCGGACATTGCGCTACGCCCTTCAAGCGGAGGTGGTCGCACGGCATTCCGACGAGGCCGCTTGGAAACATATCCGGCACCTATGGGATCAGGCTGGCGAAAAGACGGTCCCACTTTCAGGCGCCGCCATCCCACCCGGTGATCCGCAGATCCTGACGGTCGGGCGGAATTTCTGGTCGGGGCTCGATTTCATCCGGCCTGGGAAAACCGCCGGCCTGGTTGGCAGTTACGATGCCCTGGCCGACCGCTTCGCCGAATATCACGAACTGGGGATCGATAGCTTCATCCTGGCGGCCCAGCCCCATCTCGAAGAGGCCTATCGGATCGGCGAGCAGTTGCTGCCGCTCATTGGCGACCGCGCCGGCTCGATCGGCGCACGAGCCGCATAGGCCGTTGAGGAAATAGACGATGGTCCAATTTCATTGGCGTATACCGATGCACGGCGACAAGGCCGATATCAGCGTCTCGAGCCCTTCCCGTGGTGACTGGACGGCTCTGCGTGCCGGCAACCAGGCACCCGGTCTGCGCGATGGCCGTACCGACGGCGTGCCGTATCACGAGCATATCATCGAAGTCGCAAAGGCGATCGAGGTCGCAGGCTTCGACGGCGCGCTGCTTCCATCTTTCCCCCACACGGACGATCCGTGGGTCGCCGCGGCCGCGATCGCACGCGAAACCAGGGCGTTCCGACCCATGATCGCCTTCCAGGCGGCCTGGATGAATCCGGTCTATGCCGCCAAGGCGGCGGCCAGCCTGCAGCGCCTTTCCGGTGGACGGCTCCTATTCAATATCATCACCGGCGGCGGCGGGCCGGCGCAACTTTGGTGGGGCGACCGGATCGACCATGACGACCGTTACCGGCGGACGACCGAGTTTCTCGATGTCTTCAAAGGCGTCTGGAACGGCGGCCCGTTCAGTTACCAAGGCACGTTCTTCCAGGTCGAGAATGCCGGCTTGCCGGAGCCGTTGGCCGGGCAGGTCTGGCCCGAATTCTATTTCGCGGGTTCGTCCGATGCTGCGCTCGAAGCCCAGGGAAAGCATGCCGACTACAATTTGACGCATCTCGAACCGATCGAGCAATTGCGGGTCAAGTTCGATCGCGTCAGGGAACTAGCCTCGAAGGAAGGCCGCACAGTGAAGCCCGCCGTACGCTTTAACATATTCGCTCGGGAAACCTCGGAGGAGGCCTGGTCGGAAATCCGCCGGGGCTGGGAAAATGTCGACTGGCCGAACTTCGAAAACCGCTACGGAAGACTGCGCGGCGATGCCGTCGGTTCGGTCCTGCCGGCACATTTGAAGCCGGGGCCGAATAAACATGTCGAGGATTTGAAGCATGGCGCCTTCTGGGCCGGCTTCCTGCCGCTGGGCGACCCGCCGGCACTGGGCGTGGTCGGCAGCTATGAGCAAGCCGCCGCCGCCATCGACTCCCTGATCGATATCGGCGTCGAGGCCTTCATCCTCGCGGGCACACCGCATCTGGAGGAAGCCCTGCGGGTTGGCGAGGAGGTGATCCCGCTGGTAGGGGGCGGTTCGCATCTCGCTCAATTGGCAGCCAAGTGAATCGGAGGAATCCGCCATGTCGAAAACACCGTCAAATTCAGAACACCTGCCAGATAATGTCATTTCACTGGAGGCCGCCCGGCGCTGGTACCCGCGTCACAGGCGGAAGCCCTGGTCCAGGGCCATGCGTGCTGCCGACAGCCGGTCCTATCCCTGCCTCTACATCTTCCCCGTATGGAAAATTCCGCGCGATTCGGTAGGTGGCTGATGGCAAACCCAATTCCATTGCGTAGCCGAACGCGCGAAATTATCAGCGGACGATCCGCCGGCGACCACTCGGACAAGCAAGGGCTGGGGACGACCGTCGCCCAGAATCTAAAACGCCTGAGATCCCGGAGCAATCTTTCGCTCGAGCAACTGGCAAAACTGTCCGGTGTCAGCCGGGCGATGCTGAGCCAGATCGAGTTGGGCCGCAGCGTCCCGTCGATCAACGTTGCCTTTAAGATCGCGCGGGCATTCGGGGTCCCTTTCTCCGCGCTGCTCACTGAGCGGCAAAAGCCGAAAGTCCGCGTCATGCCCGCGGCGGAATCGAAAATCCTGAGGTCGGCTTCCGGAGAATTCAGTACACGCGCCCTGTTTCCCGTCGATGCCGAACGCAAAGCGGAATTCTACGAGCTTCGCCTGGCTCCCGGCTGCACGGAAAATGCCGAGGCACATGCTGCCGGCACGCTCGAAAATCTCGTCGTCGCCAGCGGTCTGATCGAAATCAACATCGAGGGCGAGACGCACCGGCTGTCTCCGGGCGACGCCGTGCTGTTTCAGGCCGACTCACCGCATAGCTATAGCAACTCATCGAAAACGGAGGCTTTGCTGTATTTGGTGATGACCTATAAGAGCTCGACGCTTTAGCCGATAGGCGACTTCACGACATTGAGTGCGTTATAACGGACATTATAGGTTGCTCCGCAAGGAAGACGCGTCTAATTCCAAGAAGCGGAATATTGCTGCTTTCGTCTCACAGCTCGTGCAGATTGCCCGACTGGCGGGAAGGCGCATCGCGTTACTTCATGCGGAGTTATTTCAGTGGCCCCACGCGTCCAAAAGAAGAAAATCGAGACTGGTGATCTAGCGGTCCCTGTGGCGGTCGCCGAAAAGGGCAGTGACGAAAATCTCGGCCTCCTGGTCGGCCAGAATATGAAACGCCTGCGTCAGCGGCGAAGTCTCTCGCTCGAAGCAGTCTCCAAATTGTCGGGCGTGAGCAGGGCGATGCTGAACCAGATCGAACTCGCGCGTAGCGTTCCGACGATCAATATCGTCTGGAAAATCGCCAGCGCATTCGGTGTTCCCTTTTCCACATTGATCACGTCGCACGACGCTGAGCGCATGCGTGTGCTGCCGGCCAGCCAGGCGAAGATCCTGACATCCGCAACCGGCGAATTCAGCTCGCGTGCGCTGTTTCCGTTCGACGGCGAACGCCGGACCGAGTTTTACGAGATCCGCCTAAAAGGCGGCTGTATCGAGAGCGCCGAACCCCACGCCGCCGGCACGATGGAGAATCTGGTTGTGGTAAAGGGCACGCTCGAGATCACCGTCGAAAGCGAAATCCAGCGGCTTGCGCCGGGCGATGCGATCCTGTTCCAGGCGGACAAACCGCACTCCTATCGCAATCCTCTTAAAGAAGACGCAGTGGCTTATTTGGTCATGACCTATGTAGAAGCTGAGCATTAAGCTCAACCATTACTCACAGCACCTCCCCGCTTTGGCGACCCCAGCAGGGTTGCCGGCACCGAATCTTTGAATATGTTATGCTGACAAGCCGGCAAACATGGCTACGTGGTATCGAAGGCTTGCAGATTGATTGGCAAACCCGCTTTGACGCCACATCACAGATAAATGAGCGTGGACCTCAGTGACCGCCGTCCTACTATCGTTAGTCTAGCTCCCGTCCATAAAGGACAAGCCATTGATATTGCTAATAGAATCTTCGGGTTGGCGCGAGCAGAGCTCGGCGGAGGCGAGCATACTCTGGCGTCGAGACACTGATTCCAAAGGCAAACACGCCACCACCGAGATGGGGTGATTGCGGCAGCTCGATTGTTCACCAGGATGGAAGTGTGAGGCCGAGGTAGTCTCCGCCACATTTGAGGAGACCAGCCATGAAGTACTTCGTCGGAACTTTTGGCTCTGAAAAGTCGATTGCCAGACCTGCTCGCATTATGGCGAAGGAGCGTCCGGGAACCCTGTTATCCCAGATCACCCGACCGTTAGGTTCGTGAGGCGAGACGAAGGTCGCGACTTTCGTCCAACCACTATTCACCGGTGCACCGGCCCGCCGGCTGCCGGAACATCCAGCGCCGCTTCCCATTCGGCGAGCAGTCTCAGGACAACGCCTTCAACGGCGTAGAATTCCGGCCCGCGCTCGCTGGTCGCGAACATCCGCAGCGAAGGGCGCAGTGTGCCGGCGAGATAGTCGGCGAGCACTCGCGGGTGGATGTAGCTCTTGCGGCAGACCATGGGTGTGTTGCCAAGTTGCGCGGCAACATGTTTCACCGCCGTCGCAAGGCCCCGTCTGCTCGGTCTGCTTTCAGCCAGGTTGGCCAGTTCGAGGACCGCGAGGTTCGTGGCGGCCCATGTGCGGAAATCCTTGGCAGTAACGCGGTGGCCGGCCGCGTCCTTGAGGTAGCCATTGACGTGCCCCGAAGCGATCCGGTGGGAGTGGCCGGCCTCGTCGAGATACTGGAACAGGACGGAGCCGGGGATTTCCTGGCAGAGTTCGAGAATCCGCGCGAGCGTCGGATCAGCGATCAGCTTATGGTGATGGACACCGGCTTTGCCCCGGAAATCCAGCTCGATCGCGTCGCCCTCGATGCGGACATGGTCATGGCGGAGGGTGCTGAGGCCGAAATGCTCGTTCTGCTCCGCATATTCGGGATTGCCGACGCGCCCGAGCGTGCGCTCCATCAAGCGCACGACGGCGGCCAGCACTTTCTCGCGTGGCAGGCCGGGACGATCGATGTCGGCGGCGACCCGGCGACGGATGTGGGGCAAGGCCTGGCCGAACACCATCATGTGAGCGAACTTGGTCTGATCGCGAATGGCGCGCCAGGCAGGATGGTAGAGATATTGCTTGCGCGCCCTGGTGTCGAAGCCGGTGGCCTGGATATGACCATGCGGGTCGGGGCAGATCCACACGTCGGTCCAGACCGGCGGAATGCGCAGCGCGGCAATACGGGACAGCCTGTCATCATCGGCGACTATCGTGCCGTCGGACGCCCGATAGAGGACATTGTCGCCTGCCTTCTCGCGGGTGATGCCGGGGATGCGGTCGCTGACATAGGTCAGCTCGGCCGCCTCGGCCGCGGCCAGCGGATCCATGGTCGGGAGGTCGGCGACGGCGCCGATCGGGTCGGCCTCGATCATGCGGAATTCATAGCCGCGGAGCGGCCCAATGCACTGACCGACGTCAATTCTCGATCAGCCAACGGA
>JAQGIF010000273.1 GCA_028291345.1 Rhodospirillales bacterium | reverse complement strand
GTCCACCCTCGTAGACGATCTGAACCCGTCGATTCTGCGGCTCCTTCACGCCGTCAGCAGTCGGCACCAGCAGGTCCCGCTTGGCCTTGGCGATGATCTCGATCTCGCTGGCGGGGATGCCGTCCTTCTCCAGTTGAGCGGCGACCGATTCCCCACGGCGGCGGGAGAGGCGCATATTGTAGGCATCGGAACCGACTGTGTCGGTGTCACCGGTGACTTCCAGCTTCGTCACTTCCGTCGCAGTGCCGAAATTGCCGATCAGATTGACGGTTTCGGGTACGCCGTTGACAGGCTGCGAGAAGGCCTCGCTGGCCTGGATGGCCCGAAAGTCCGAGTTGTAGAGCGCAAGATTGGTTGCCTGAGCTTTCGATCTTATCAAGCCCGAATATGTCCGACTGTTCCTCGCGGATGCCGAGTTTCTGCTGCTGCGCCTAGATGCCGTTGACCAGTGGGACGAACGAGGCGGGGAAACCCACCGCCGTGAAGAAGCCCGGATTGAGCGCGCGGATGATCTGCGACGTACCGTTGGTGTGCAGATAGAAGCTGTCATAGACGAGATAGTTCTCGATATCGTCGGTGGGCCTGAAGGTGACGCCGGCGCGGCCGGACCAGTAATCGCGATTATCCAGGTCCTGCTTGGTGGCGGCGTTATAGGTAAACCCGTCGCGCTCGGCGAAAGTGCCGGCGATGCGCACCAGCAGTTTGTCGCTGACGATCGGCACGTTGATCGCGCCCTCGAACTCGCGGTCGCTGTAATTGCCGATCTGGATTTGGCCATAACCTTCGAAATTGTTGGTCGGTCTCTTCGGTTCGAACAGGATCGCACCGCCAGTGGAGTTGCGGCCGAACAGCGTGCCCTGGGGGCCTTTCAGCACCTGCACGCTATCGAGATCGAAATAGCGTCCCGGGCCGACGCCGTCGCCGGTCGGGAAAGGCACCTGAGCGAAATAGGTGGTGATGGCCGGTTCCTGGCCCTGCGCCGAAACGCCGGTGCCGGACTGGCCGCGCATGATGATGCCTTCCTCATCGCGGCTTTCCTGATAGGAGGTCAGCGACGGAACGGCGGAACCCAAGGACTCGATATTGTTTATGCTGCGCTGCTGCACCTGGTCGGCGCTGAAGGCCGTGATCGCGATCGGCACCGACTGCAGTTTTTCATCCTTGCGGCGGGCGGTGACCACGATTTCCTCGAGGCCGGAGATGCTGGCCGAGGGCTGGTCGGACGGCTGGGCGATCGATGCCGGCGGAACTGCGAGGGCGAGAAGGCTGACCGCGCCACATAAAACCCATGCGTGGCGCGCGGATATCTTGGATTTTTCCAGTTTAACCTCCCTTGACGACGCGCTGAGGGCACCTTTTGGTTAATTTATATCGTGAAACAAATGGACCAAGCCGTTTCGTTCCCTGCCTCGCTTGTGAGCTGTTTGGTGTTGCCAAATGAGCCGTAATTCGATTTTTGCCTAACGAAAACGGCGCTCCCTTGGGAGCGCCGTAGTTACGTGGCCCTCTCCGCTTCACAGGAGAGGGTTTTGCGGATTTGCACTATGAGGTCGGACCGCCCTCATAGACGATCTGGACGCGCCGGTTCTGCGGCTCCTTCACGCCGTCGGCAGTCGGCACCAGCAGGTCGCGCTTGCCCTTCGCGATGATCTCGATGTCGCTGGAGGGAATACCGTCCTTTTCGAGCTGAGCCGCGACCGATTCCGCGCGGCGGCGGCTGAGGCGCATATTGTAGGCGTCGGAACCGACTGTGTCGGTGTGGCCTGTCACTTCCAGCTTCGTCACATGCGCCGGTCCGGCATTATGCGCGGCCTGGTCGACGATGGTCAGCGCCTGAAGCGTCAGGTCCGACTTGTTGAAGTCGAAGAACACCAGATAGCTCTTCGGGACCGACGGCGCCGCAGCCACAATCGGCGGCGGAACGTAGGCTGCTTCGCTTGCGACTTCTTCGGAACCACCGCCGAAGCGGTATTTCAGCGAGAAGCCGTACATACGCGGCGGGGCGTATGCCAGCGACGTAAAGCCGAGGCCGGTATAGATCGTGGTGGCGCCCTGGGCGTGAACGTTATCGGTTACGTTCCGCATGAAGAAGGTGGCGTCGATCGGCTGGCCCATAATATTGGTCCAGTCGATACGGGCATCGATATTCTCATAAGACGGCTGGATCGGGTAAATCTCCCCCAACAGCGCCGTCGTATATTGATGCCCATACCACGAGTAAGTGGCCGAAAGCGCAATATCGCCCAGCGCTTCGTCCAGCGGTAGATGATATGTGCCGGTGACCGCATATTGCCACTTTGGCGTAAACAGGAAGGGCGTCGTGGTGCCGGCCGAAATAGCACCGAATGCGGTCGGATACTTGTCGTAAGTCGCATGGATATAAGATGCGTGCGGTTCGATTTCGACTCCCTTATACGGCAGGAAGACGGCTTCGACTTCGCCGCCTTCAAGGCTCGCGCTGGCGGCGTTCTGGTTGATCGAGTTCTGCTTGACGATATTGCCTTGCTTCACAGTGACCGTCTGCGACACCTGGATCGACTTATAGTCGGTGTGGAAGATGTCGGCATTTGTCCGGGCGTGGATGCCCATGAAGTCCCACTCGGATTTCACGCCGATTTCGACGTCGGTCACGTGTTCCGGCTGAACCTTGGAGAATTCGACCGGGACGTTGAGGTTAAAGGCGCCGGGGCGGTAGGCGTTGCCGGCGCGGATATATAGCAGAAGATCGGGCGTCAGCTGCTCTTCGAGGGCCGTATTCCAGCCGTACGAGCTGTAATGGGCATTCACCGACTGATAGCAGTTATTGTCGTTGCCAAAGATACCGCCGCAATTCGTCGGGGCGCCGGCCGCGTTGCGGGTCACCCCATCGAGGCCGTTGGTGCTGCGCGACCCGGTCGACGAATAATCCCAGGTATAGCGATAGCCGGCAGTGATTTTCAGGCCTTCGACATAATCGCCCAGATCGTATGTGCCGTGGGCGAATGCCGCCTGGCTCCGCGTATGGATGTTGAAGTGGTAAAAGCCGACGGTTCCGAACGGAGTCGCGCCGAGCGAGGCCGAGCCGAGCAGCGAACTGCCTAACGGGTGATCATATTCGAGATAGCCACCGACGACATAGGCCAGCTTTTCGTTGAATGCCTTGCCGAGCAGCTGCAGCTCTTCGGTATATTGGACGTTGTTGCCACCCCATTCTCGCTGATTGCCCGGAACGCCGATATTGATGATCGGTACGCCCAGCGGCGCGAAATCGTCAGTGGCCAGCTGCTTGTAGATGCGTGCCGCGGCGATGTTCTTGATCGTCAGATCATCGCTGACATCCCATGTCGTGACGTTGGTCAGGCCGTAGAAATAGTCCTTGCCGATACCCTGGATCGAGCTGCCGAAGCGTTCACGCGGACCGAGGGCCTGCTGTTGGGCGAAGTTGGCGCCAACGCCCGGATAAAGCGAAAAGGCGCCTGCCGCTAAGGCGGCGCCCGCAGTGGCGCCGGCGGTCGCCGGATTGAACAATCCGACCAAATTGGGTCCGGTTCCCAAGGTGATCGGAAGTGCGGCCAACGGCGCTGGCAAACCCAATGTGGCGCCGGTCGCGAAAGTATGGTGGACATCCAGATACTTGGTGATCAGCGCGGAGCCGTTGGTGTCCTGCCAATAGCCATCATAAAGGAAATAGTTCTCCAGATCGTCCGTCGGACGGACAGTAACGCCGACGCGCCAGGCATAGAAATTCTTGTTGTCGAGATCGATGCCGGTCGCATGATCGCGCGTATAGCCGTCGCGTTGCTGAGACTGTCCGGCGATGCGAAGCAGCACTTTATCCTGGATGATTGGGATATTGACCGCGCCTTCGAATTCGCGATCGTCGTAATTGCCGAATGTGGCCTTGAAATAACCTTCGAATTCATTGGTGGGTTTTTTCGGCTTGATCGAGATCAGGCCGCCGACGGAATTCTTGCCAAACAAAGTGCCTTGCGGCCCCTTGATGACTTCAACGTCGTCGAGGTCGTAAAAGCTGCCTTCCGACAGGCCGTGCGTGATGCCGGTGCCGGCCTGGATATCGGCGTTGCCTTGGGGAACTTCGGCGATATAGATCTCCGTTCCCGGCAGGCCGCGCAAGCGAAGCTGGCTGGAATAGAGCGCGTTCGAATCCGATTGCGTCAGGGCGACGGAAAGAGAGGGCACATGCGCGCCGAGATCGTGAATCTCGTGAATTTGCTGTCTTTCGATATCCGCTTGGCTGAATGCGGTAATGGCGATCGGCACCGTTTGGACGCGTTCTTCGCGGCGACGTGCCGTCACGACGATTTCTTCCAGGCCCGTGCTGGCCGAAGCCGCCGGCTGATCAGACTGTGCCATGGCGGCCGGTGCGGCCGAAAATCCGATGACGGCCGTACTGGTCAGCAAAGCTGCTAGTATCCTTGACGACATAAATCTCTCCCCGGAGCGCCCTTATCGAGGCGGTTTTCATTGCATTCAGCCGTCGCACCTAGGCGAGGGCAGCCTATAATCATTAAGGACTACCTTGATTCGAAATATCCCTGTCGTCAAGCCTGTTGATGACTATTTTACATCAGTTGTGTTGGAATTGGCACTCGGGGATATTCATATCATTGGCGGAGCCGGATCCGCCGGCTGTGTCGCAAGGCCGTAGAATTCCACAGCAAACATCGCTTGGCTGAGGGACGGACGGGCAATCGGCGGAACTCTCGCCGCTGTGTGTGCCAGTTCTGCCACAGTCATTGAACCGAAACAAAAAACGGCGCCCCCCGCGGAGAGCGCCGTAATCATGACCCCTCTCCCGCTTCAGGGGCGAGGGTCTTTTAGGTTTGCCGTTTACGACGTGGGGCCACCCTCATAGACGATCTGAACCCGCCGATTCTGGGGCTCC
>JAQGIF010000260.1 GCA_028291345.1 Rhodospirillales bacterium | reverse complement strand
CAGCCGCCAATGGCCTTGCGATCAGCCAGTCGTCGACGCATGGCATCATCAATTGGCAGAGCTTCTCGATCGCCGCGGGGCAGTCCGTCAATATCGCCAACGGCGCAGGTGCGACGCTCAATCGGGTGACCGGCGGTGACCTGTCGTCGATCGCCGGGTCACTGACCGCGACCGGCTCCGTCTATGTCGTGAATCCGTCGGGCGTCGTCATTCTGCCGGGCGGCAAAGTCGTGACTGGCGGCAGCTTTGTCGCTTCGACGCGCGACATTTCCAATTCGTCCTTCATGGCCGGCGGCACCGTGACTCTGTCCGGCAACTCGTCGGGTGCCCTAGTCAACCAGGGCACCATCACGTCAACGAACGGCGATGTGATCCTGGTCGGTAAATCGGTGACCAATAGCGGTAGCATCAGTGCGGCCAAAGGCACTGCTGCGCTTGCCGCCGGTGACAATGTCCTGCTCCAGGCCAGCGGCGACGGTGCCGTTCTAGTCTATGCCGGCAGCGGCGATGTCACCAACAGCGGCACGATCGCGGCAGCGCAGGCCGAACTCAACGCCGTAGGTGGCAATGTCTATGCGCTGGCCACTAATAATGGCGGTCTCATCCGTGCCACCGGAACGACCACCAAGGACGGTCACGTCTATTTGACGGGCGGCGGTGACGTCGGCGTCGAAGGCACTATCTCGGCGACGAATGCCGACCGCTCGGGCGGCAAGATTGTGGCGACGGCCTCATCGGTCGATATCGGGGCCACGGCGAAAATCTCAGCTGACGGCACGAGCAAAGGCGGCACGATTCTGATCGGCGGCGATCGCCATGGCGGGACCGACGCATCCGTCGCATTATCTACGACCCCGATCAAGAATGCCCAGACGACCAATGTCGCGCCGGGCGCGACGATTTCCGCCGATGCGGAAACCACGGGCAATGGCGGCAACGTTGTCGTCTGGTCCGATCAATCGACCAGCTATTCCGGCGCGATATCCGCGAAAGGTGGGACAGCGGGCGGTGATGGCGGCTTCGTCGAAGTGTCCGGTAAGGCACATCTGGATTATTCGGGCATAGTCACGACGGCAGCGGTGCACGGCGCGACAGGCACGCTGCTACTCGATCCCACGGACGTCACGATCGTGGATGGGTCCGGCAGTTACGTTGATAACACCGGAACGGTGCCGGTGACTGTCACAGGCGTGCCCACGGGCAATACTAACGAAACTAAGACGACGGCGGCCGGCACAACCACCTACACGCCAAGCACCAATCAATCCTTTATTCTTAACAGCGATATCGTTACCGCGTTGGGTGCCAACAACGTCCTGATCACCACGTCGTCCAGCGGCACGGCAGCCGGCAACATTCTCGTTGCAGCGCCGATCGTCTGGAATACCGCTAATTCTCTTTCCCTTGTCGCGAACGGTTATATCAAATTCGGCGGGGATTATGCTGTGATCACCGCAAATGGCACGGGCGGAATCGGTCTAACGGCCAGCGGAGATGACGGCGCTTTTCAGTATAATGGCATTCTGGTCGGTGCCCCAATCAGTGCGCACGGCGGCTTGATCAGCATCACATCGATGGACACCAGTACGCATGTCGACTTCGGGAATCTTAAGAATCAGGGTGTCGTAAGCTCCGCGCGATCGACCGATACGATTACCAACACGTCTGGTGACATCAATATCGTCACCAACTTCAACATCACCGTACAAGCCGATATCCGCACAACGAATGGCGGAAATATCAACCTGATCAGCAAGGGCACCAACAGCCTTATGCAGATCGCCAATACCGTAACTGTGGAGACGACCGGTGTTGGCAGCATCTTGCTGCAAAGCGACACGATTGTAACGGGCACGGGCAACGAGCCGACCCTGACCGGCGCGGTCGTGACCGACACAACGCTGGGCAAGGTCACCGCGCAGCGTTCATCGGCGGGACTCATCGATATCGGAAGTGCCGCAGCGACCCCGTTCCTGCTTGACCAGGATATCGCGAATATCACGACTCACACGTTGGTCATCGGGAGCGATGGGGTAACGACGGTCAACGGCTTCATTGGCGGTGCGACGGCCGGAATCCGGATCGCCGACAATCTTAACGCCGATAGCTTCCTCGCCACCGGCGGCCTTGGAACCGTTCCCCCCGGCCAAAATACCGTACCGCTTGCAACCGTTGGGAATCTGGTCCTCAAGACATCTTCAACGGGCTTTGTGACGGAGAATACGCCCGACTTCGGAAACTATGCGATTGCTGTCCATGGGGGCACCGGCGGCCTGGCGATATCGGCCGGCACTTATATTGATATGACCGGCACAGGTGACGGCGGAAACAAGGTCGGCAGTCTTTCCCTGCAATTAACGGGCACCGGTGTCTCGGTGCCTACGGCCGCAAATAATTCGGGCACTACCTCGTTGGCTTCGATTCAGTTCGGCGGCGATGCGGCCTCGGGCGCACTGACCATCGGGACGGTCGATGCCCAGTCCGGCATCACCGGCGCCACGACGGGCGCCGGCGGCGTATATTTGAGCAATACCGGCGCCGTTACGCAGGATACCAGTTCCGCGGCCAACAAAATCACGGCCTCGAGTCTCGACCTTGAAGGCGGCGCCACCGCAACTTACGCGCTGGATAATGCTGGCAATTCGATCGGCAGCATCGCCGGTAATTTCGCTACGCTCAGCCTGCATGACAATATCGGCCTAACCACGACGGTGATCAATTCGACCAGCGGCCTCAACGGCACCGGCGATATCACCATCGTCGATAACGGCAATCTCACCATCGCCAATCTCGCGGCGGTTAAGACCAGCGGCGGCAATATCCGTCTGGAAGACCAGACCTTTACCAACGCTTACGCTGGCAATGCGTTTAGCGTCGGCGCAGGCAAGAACTGGCGCGTCTATTCGCAAAATCCAACATTGGACACCAACGGCACCCAGTTCGGCCATTCTAACGACGCGCTGACCTATTCATTCGTCCAGTATAATGCGCCGAACAGCTACGCCTCTCCCTTCACCGCGACGCTGAACGTAGCGGCGACCGGCAACGGGTTCGTCTATAGCGTCGCGCCGAACGTGACGGAAACGCTGAGTGGGACGTTCGACAAGGGCTATGACGGTACCAACACGGTCACCGGTAACATCACGTCCTCGAATTACGCGATTACCAGCGGCGTGATCAACGGCGACAATGTCACCTTCAATAATCCGACCGGTTCCGACATCGCGACATATGATTCGTTTCATGCCGGGGTGAACCGCGTAATCACGCTTAATACCGCCCCCACCATCGCCACATCGCCAACCGATCGGCTCGGCGTCACGATCTATGGTTACGGCAGCACGATAGCCGACGGTCTCACCGGCACCATCAGTCAGGCGCCGCTGACGATCACCGGTACGAAAACCTATACCGGAACCTCTGGTTTCGTCGGAAGTCACCTTACCGCGGCCGGCGCCATAACCGGCGATACGATAGCGGTGACGGGCGGCAGCACAGGTACCGCGATGACCGGCGGTTCGGCGGTGTCCGATCAGGGCACTTACGCGGGCTCTGCTGTCAGCGCGTCCATCACCATTGGCGCAAGCACCAACGGCAGCTTGGCAACGGATTACATCGTGCCGACTACGGGCACTCTGACGATCACGCCGATCATGCTGACGGTGTCGGGTACGAAGGTCTATACCGGCACGGCCAACGCTGACGCCGTCACCCTCACAACGCCATTGCCCGGAGAACTCTCGGCCGATGTCACGGCAGGGAGCGTCACGCTTACCGGTTCGGGCACCCTGATCGGTCCAAATGCCTCCAATGTGGGCAGTTATTCCACGTTGGGCGGTACCTTTAGCCTGAACACGTTGGTCTTGAGCCTGACGGGTGCGCAGGCCGGCAAGGGCAATTACGTTCTGGCCGGTGCAAGCTACACGATCACCCCGGCCAACCTGACGATCACGGCTGACCTGAAGACCAAGGTCTACGGTACCAACGATCCGACGCTGACATTCGTGGCGAGCGGCTTTCTGGGCACCGACACGGCGGCCTCGGTCGCCTATAGCGGCGCCCTGGCCCGCGTAGCGGGTGAGACCGTCGCCGGCGGACCCTATGCGATCGGCCAGGGCACCCTGGCGACCGCGGCCGGCAGCAACTATGCGGTGACGACCTTCACCGGCGCCAATTTGACGATCACCCCGCGGGCAGTGACGTTGACCGGTACGCGGATCTATGACGGCCTGACCGACGCCAACTCGGACATCCTGTCGGTGACCGATATCGTTGGCACAGACCATGTGATCGTCACCTCGGGCAGCGGCGTTCTCGCGGGCAAGAATGTCGCCACGGAAACCATCACTTCGCCTGGAACGCTGGTCCTCGGCGGCGCGGACGCAGGCAATTATACACTGACTGGTTTCTCGGGCTCGGTGAACGTAACCAAGGCGAACCTAGTCATCAGCGCGGTCACGGATATGAAAGTCTATGACGGCACCACCGGTTCGGTCGGCACGCCGACCGTCACCGGCCTGCAGACCGGCGACACGATCAGCACCACGCCGCTGGTTCAAGCGTTCGGCTCCAAGGACGTGCTGGGCACCAACGGCAGCACCCTGTCGGTGATCAACTACAGTGCGGTGAACGACGGCAACAGCGACGGCAACTATAGCGTCGCCGTGAATACGGCGCCGGGCACGATCACGCCGTTGGCAGTCAATGCGACCGGCACGCGGGTCTATAACGGTACTCCGGGCGTCGATGGGTCGATCCTGACCATCACCAACAAGATTACGGGCGACGATCTTGGCATGACCGGCACCGGCACCTTGGAGACCAAGCATGTCGGTCCGCGGGATATCACCGATGGCGGCAAGCTCACTCTGACCGGCGGCGATGCGGGCAATTACACCGCGCATGGCGGCAGCGCGACGGTGACCATCACACCGTTCTCCGTCAACCTGGCCGGAACCCGGGTCTATGACGGCCTGGCCGACGGCAATGCCTCTATCCTGCACGTGACGAATGCCTTCGCTGGCGACACGGTGACGGTCGCTTCGGGCACCAGCACGATCGCCAGCAAGAATGTCGGGCCGGAGGGGATCACGAACTTCGGCACGCTGACTCTGAGCAATAACACAGCTGGCGACTATACGCTGGTCGGCGCCACCGGCACCGTTACGGTCACGCCGCTGGCGGTCACCCTGACCGGCACACGGGTCTATAATGGTCTGACGGATGGCAATTCCTCGATCCTGTCAGTGACCAACGGCTTCGCCAGAGACAATGTGACGGTCGCCTCGGGCACCAGCACGATCGCTAGCAAGAATGTCGGGCCTGAAGCTATCACGAACTTCGGCACGCTAGCCTTGGGCAACAATGCGGCTGGCAACTACACGCTGATCGGCGCCACCGGCACCGTGACGGTGGCGCCGATCATGCTGACCGTGACCGCGGTACCAACGACCAAGACCTATGACGGCACTACGGCTTCATCCGGCACGCCGGTGATCACGGAGGGTTCGCTAAAGGGGACCGATACCGGCGGCTTCATCCAGCAGTACGGCACGAAGAACGCCGGCACGGGCTTGACCCTGACGCCGTCGGGGATCGTCACGGACGGCAATGGCGGCAATAACTATATCGTCACCTTCGCGCCGATTGCGACCGGCATTACCAATCGTAAGGCCGTCGTTCTGACCGGCACGCGGCCGTTCGACAACACCCCCGCAGGTCCGGCGACGATCCTGACGATCACCGATCTCATCCCGGGTGACCTCGTCACCTTGGGCGGTTCGGGCACGCTGGCTTCGCCGAATGTCGGGACCGAAGCGATCTCCAGCTTCACCGGCCTGACCTTGGGGGGCGGCGCGGCCGGCAATTATACTTTCGTCGGTGCCACCGGCTCGGTCGTAGTGACGCCGATCAACACGATACCCAACATCGCCGAACTCCTTGTCGTCCCGGCCACTCAGACCTCCTCAGGCACCGGCGAAACTGTCAGCTTCGCTGCCTTTGATGGTGGCATCCTGACGCTGACGCCAAAGCAGAACGGCATCGTCACCGGTACGATCGCGACGATCGACGGCACCGATTATCACCCCGACACGCAGCTTGGCTGCACGCTTGGGAGCGACGGTTGCATTCAGAACGGTGTTGCGGCGACGCCGGCCAGGTAAATCGGCAGAGTTAACTTAAACGGCGGATACTTCCGTGGTGAAATGTCCGGCCTACAGTTTTTAAGTCTTTCGATATTGAAATCGATAAATCTGGAAGTGCCTAGCACGATGATTCTCTTCCCCTACCTCGGACCCGCTCGGGTGATTGGATCCGCCCTGCTCCTTGGCGGCATTGCCGGTCCGCACGCTTACGCGCAGCAGACCAACCCACATCTCGGGTCACAGGTCGCGTCGATGTCGCTCGTCCCCGCGTTGTTGGGGATTGACAACGATCCGCGCTTTACCCCGCAATCGGCCCCACAGTCACCGGATACCTCGACTGTGGAGGGCCCCACCCCGAAAACGCCAGCCGCTCCCGCCGCGGATCGGGTGATACTGCCCAATCTGGGGGGGCTGGTATTTATCGACAACGTCAAGGCGTTACAGCCGGGCGGTGTCACTGGTGAGGGTGTGGTCACGAAAAACCTGCCGATGCTGGACGATCCGGCCATCCATGACCAGTTGGCCGCGTTCCTCGGCAAGCCATTGACGCAAGGTGGGATCCGCGATCTCGGCGCCCTCATCGCCAATTGGTATCGGGAAAAGAAATACCCCTTCGTCGATGTGTCCGTGCCGGCCGGTCAGGATGTGACCAACGGCGTGGTTCAGGTCGTCGTGGCTGAATCCCGTCTAGGTAAGGTTGTTGCCAGGGGCAACTATTGGTTCACCAGCGAATTCCTGGAGAGTCAGGTGCGCCTCAATCCCGGCGACCGGATCAATATCGGCGATCTGGAGGAAGACAAGAACTGGATCAACCAGAACCCGTTCCGCCTGGTCAATATCGTAGCCAGCCGCGGCGTTCAGCCCGGCGTTACCGACCTGACCGTCGATACCATTCAGGAAAAATTCCCGGCCCGCTTCTATGCCGGCTATTCCAATTCGGGCACGCCGGTCATCGGGCATGACCGCTGGGATCTGGGTTTCATCTGGGGCAACGCCTTCTGGCACGACGACCA
Organism: Rhodospirillales bacterium; assembly: GCA_028291345.1. Lineage (GTDB taxonomy): Bacteria > Pseudomonadota > Alphaproteobacteria > BOG-932 > Roseiterribacteraceae > BOG-932. Next base: position 73,164 of record JAQGIF010000260.1, on the reverse strand, counting down.
ATTGTCGTACCAGTTCCAGTCCAGCGACGATTTCTGGCACAATCGCGAGCAATTCGCGGGGAAAGAAGACCATCCGTCCTTCATCGGCCACTCGATCAACTATGCCATGGCATTGCCGTGGCGCGATAAAATCATCGTCTACGGCTATTACCTCCAAGCGTCGCCGCTGCTGGGGCCGAATGTCGGCATCGTCGGTACGGATGGATCGGCCGGCATTCGTTATTCTATGCGCTTGCCCTCGACCCGCAAATTCGATGAGCATCTCGAGTTCGGATACGAATTCAAAACCAGCAACAATAACCTGGAATTCGGCGGGTTCGCGGTCTCCAACATTACGACCGAAGTCGATCAGTTCGTCATACAATATGACGCGACCCTACGGGATGATTATGGCCAGACGCAACTCATCAACGTGCTGACCTACAGCCCAGGCGGCATCACAGACCTGAACAAGACGATCTTCTTTCAGCAGCAGACCGGTTCGGCTGACGCTCATTCCGATTATCTGTACGACCATCTGGTGATCACCCGCGTCACCGGTCTGCCGCTCGGCAGCGACCTGGCGAAAAGCCTGGGCTGGTTCGGAGGCGTTACCTCGATCACAAAGCTGGTCGCGCAGGTCGCCGACGGCAATCTGGTACCGAGTGAGGAGTTGGGCGCCGGTGGCGCCGCCAGCGTGCGCGGCTATGATGAGCGTGCCGCGAACGGCTCGCAGGGCGTGCTGATCAGCGAAGAGCTGCGCTCGCCGGCTTTCAGCCTGGCAAAGCTGTTCCTCGACACCAACAGCCCGTGGAACGATCAGAGCCAGATCGGTGTCTTCTACGACTACGGCAGCGTGTCGAACAACGTCCAGATACCCAGTACGCCCAGCAGCGCACAGTTGGAGAGCGTGGGCCTCGGTTATCACATGATTGCCGGGCCGGATCAGAACGTCCGGCTGGATCTCGATTACGGCTTCCAACTGCGCAAGCTGCCGGGCTTCGCCGACACGAGCCAGTTTGGGCATGTCGCGGTCACGCTTGCTTACTGAATAAGGCCTAATGGGGCTAAAGGTAACGGGGCTGAACGAAATCAGATACGCGCGCGGAGCGGCCATCTCTCATATCGCTTGCTCTCGGTCTGCCTCTTGCCCAAGATTTCGTGGATATGAACATCCCGAATCGGGGGAGCCCGGGTGAGCCGTTCCATTGCGCAATTATGTGTCGGCCTTGCGTTGATCCTGGTGGCGCCGCCTGCCTTCGCTGCGCCGGAGGAGGCGGGACCGCGCTCTGCGCCTTCGTCGGCGGCAAAGCCAATCCCTAAAAAGACCGGTCCGGCCAAGCACGCCCATAAGGACAGCAAGGCGGCGCCCGGCAAAACCAAAATTCCCCCAATCAAAGCCCCGGCCGGCAAACCGGCTCAACCGTCGGCTGCCGCTCAGCCCGTTCCCGTCGAGGCTCCGCAGACAAAACCAGCTGACGATAAAGGCGCCGCGGCGAAGCCGGTCGAAACGAAAGCCGCGCCCCATTTTGCATCGCTGCGGGCCGAGAAGGTCAATCTGCGCAGCGGCCCCAACGAGGATTTTCCAATCCAGTGGGTGTTCATGCGGCGGGGCCTGCCGGTCGAGATCGTGGCGTCGTTCGACATCTGGCGGAAAGTCCATACTTTCGACGGCACCGAAGGCTGGGTTCACCAGCAGATGCTGACCGGGCGGCGCAGCGTCCTCATCACAGGCGAGATCCGAAACCTCCACCGTGACCCCGATCCGGCCAGCGGTGTGGTCGCCCAGCTAGAACCCGGCGTCGTCGCGGCGATGTCCCGTTGCAACCCATCCTGGTGTGAGCTCAAGGCCGGGGGCTATAAAGGCTGGCTGAAACGCGACGAGCTTTGGGGACTGGAGCCCGACGAAGTGGTCCAGTAGCCGGCACACCATCCACCCAATATCAGGTGATATCGACCCGCAGCCGCGTCAGGGTCGATGTCTGGATGTGCCAGCCATCCTCCAGCCGGCGATAGGTCTCGTGATAATGACCGAAACCGTGGAGCGTCTTCAGCGCGGCGCCTTCCGGCCAACGCAGTAGATCCTCCATCGCCCAGATCGCCTTGGCCGTCGTCGGCGATGTGATTTCGATCTCGGGCATATGGCCATGATGGACGGTCACCAGATCGGTCACAGCGTTGCGGATGAATGGCATGATCTTCGCCGCCCCGATGACCAGCCCCTCGGCCGCCTTGCTTTTGTCGGCGGCCTCGCCGCGCATATCCAATTCCGCGTCAGGGCAGAATACGGCTTCCAGCCCGGCCCAGTCTTTCGTGTCCATGCTCCGGAAATAGCGGGCCTTCAGCTGCTTGATCTCCTCAACCGCGGTGAGCCGCTCCAAAATATCCATTCCCATCCTGATTCCCCTGTCGTAATCCCGTTTCTGATTTTGGGGGCTGGCGATCCGGCGCGCGAATGAATAGTTTGCGCGTGAAGAATTCGTCGAGACCCGCAGCCTCTGCCCGTTCTCGTTAACGAACACCGCTCTCGATACGGACAGTTCTCTATTTCGCTTGTTAAGGGAAGGACATTTCATGGCTTCGCAAAGCCGCAAGGTGATCATCACCTGCGCCGTCACCGGCTCGATCCATACGCCGTCGATGACACCCTATCTGCCGATCACCCCGAATGAGATCGCCGAAGGTGCGATCGGCGCCTGGGAGGCGGGCGCTTCGATCCTGCATCTGCATGCGCGCAACCCGGTCGATGGCCGGCCGACGCCCGACCCGGCGGTGTTCATGGAGTTCCTGCCGCGCATCAAGCAGACAACCGACGCTGTTATCAACATCACCACCGGCGGCGGCCATGGCATGAGCCTGGACGAACGCATCGCCGCAGCGGTCGCGACCAAGCCGGAAATGGCCTCGCTCAATATGGGCTCGATCAACTTTGGCCTGTATCAGGCGCTGGATAAGCCGCGCCAGTGGCAGCATGAATGGGAGCCGGCCTATCTGGAGATGACCCGCGATTTCATCTTCCGGAATACATTCAAGGATATCGAATATGTGCTGAAGACCCTGGGCGAGGGCTGCGGCACCAAGTTCGAGTTCGAATGCTACGACATCGGCCACCTTTATAATCTGGCGCACTTCCTCGATCGTGGGTTGGTGAAGGGACCTCTGTTCATCCAGTCGATCTTCGGCATATTGGGCGGCATCGGCGCCGATGCCGAAAATCTTGGCCATATGCGCCGTATTGCCGACAAGCTGTTCGGCGATCAGTATCAATGGTCGGTTCTCGCCGCCGGCCGCCACCAGATGAGCTTCGTCACCCAGGCGGCCCTGCTGGGCGGCAATGTGCGGGTCGGCATCGAAGACAGCATCTATGTCGGCAAAGGCCAGCTCGCCAAATCCAATGCCGAGCAGGTCGGCAAGATCCGCCGCATCCTAGAGGAACTCAGCCTCGAAATCGCGACGCCGGACGAGGCACGAGCATTGCTGCAGCTCAAGGGCGCCGATCAGGTCGGATTCTAAAAAAGAGGGAATGTTTCATGGCTGGTCTTTATTTCGACGAACTCGAGATCGGGCACAAATTCGTCCACGACATACGGCGCACGGTAACCGAAACCGACAATCTCCTGTTCACGACACTGACCCATAATCCGCAGCCGTTGCATCTGGATATCGAGTTCTGCAAGGAGAACAGCGAGTTCGGCGAGATTCTGGTCAACAGCATCTTCACCTTCGGCCTGATGATCGGCGTGTCGGTCGGCGACACCACCTTGGGAACCACGGTCGCCAATCTGGGCATGGATGGCGTTAAGTTCCCGAAGCCGGTCCGCATCGGCGACACGCTGCGCAGCGAGACGGTTGTGCTTGAGAAGCGCGAGAGCAAGTCGCGCCCGAATGACGGCATCGTCGTGTTCGAACATCGCAGCTTCAACCAGAAGGGCGAGGAAGTCGCCTATTGCCGCCGCTCGGCCCTGATGAAAAAGAAGCCGGCATGATCCCGCGTTCGCTGCTGTTCGCCCCGGGCGACAGCGACCGGAAGATGGAAAAGGCGTCGGCCTCCGGCGCCGATCTCGTCATCCTCGACCTCGAGGATTCGATCGCCGAGCCGCGCAAATCCGTCGCTCGTGACGCGGTTCGTGAATTCCTGACCGCCACGCCCGATCGGACTCAGCGGGAATTGTGGGTCCGGATCAATGCTCTGTCTTCGCCGCAGGGCCTGCCCGATCTGGTGGGGGTGGTGGCGGGCCGGCCCGACGGCATCATGCTGCCCAAGCCGGATTCCGGCGCGGACGTTACCTTGCTGGATAATTACCTGAGCGCGCTGGAAACCGCGTCCGGCCTGCCGGTGGGCGGCATCAAGATCATCCCGGTGGCGACCGAGACGGCAAAATCACTGTTCGCGCTCGGCACCTATGCCACGGCCAGCCCGCGCATGACCCTGATGACATGGGGTGCTGAAGATATTGCGGCAGTGGTTGGTGCCAGCGCGAATCGCGACGCCGACGGCAAATACGATCCGCTCTATGAGTTGGCGCGGACCCTGTGCCTCGCCGCCGCGGCTGCTGCCGATGCCGCGGCGATCGACACGGTCTATACTAACTTCCGCAATCCCGCGGGCCTGGAAGAAGAAGCCAAGCGGGTGCGCCGCGCTGGTTTCCAGGGCAAGATCGCGATCCATCCCGATCAGATCGCGATCATCAACGAGGCCTTTACCCCAAAACCGGAGGAGATCGCCTTCGCCAAGCGCGTGGTCGATGCCTTCGCCGCCAACCCGGGCCTCGGCACAGTGGGCATGGAGGGCAAGATGATCGACATGCCACATTTGAAATTGGCGCGGAAGATTTTGGGCATTGCCGAACGGCTGGGCGTCGTCCCAGCATGATAACAAACATTCAATGGAGGAAATGATGTCGTTCTCAGGACATAAGATATTGGTGACCGGCCCTACGGGCCAAGTTGGCTTTGTCGTCGCGAAGGCTCTGGCGAAGGATAATGAGGTCTGGGGCGTGGCGCGCTTTTCCGATGCCGAAAAGCGCAAGTCGCTCGAATCCGCTGGCGTCAAATGCATCGCTGCCGACCTGGAAAAGGGTGATTTCTCGGCGATCCCCAAAGACTTCGACTATGTCGTTCATCTCGGCGTCTTCCGTGCCGCGGGCGACGATTTTGACCTGGATTTTCGTAATAACGCGGAAGGCACCGGTCTTTTGATGAGCCACTGCCGGTCGGCGAAGGGCTTCCTGGCCTGCTCGACCACGGGTGTCTATCAGGCGAACGGGCATAATCCGCTCAAGGAAACCAGTGAGCTCGGCGACAATCATCGCACGATGATGACGACCTACTCGATCACCAAGATCGCGACCGAGGCGGTGGTACGGTTCGCCGCGCGCGAGTTCAACCTGCCGACTGTCATCACCCGCCTGTGCGTTCCCTATGGCGACAATGGCGGCTGGCCATACTACCACCTGCTGGCGATGAAGCATGGCGCGGCCATCGCCCTGCATCCCGACAAGCCGTCGCTCTATTCGCTGATCCACGAAGACGACATCGTCGCGTCGATTCCGGCCTTGCTGAAATCGGCCTCTGTGCCGGCGAATATCGTCAATTGGGGCGGTAGCGAGACGGTTGCGATCGAGGATTGGACCGCCTATCTGGGCGAGCTGACCGGTCTGGAACCCAAGCTGGAATATACCGACAAGGGCACGCTAGAGAGCGTCATGGTCGACCCAACCAAGATGCTGTCGATCACCGGGCCGTTTAAGACCGACTGGAGAGTTGCCATGCGCCGCATGGTTGCCGCCAAGCACCCGGATTGGCTGGTTTAAGCCGTCGTCGTTCCTATCTGACTATCATGGGAAAGCCCGGCGATAATCTCGCCGGGCTTTTTCCTTGAAGAGGATCGCCGAATGGAATCGCCTGCTTTCGCCAACACCCTGCCGATCACGCTGCTGACCGGCTTCCTCGGCAGCGGCAAGACGACGATTCTCAATCACTTGCTGCGCCAGCCGGCAATGTCGCGGACGATCGTCATCGTCAATGAATTTGGTGAGATCAGCATCGATCACGATCTGGTCGAAAGCGCTTCCGAGGATTTCGTCGTGCTGCAAGGCGGCTGCGTCTGCTGCACGGTGCGCAGCGACCTGATCGACACGTTGCGCGCTTTGTTCCAAAAGCGCGTGCGCGGCCAGATCGCCGAATTCGACCGTGTGGTGATCGAAACCACCGGCCTCGCCGACCCGGTGCCGATCCTGAACAGCCTGATGTCCGACCCCATCGCGAGCGCGCGCTACCGCTTGGATGGGGTCATCACCGCAGTCGATGCCGTCAATGGCTGGGACACGCTCGACCGTGCGCCCGAGGCGGTGAAACAGGCGGCGTTGGCGGACCGTTTGGTGCTGACCAAAACCGATCTGGCCGATGCGGAAACCATCGGTAGGCTGGCGGAACGCCTTCTCACCCTAAATCCCGCAACACCGCTTCTCATGCCGGTAAACGGCGGCGTCGATGCGGCGCGGCTGTTCGATATCGGTCTCTATAACCCCGAAACCAAAAGCCTCGACGCCCAAGGCTGGTTGAATGATGAGGCCTTTGACGGACATAAGCATCATCATCACGGCCACACCAATATTAACCGCCACGACGATCACATTCGCGCGCTCTGCTTCACCTTGGATACCCCGATCTCTCCCAAAACGCTTGACCACTGGCTCGACACGCTGGCCGCGTTGAAAGGACCAGACCTGTTGCGGGTCAAAGGACTGTTGAATATCGAGGGGCTATCGGGTCCAATGGTCATCCAGGGCGTGCAGCACGTCATTTACCCGCCGATTCCTCTTGATGCCTGGCCTAGCGGCGACCGTCGCACTCGCATCGTGTTCATCGCGCGGGACATGGATCAACGGGCTTTGCGGGCGATAACACGATCTCTAGGCGGATCGCCTGCGGCCGAAAAAAACATTCGCTATGGACGTATCTCTTCCTGATGAAGTTTTGGGGAGGTTGCAATGAAGACATCCGATTCGACGTATCCCCTTCGTCTTCCGGTCTCCATCAAGGCCGAAGCCGAGCGATTGGCTGTTCCAGCCTTAACCAATTCGTCGCGACCGCCGTTGCCGAGAAAATCGCTGCGCTACGGACGGCCGAGTTTTTCACCGGCCGCAAGCGCAGGGGAAATCGAGACGCTTTTCGCCGTTTGATGACGCGCGATGGCGGCGAGCCTCCGCAACCGGACGATGAATTTCCGGCCAGGTCGTAATGCTCCAAGGGCTCGCCCCGACGGCTTCGTTGTCTCGCATGTGGTCGTCTATGAGGAAAGCGACCAGATCTTCCTGCGGCGAGATCAGCGATCCGAGACCCGGAAGAAAACGGTCGGTAGGCCCGAACTAGAGTGCGGCGTTTAGGAGGAGTTCCGATGGGCGATCATTTCTATGTCGTTCGAACCGACAGCCGACCGGGACCTACTTCGCTCCCGCCTTCGCCAAGAACTCCACCCTCAGCTCCCGCTTCAACACCTTACCAGCCGCCGACAGCGGCAGCGGCTCATCGCGGATATCGACGCTGCGCGGGCATTTATAATGGGCGATCTTGGCGCGGCAGTGGGCGATGATATCCGCCGCATTCACTGTCGCATCCGGGTGAGGGATGACGATGGCGTGGACCGTCTCGATCCATTCCTCGTGCGGAATGCCGATCACTGCGCAGGACTGCACGGCCGGGTGCTGGGCGATGATGTTCTCGACCTCGACGGAATAGATATTCTCGCCGCCCGAGATGATCATGTCCTTCACCCGGTCGACGACATAGATGAAGCCGTCCTCGTCCATGAAGCCGCCGTCGCCGGTATGCATCCAGCCGCCTTTCAGCGCCTTGGCGGTTTCCTCCGGCCAGTTCCAATAGCCCGTCATCAGGTTCGGGCCGCGCATCAAGATCTCGCCCACCGTACGGCGCGGCACCGGATTGTCGTTCTCGTCGACGATCTGGATTTCCACGCCGGCGATTGAGCGGCCCGCCGCCTTATGCCGGCCGATTTCACGGTTCTTACCGATCAGGTTTTCGTGATGCAGACAGGCGGCCAGTGGCGACAACTCGGTCATGCCATAGCATTGGACGAATTTCGCGTGCGGCAGGGCGACCAGCGCCCGATTCAGCAGGGCCTCGGTAATGGGCGAGGCGCCATACAGGATCTGGGTGAAGGACGAGGTGTCATAATCGGCGAATTTTGGATGTTCGATCAGGCGCTGGATCATCGTCGGTACTAGCAGGCTTTCGGTCACCTTTTCCGCCTGGATGGTCTTGAGCACATTCTCGGCATCGAACCCAGGCAGCAGCACCGTGGTGGCGCCGCTCGACATGCAGGACACGAAGGGCCAGATGCCGCCTGTATGGAACATCGGCATGGCGGTCATGTAGACCGCATTCTCGGTGAACAACCCGTCCGCCAGCCCCGATAGGGCACAGGACACCGAGTTTCCATGCGACAGCATCACGCCCTTCGACCGGCCCGTTGTGCCACCTGTATAGTTGATCGTGAACAGGTCCTGCCGCGTGCGGCCCACATCGGCGGCCGGCTCCGACGTCGCGATCAAATTCTCGAAGCCGACCATATGGTCGGGGCAGGTCGCCTCGCCGGCGAAGATAGTCTGGATGCCAAGCTCGCTCCCCAGTGCGCGGCCGACTTCGAGATTGGCATCGTCCAGGATCAGCAGTTTCGGCCCGGCTTCGCGCAGTGCATCGCGAAGTTCGTTGATGCTCCAGCGCACATTCAGCCCGACGACAACGCCGCCGATCCAGGGCGTCGCGATCAGGCTTTCGGTATAACGGTCGCAGTTGTCCATGATGACCGCGACTCGGTCCTCCGGAACCACGCCCAATGCGGAAAAGCCGCCGGCCAGCCTGACGACGCGATCGTGGAATTCAACCCATGTCTGCCGGCGGTCGCGGAAGATCAATGCCGTATGGTTGGCCCGGATCTGCACCGCCCGGCGCAGCAAATACGAAATGCCCATCGAATTCCCTTAACGTCCTGTTCGTTATCGCCGGTTTTTGGTCAGCGTTTCAATAACTCGCTGCTGATGATCAGCTTGCGCACTTCGGTGGTTCCGGCGCCGATCTCAAGCAGCTTGGTCGCCCGGAACAGCCGGTTAATCTCCGATTCCCAGATATAACCGTAACCGCCGAAAATCTGCACGGCTTCGTCCAGCACCTTGTTCATTGTCTCGGCGGTATACATCACCGATGCGGCGGTGAGGGCATGGATCTGCCCGCGTCCGCCTTCACCGCTTTCGACCGCATTGGCCGCCGCCAGTACGCGGTAGTTGAATGTCCGCATCGTCTCGACCCAGACATAGATGTCGGCCAGCTTCGACTGGATCATCTGGAATTCGGCGATCGGCTTGCCGAACTGCACGCGGGTCTTGGCGTAATCGATGCACAGATCTAGCGCCCGCTCGGCGATGCCCAGGCAGATGGGGGAGATCATCGAGCGTTCGAGGTCCAGCCCGCTCATCACGATCGACACGCCGCGATTTTCTTCCCCGACTAGGTTCTCGGCCGGCACGCGGCAGTCGTCGAACACCAGCTCGCCGGTCTGGCTACCGCGGAACCCCATCTTGGTCAGCTTCTGCGCCACCCGGAATCCCGGAAAATCCTTTTCGACGATAAAGGCCGAAATGCCGTGCGCACCCTTTTCCGGCGCCGTCTTGGCATAGACCAGCAAGATGTCCGCGATCGGCCCGTTGGTTATGAAGATCTTCGTGCCGTTCAGCACATAATGGTCACCATCCTTGCGCGCCGTCGTGCGCATCGAACCCAGCGCGTCCGAACCGGCTCCCGGCTCGGTCAGGCCCAGCGCGCCGACCAGCTTGCCGCTGGAGAGGCCCGGCAGGTACTTCTTCTGCTGCGCGGCATTGGCATTACGATAGATATTGTTGGCGCACAGATTCTCATGCGCCACCCAGGACAGGCCCAGCGCATGGTTCCAGCGCGAAAACGCCTGCAGCACCAGCCCGCTCGTGAACAGGTCGCCGCCCATTCCGCCCAGTTCCGGCGGCGTGGTGATGCCGAAATAGCCGTCCCGTCCCAGCTTACGGAATGCCTCGTCCGGCCAGAATTCCTCGTCATCCATCTTGCTGGCCAGCGGATACAGTTCGTTCCGCGCATACTGGTCGGCGGTGTCCAGCATCTCGCGCTGATCGTCCGACAGATCAAACATCGAGATCGCGTTTGGGAGCGAAGCTCCCGCTATTTCAGACTGGCTCATGAATGAATCCCCAGGGCGGCGTTCGGGCCGCCAAAAATTATAGGGGAAAATTAATGAGCGTTACTCATCATGTCCATCGGTTTCTGGATTGCCGACCTGCTTCGGCTTATGCTAACGGCTATTCGCCGCAGGTAGTTACCGCCAAAATTAGGGGTTTGCGCGGAAACATGGGGAGAAACCGTGGAAATTGGACCGGAGTGAGTTGCGCTCATGAGCGCCCGTTCAAATTGGCAATCCGGCTTCTGTCGCGCGCTCCTTTTCCCGGAGTTGTGACGCGATGAGAGTCCCGCAAGGTATGACCGACCCATTGCCGCGCCGTCAGATTTACCGTCTGCCGCGGGCACAGCGCGTCGCCGACATTATGCTGACCGCGCGCGCCGTCTTCCGCGAAAAGGGTTACAACGATGCCGTGATCGCCGAGATCGCGGAGCGGGCGGGCGTCGTCGAGGGGACGATCTATCGCTATTTCGCCGGTAAGCGCGACCTGCTCATCAAGGTGGTCGAGCATTGGTATGAGGAGATGCTGACCGACTATGATCGGCAGCTTGAGGGTATCAGGGGCACCTGGAACCGCCTGCGCTTCATGATCTGGCGCCATCTCACCGTCATCCATGACGATCCGGCGATGTGCAGGCTGATCTTCAACGAGCTGCGTTCAGGCCCCGAATATCGCGAAACGGCGGTGTTCGAGCTCAATCGCGAATATACCAACCGCACGCTCGCAATCGTCCAGGATGCGATGGATAGCGGCGAGTTCCGCACCGGCATTCCGTTGCGCATTGTGCGCGACATGATCTATGGCGGCGTAGAGCATCATATTTGGGCGTTCCTGCGCGGCGAGGGCAATTTCTCGCCCGACGAATCGGCCGATGCTATCACCGACATCATCCATCGCGGCCTCGTCAGGCCCGGCGCGGTCATCGATCGCGGCGAGCAGGTAATCCGCAGGCTGGAAGAGCTCGCCGAACGTCTCGAGCGGGCCTCTGGCCAAACGCAACGTCTTCAAAACGCCTCCGGCGTGGCTACTGAAATTTCTCGCACAACTGGAAAAGCCTCATGTTGACAAAGGTTCTTATCGCCAATCGCGGTGAAATCGCCTGCCGGGTGATTCGCACTTGCAAGAAATTGGGGATCGCCACTGTCGCGATCTATCATCATGAAGACCGGCTGGCCCCACATGTGAAGCTGGCCGATACGGCGGTGCAGCTCAAAGGCGACGTGCCGACTGCGTCCTATCTCGACCAGGACCAGATCATCGCCATCTGCCAGGCAAACGAGGTCGACGGCATTCATCCCGGCTATGGTTTCCTGTCGGAAAATGCCGGCTTCGTCGAAAGGGTAATCGCCGCCGGCATCGTCTTCATCGGGCCGGACGCAACCAGCATGCGCCTGATGGGCGACAAGATCCGCTCCCGCATCTTCGCCGCCGAACATGGCGTGCCGGTCGCGCCTAGCGCGATGCAGGAAGGCGATCTCGACAGCTTCCTGGTCCAGGCCGAGAAAGTAGGCTTCCCGCTGCTGATCAAGGCTTCGGCCGGCGGTGGCGGCAAGGGGATGAAGATCGTCCGCACCGCGTCCGAGCTCAAGGAACAGATCACCACCGCCGCGAGCGAGGCGCAGCGTTATTTCGGCGACAGTCGGGTCTATGCCGAACGGCTGGTCGAACTGCCGCGCCATATCGAGGTCCAGGTGCTGGGCGACGGAGACGGTAATGTCGTCCATCTGTTCGAACGCGAATGCTCGCTACAGCGCCGGTATCAGAAGATCGTCGAGGAATCGCCGGCTCCCAACCTGCCCACCGCGCTACGCGACCGGATCTGCAATGCCGCTGTCGAACTGGCGAAGGCCGCAAAATATAAAAATGCCGGCACGGTCGAATTCATCCTAGGCGCCGATGGCGAGTTCTATTTCCTGGAAATGAACACCCGCCTGCAGGTCGAACATCCGATCACCGAGGAGGTGGTCGGGGTCGATCTGGTCGAGGCGCAGCTTAAGATCGCGGCGGGCGAGGGCATACCTTTCAAACAGTCCGACCTCAAGCAAAGCGGCTGGTCGATCGAATGCCGTATCAATGCCGAAGAACCGGAAAAGGATTTCCGCCCTGCGGTCGGCCGTATCGGCCGGCTGCGTTCACCGGTGGGCGAGGGCATCCGCTTTGACGCCGGTATTGTCGAGGGGCAGGCGATCACGCCGGCCTTCGACTCGATGCTAGCCAAGCTGATCACCTATGGCGCGACCCGCGACGAGGCGGCTGCGCGCATGGAAAAGGCGCTGACCGAATTGGTGGTGCTGGGCATACCCAATAACATCGATTATCTCGCCCGCATCATGCGCAATGCCGAATTCCTGGCTGGCAGGCTCCATACCGGCTTCCTGCCGCAGGAGGTCGAAAACCTTGCCGCGCCTGAGGCGACGCCGGAAGAGCAGGTCGCCGCCGTGCTCGCCGCCGCCTTCATCGATTTGGATTTCCGCCGTATCGCCTACGACATCCCCGAACCGCACGCCTCCATCGGCTTCTGGCGGAATTAAGGACGACATAATGCCTTATGAAATGCTTCTGAACGAGCAGGACGTCTCGCTCGATATCGTTGCCCGCCACCCCGCTCTTCAGATCAAGAACGGCAATAATGTCCACATCATCGCCGAGGTGCCGACCATCGGCGCCGCCTTCGAGATCACGATCGACGGCAAGTCCTTCAGCGGCTGGCGCTATGCCATCGGCGACGAGGTTTTTGTCCGGCTCGGCACCCGCAGCTTCATTGTCGGCTTGCCCCAGGCCCAGCTCCGCGCTCATTCCCATGGTGCAGGCCACGATGCGCTGCACGCCGATATGCCGGGTACCGTGATCGCACTCCATACCGAAGTCGGCCAGGAGGTCAAAGCCGGCGACAAGCTGATCACCATCGAAAGCATGAAGCTTCAGGTTTCGCTGGTCGCGCCGCGGGACGGCGTCATCGAAGGCATCCACGTTCCCGCCGAAACCGCGTTCGATCGCGGCGCACTGCTGATCTCGCTCGCGCCTCTTGTTACACCAGAAGCCACGAAGGCCGCCTAATGACCATTCTCAAATCCTCGCTCAATACGAGCTCCGAAGAATTCCGCACGCGTTATGCGCACAATAAAAAGCTGGTGGCCGAGCTTCGCGAGATGCAGCATGCGGCGCGGATGATCCGCCCGCAGCGCGATCTCGACCGTCTGTCCAAGCAGGGCAAGATGCTGCCGCGCGAAAGGCTGGAAAAGCTGCTCGATCCGGGCACACCCTTTCTCGAATTCTCCACCCTTGCGGCCAACCGCGCCTATAACGGCGAATCGCCCAGTGCCAGCTGCATTACCGGCATTGGCACCATCTCGGGCCGCGAGGTCGTGATCCATGCCGACGATTCCAGCGTCAAGGGCGGCGCCTGGTATCCGTTGACGGTGAAGAAGATCGTGCGTGCGCTCGAGGTCGCCCTGGAGAACCATCTGCCGATGGTCCATCTGTGTGATAGCGCCGGCGGCCAGCTTCAGCTGCAGTCCGAACTGTTTCCCGACAAATATTATGCCGGCCGGATGTTCCGGAACCAGGCGATGCTCAGCAAGGCCGGCATCAAGCAGTTGGCGCTCGTTTTCGGCCAGTGCACCGCCGGGGGTGCCTATATCCCGGCGCTGTGCGACTATAATGTCATCGTGCGCGGCACCGGCGCCGTGTTCTTAGGGGGACCGCCGCTGGTCAAGGCGGCTACCGGCGCGATCGTAACCTCGGAAGAGCTCGGCGGCTGCGACATGCATACCCAGGTCAGCGGCACTTGCGATTATCCCGCCGATACCGAGGACGAGGCCATCCGCATCGGCCGCGATATCGTCGCGCAGTGGGAAAAGCCCAAGAAATGGTCGATCCAGCAGGACGTGCCGGAGCCGCCGCTCTACGACCCGGACGAGCTGTACGGCATCATCCCGGATGATATCAAAAAAGGCTTCGAGATGCGCGAAGTCATCGCCCGCATCGTCGATGGCAGCCGCTTTCACGAATATCAGCCCGCCTATGGCAATACGCTGGTCTGCGGCTTCGCCAATATCTGGGGTTATAAGGTCGGCATCCTGGCGAACAACGGCATCCTGTTCAACGACAGCACCTTGAAGGGCACGCACTTCATCGAGCTGTGCAACCAGAACAACACCCCGCTGCTCTTCCTCCAGAACATCACCGGCTTTATGATCGGCACCGAATACGAGCGGAAAGGCATCACCAAGGATGGCGCCAAGATGATCATGGCGCAGGTCGGCAGCCATGTGCCGAAATTCACCGTCATGTGCCACGCCTCGTTCGGCGCCGGCAATTACGGTATGTGCGGCCGCGCCTATGACGGGCGCTTCCTGTTCACCTGGCCGAACCACCAGATTGGCGTAATGGGCGGCGAACAGGCGGCCAATACGCTAGCCGAGGTGAAGCTGATGCAGTTGAAGCGCAACGGCCTGGAAGTGAACGAAGACATCTTGACCGACGTCCGCAACCAGACGCTGAAGGCCTACGAGACCCAGACCAGCGCCTATTACTCGACTTCGGAAATCTGGGATGACGGCATCCTCGACCCCGTCGATACCCGCAACGCGTTGGGTATGGCGATTTCTGCCTCGCTCAATGCGCCGCTGGGCGATCGGGGCTACGGCGTGTTCCGGATGTGACCCAGATGCACGGGTTCCGCCTGGAGGCGAAGGACGAGTATCCGCATCAGCCGGACGACTCGATCAATTTCAACGAGAGCGTCTATACCAACGCCTTCGACGCAACGTCGAAGATGGGCGGCTGGATGCGGGTCGGCAATCGGGTGAATGAGGGCTACGCCGAGCTTTCGGTCGTGCTCTATCTGCCTGATGGCCGCATCGCGTGCCAGTTCGGCCGGCCTGCCATCAGCGCGAACGACAAGTTCGTCGCCGATGGTCTGTCGGTCGAAATCGTCGAGCCGCTGAAGCGGTTGACGATGCGTTACGACGGCGATCTGATGCTGCTCGACGATCCGGAAGTCCTGCGCAACCCGAAGCTGCTAGGCCATGCCCCGCGCGTGCCGGGCAAGGTGGTGTTCGAGACGACGGGCATCTCACCGCTCCATGGCGGCGAACCACTCTGTGAGACCCAAGAGACCATGTACGGCCGCGATTTTTCGCTGGCGCATTTCAATCAGCACACCAAGGTTGCGGGCCTGATCCGGGTGGGCGATGAGCAATGGGACTTCGCAGATGCGCGCGGCTGGCGCGACCATAGCTGGGGTCCGCGCTACTGGCAGAGCATATATTGGTATCGGCTGTTTCTGTGCAGCTTCGAGAGCGGCCGGGCCTTTATGCTGCTCAAGATCACCGACAAGGCCGCCCCCAACAATGGGGGACGGTCGCGCCGTGTCGGTGTGCTGCTGGTCGACGGCGTCTATGAAGACATATTGGACATGGATATCGCGACCGAATGGTCGGACAAACAGGATCCGGTCAAGGTCAAGCTGGGCGTGCGCACCGCCAACCGACGCGAGGTCATCGAGGGCGAGGTGCTGACCATGGCGCCGCTGCGCAATCGCCGTCAGGCCGGCGAAGAGATCCTCGTGTCGCGCATCGCCGAGGGCTTCACCCGCTTCACCTGGAACGGCGAAGTCGGCTATGGCATGACCGAGTATATCGAGCGGATCGAGAACGGGCAGCTCGTGGGATTTCCGCTGTGATGGTTGTATCCATCGGTAGGGCGGAAAAGCGAAGCGCCTTTCGCCACTTTTCCGTGCCGCGGAAGGCGGATTACGCTTCGCTCATCCGCCCTACTATCCATGACTGACGGCTTCGACGATATCAGAACTGCGGTGCGGCGGCGTTTCGGCGAGAAGGCTGAGATCGCCAATGTCGTGGTGCCGACCTTGGGCGGAGTGAATCGTACCGTTCTGTTCGACCTGATGGACGGCACATCGATCCGCCGCCTGGTGTCGCGGCAGGAAACCTATTCGGCGGAGGACAATCCGTTCTTGCCGGCTTCCCAACAGTTCCGCGTCATGCAGGTCGCCTTTGCCGAAGGCGTGCCGGTGCCGGAGCCGATCTTCGAGTATGACGAGGCGGACGGGATGGGCAACGGCTTCGTCAGCGCATTCATCGCCGGCGAAACCATGCCACAGCGCATCTTTCGCAGCGTCGATGGCGGCGGAAAACTCAAGATCGCGACCGATCTCGCCGCCCTGCTGGCCAAGCTCCACGCCATCGACGTCGCCAAGGTGCCATTCCTGGAATCTGTGCCGGACAGCGTCGATGTGATCGGCAATTACCTTCGCCTGTATGACAGCTATGCCGAGGCGCACCCGGCGATCGAGCTTGGTTTTCGCTGGCTCGAGTGCAACCGGCCGCCGGCGAAGCGTCGGCAGTTGGTGCATGGCGATTTTCGCACCGGCAATTTCATGGTGGGACCTGAAGGCGTGCGCGCAGCGCTGGATTGGGAATGCGCCCATATCGGCCAGCCGATGGAGGATTTCGGCTGGCTCTGCGTCCGCTCCTGGCGCTTCGGCCAGATCGATCTGCCCATTGGCGGCTTTGCCCAGCGTGCGCCGGTCTATGCGGCCTACGAAGCGGCGGGCGGCGACAAGATCGATCCCGAGGCTGTGCGCTTCTGGGAGATATTCGGTCTTGTACGCTGGGCGATCTACAATGTTATGCAGGCCTATGCCCACGTTGAGCGCGGGCGGCGCGGCGTTGCCTTTGCCGCCATGGGGCGCAATGCCTGCCTGGTCGAGTACGAGCTGCTGATGACGCTCTCCGGCTATTACAATTAAAGGCTAACTATGCGTTTGAAAGTGGAGCAATGAGCCAGGACCGTCCGTCGATCAACGACATCTTGCTGACCGTGCAGAAATTCCTGGACGATACCGGGCCGAAGCTCGAGGGCGAGGCCAAATACCATGCCCAGGTGTCGTCCTACCTGCTCGGCATCTGCGAGCGAGAGTTGCGCCTGGCGGGCGATTTCGACCGCAAGGAAGCGGTTCAGCTAGCGGATTTCCTCGGGTCCGGCGCGCCGCTCGACGCGATGACGGCGGAATTCTGCGCCAACATTCGGGCCGGCAAATATGACAAGAATTGGGACCAGACGCTGGAATTGATCCTGGCCCAGACGATCGACAAAGTTAAGGTCGTGAAGCCGGGCCATCTGGCCCTGATGCACCGCAACGCGCACTGACCGGGAGAGATGATATGACCGCCCCACGGATCAAGTTCAGCGTCGTCGATAAGGTCGCGCGAATCACGTTGGCCAACCCCGCCGGCCGCAATGCCATGGACCTGCAATTCTGCCAAGAATTCGGCAAGGCGGCGATCGCCTGCGAGACCGATCCCAGCATTAAGGTGATTCTGATCGAGGCCGAGGGCGATGTCTTCAGCGTCGGCGGCGACATTACCGAATTCGTCGCCAACAAGGACCGGGTGCATCCGCACGTACTGGACATGGCGACCCAGATTCATATCGGCGTCGCCGGCCTGCGCCGCGCCGCCGCGCCTGTCATTGCCGCGGTTAATGGCATGACAGCCGGCGGCGCCTTCAGCATGGTCGCTGGCGCCGATGTGGTGATCGCTAAGCGGTCGGCGAAGTTCAACGCGGCCTTCACCAAGTCGGGGTTGACCCCCGACGCCGGCGGCACCTATTTCTTCCCGCGCGTTGCCGGATTTCGCAAGGCCTTCTGGATCATGGCGACCAACCCAACCCTGACCGCGGACCAGGCGGCGGAGATCGACCTGGTGACGCAGGTGGTCGACGACGAGAAATTCGCCGAGGAGGTCGAGAGGATCGTACGCCAGTTCGCCGATTCCGTGCCCGGCGCGCTGTCCGGTCTCAAATCGCTGTTCCGCTCCAGCCTGACCAATACGCTCGACGACCAACTGAACCTCGAAGCCCGCTCGATCGCTGCTCGCTGCGCAGATCCGGCCACGCTGGAGCTGCTGGTCGCCTTCCTCAACAAGAAGAAGTAAGGGACCCGTTCCCACAGTCGCGTTCCCCCGGTATGACTGCGCCATGCAGTCTGAAGCCGGCGCGGGCGCCTATCCCAGAAATCTCAATCGTCAAATCCACGGCCTGCGCGGCTTCTCCGCCTTGGCGGTGTTTGTCTTTCATGTCTATGGCATGGGCACGCTCTGGAGCTTTTGGCCGGCCGCGTTGAATCCGGTCGCCCCGATCTTCCTGGCGGGCCGCCACGGGGTGGAGATCTTCTTCATCATCAGCGGCTATCTGATCACTGGCTCGCTGATCCGCCACCAAAGCGCGGCCAAGTTCCTGATCGACCGCGCCATCCGGATCTATCCGGTCTTCATGACCATTCAGCTCCTCGTCTTCGGTCTCGGGCCGTTCATCCATTATCGCTGGTTTGACGGCATCGGCATTGGTGGCTGGCTTACGGCTTTCGTCGAGAATGGTCTGTTTCTCCCCGGCATCTTCGACCTGCCTCTGGCGCAGCTGAATGCCTGGTCGCTCAGCTACGAGGCGGCTTTTTATTTGGTAAGCGCATGGTGTTTCGTGGTCGCGCGTTACGTCGGGCGGTGGCCGGTCATCGTAACGCTCATGGTGTTTTTATCGTTCGCGCTTTGGATCGATGCCCGCGCAACATTTTTCTTGCCCGGTGTCACGATCTTTTTCCTGTCGCGGCGGCTGAGGATAAACTTGCCGGGATGGTTCCGGTCGTTGTCGCTGCCCGCGCTGGCTCTCACCCTGGCGTTGCTGACGATTTCGGAATTCACCGGACGCGCCCTGACCTATGCCGCGACGATCCCAGCCTTCATCTTCTTCATCTGCGTAGCGGAGGGCCGATGCTTGCTATCGGCTCTCTTGCGAACCCAATTCCTGCAGTTTCTGGGGACGATCAGCTACAGCTTCTATCTCTGGTCGCCGGTGGTGACTTATCCGATGAAGCTGGTTATCCAGCGATATCTGCATGGCCGGGTGGATGACATGGTGAATGTTGTCCTATTCGCGATCGTCGGGTTTACCGCGTCCGTCGCGGTGGCCTATGCCAGCTACAGGGTCTTGGAAGACTGCGCGGGACGCAGGCTGCATCGCTCGGCCGGTTCGCGATCGCGCGCGACCGTTCCAGTCTGACCTGGATCAGGTCTTCGCGGCGCTCAAGCGAATGATTACATCGACTCGCGCGATGTCCGTTCCCGGCGGCGTCGCCGGCAGCTTCGACAGGGTGACGTGATCGGCGGGAATATCCGCCAGTTCGCCGGTGCGTTCGAAGAAGAAATGATGATGGTCGGCGGCGTTGGTGTCGAAATATACCTTGCCCGGCGCAACCAGGACCTCCCGCAGCAAGCCGCATTCGGTGAACCGGCGCAGCGTATTATAGACCGTGGCCAGCGAGACCGGGACCTTGGCGCGCACGGCCTCGGCATGCAGTGACTCGGCGCTCACATGCCGCTCGCCCTGACCATAGACCAGCGACGTCAGCGCAAGACGCTGGCGCGTCGGGCGCAAACCTGCTGCAGCCAGACGTTCTGACGGTGTCGGTGAAGTGTGCGGATCGGCCATTACCATAATATGGGCCGATTTTGCACAAATTTGAAGCCCATGGTTGCAACGGACAGAGAAAGCTCGCCTGGGGCGATATTAGTCGCCCGTGCCGATCCGCTCGACCAGTTGCCCCACGGTCGGAATGAAGCCGTTCGAATAGAACGGATCGCTATGGAAGCGATAGGCGTTGTGGCCAGCGAACATCAGCTGATGCTGAACATCGTCGGAATGGCTGATATTCTGCAGCGTCTTCTGGATGCAGTATGACCGCGGATCGGCCTTCTTGCCCGTGGTGCCGGCCTCGTTCTGGGACCAGTTCGAGAACTGACAGGCCGACAGGCAACCCATGCAGTTGATCTGATCGGTCAGTATCTCATTGGCGTTTTCCGGTGTAACGAAGATCACCGTGTTGTCCGGAGTCTTCATACCCTGGGTAAAGCCCTGCGCCACCCAAGCTTCGGCGCGGGAGCGGTCATGCTCGGTCAGATAGATCACCCGGCCGCGCCGTCCCAGAGGAAACTCGACCGTGTGGTCGCCGACCGGCTCGACGGAAAACGCCACCTGATGCTCGGACCGTTCCTGCAATTCGCGCAGGAACGGATTCACGACAGCCGACGAATAAAAGCCGGTGGGGCTGAATTTGTTGAGCAGCACATCGCCTGGCTGCAAGGTGCGCAACCGCTCGCGCCATGCTTCGGAAATCGGGCTTTCCTGGGTCAATAGCGGGCGCGTGCCGAACTGGAAGGCGATCGGGCCCAGGTCGGGATTGTCGATCCAGTCTTCCCATTCGCGCAGATACCAGACACCGCCGGCCATCACGATCGGAACATGGCCCAAGCCAAAGCCGCGCATCACTTCGCGCAGCGCCAGTACGCGCGGGAACGGATCCTCGGGGTGGATAGGATCCTCGCTGTTCGACAGGCCGTTATGACCGCCGGCCAGCCAAGGGTCTTCATAGACCACCGCGCCCAGCCATTCGGGGAAGCGGTTATAGGCGCGCCGCCAAAGCGCGTTGAACGCCCGGCTGGACGATACGATCGGGTAATAATAGATTGCGAATTCGGCACAGAGTTCGGCCAGCCGATAGGGCATCCCGGCACCGCAGGTGACGCCATGGATCAGGCCCTTGGCCCCTTCCAGAACGCCGTTGAGGATGCGTTCGGCCGCAGCCATTTCCCAAAGCACATTCATATGAATGCGGCCATTGCCGCCGGCGCATTCGTGCGCGACCTGGGCTTGGGTGATGCCGCCACGGATGGCATAGGCGATCAGTTCTTCATGCCGCTCGCGCCGCGTACGGCCATAATAATGCTGCGGAATAAAATTGCCGTCGGCGTCATAACTGTCCGGATTCACGCCGGAAAATGTGCCGACGCCGCCAGCAGCGGCCCACGCGCCCGAACTCTCGCCGTTGGACACGGCGATACCCTTGCCGCCTTCGATGAGTGGCAAGGTTTCGATCCCGGAGATTTTGATCGGATTCAGCGTCCTCAACTCGGCCCTCCGTCCAGATGCGCATTCCCGAATCTGGATTCGCTTCGATTCCTACGAGTTATATAGGACATGTCATGGAAATAGGGAGTACACCGCCGGTCCGCATCGCACCTTTTGATACGGTGCGATGCCTCCGACGGATTATCAGCTCGCTTGCTTGGTCAGATCGGCGCCGGTCGCCTGATCGACCGACTTCATCGACAGCTTAATCTTGCCGCGGTCGTCGAAGCCGATGACTTTGACCTTGACCTCATCGCCCATATTGACGACATCGCTGGTCTTGTTGACCCGCTGCGGCGCCAGCTCCGAGATATGGACCAAGCCGTCCTTCGAACCGAGGAAGTTCACGAAGGCGCCGAAATCGACCACCTTCACGACCTTAACGGTATAGATGACACCCATCTCCGGCTCGGCGACGATGCCTTTGATCCAGTTGATCGCGCGCTCGGACGCGGCGGCGTCGGATGACGCAACCTTGACCGTGCCGTCGTCGGAAATATCAATCTTCGCCCCGGTGACTTCGGTGATCTCGCGGATCACCTTGCCGCCGGTGCCGATGACCTCCCGGATCTTCTCCTTCGGCACCTGGATGACGGTGATGCGCGGCGCGTTCTCGTTGACGCCTTCGCGCGCGGAGGTCAGCGCCTTGGCCATCTCGCCCAGGATGTGTACACGGCCTTCTTTCGCCTGGTCCAGCGCGACACGCATGATCTCTTCGGTGATCGATGTGATCTTGATGTCCATCTGAAGCGCGGTGATGCCCGCTTCGGTGCCGGCGACCTTGAAGTCCATGTCGCCCAGGTGATCTTCGTCACCGAGAATGTCAGAGATGACAGCGAAGCGGGACTCTTCCTTGATCAGGCCCATGGCGATACCCGCCACCGGACGGATCAGCGGTGCGCCCGCATCCATCAGCGACAGGGACGAGCCGCAAACCGTCGCCATCGAGGACGAGCCGTTTGACTCGGTCACTTCGGACACGATGCGGATCGTGTAGGGGAAGTCTTCCTTTTTCGGAAGCACGGCGTGCAAGGCGCGCCATGCCAGCTTACCATGGCCAATTTCGCGGCGGCCGGGTGAGCTCATGCGGCCCGCTTCGCCGACCGAGTAAGGCGGGAAGTTGTAATGCAGCATGAAGCGCTCGCGATATTCGCCGGTCAGCGCATCGATCATCTGCTCGTCCTGACCGGTGCCCAGCGTGGTCACGACCAGCGCCTGGGTTTCGCCGCGGGTGAACAGCGCCGAACCGTGGGTGCGGGGCAGGGTGCCGACTTCGCTGACGATCGGGCGGATCGTCTTGGTGTCTCGGCCGTCGATACGGACGCCGGTATCGAGGATCTGGCCACGAACAATGTCGGATTCCAGTTCTTTGAAGATCTTTGCGGCAACCTGAAGGTCGTGGGCGGCTTCGACCTCTGCAGTCAGTGTCTCGAGCATCTTCTTTTTGGCGTTAGACAGCTTCTCTTGGCGGGTCTGCTTCACCCGCTCCTTGTAAGCGGCGTCGATGTCCTCGCCGACGAGGCTGAGGATCTTCGGCTTCAGCGTCTCATATTCGGTCGCCACGGCCGGCAGGTTCCAGGGTTCCTTGGCGCACAGCTCGGCCAGGTCGATGATCAGGTTGATCACCGGGCCGAATTCCTTCTGTCCGAAGGTGACCGCGCCCAGCATGACCTCTTCCGAAAGTTCGGAGGCCTCGGATTCGACCATCAGCACGCCTTCGGCGGTGCCGGCGACGATCAGGTCCAGCTTGGAGGTGGTGATCTGCTCCATTGTCGGATTGATGACATATTCGCCATCGATATAGCCGATGCGGGCGCCGCCGATCGGGCCCATGAAGGGGATGCCCGAAAGGGTTAGTGCGGCGGAAACGCCGATTAAGGCGGGGATGTCGGAGTCGTTTTCCAGGTCATGCGACAGGACGGTGCAGATGACCTGTGTCTCGTGACGAAAACCGGGGACGAACAGCGGACGGATCGGACGATCGATCAGGCGCGAGGTCAGAACTTCTTTTTCGGACGGACGCCCTTCTCGCTTGAAAAAGCCGCCGGGAATCTTGCCGGCGGCGAATGTCTTTTCCTGGTAGTGGACTGCCAGCGGCAGGAAATCGATGCCCGCCTTGGGCGCTTTTTCCGCCACGACGGTGCAAAGAACCGTGGTTTCGCCGTAGGTCACCAACACAGCTGCGTCGGCTTGGCGTGCGATCTTGCCAGTCTCCAGAACCAGCTTGCGGCCGCCCCAGTTCATTTCTTTGCGGTAAATATTAAACATAACTATCCTTTCAAGCCATTATCCGGCCCGCCCTATTGCGGATCCCGGATCGGGATTCAGCAGGCCCCATTGCCGGTGAGTTCCCGCGTCGAACAGGTCTTCTCGACGTGGACGTTTATTGACTCGCAGCCGTGCCGCCCGGGAACATTCCCCGGCGTCGCGGCTCCAAGCGATGCTGCTCCGAAGACCGGCAGCCAGTCTGATCCAGCCTGGGCTTAGCGCCGCAGGCCCAGGCGCTGAATGATCTCGTCATAGCGCGGCCGGTGCTTGTTCTTCAGATAATCGAGCAGACGCCGGCGTTGGCCGACCATGACTAGCAGCCCGCGTCGGCTGTGGACGTCCTTCTTGTGCGTCTGCAGATGCTCGGTGAGATTGCGGATCCGCTCGGACAGGATTGCGATCTGGACTTCGGGCGACCCAGTATCGGCCGCCGCCTTGCCGTACTCGGTGACGAGTATGGCCTTGCGTTCGTTTGTAATCGACATCGTGACTCCTTTTAGGGCTCGTAGTTAAAAACGCGCACCGGCTGAGCTTCCGCGCTGTCGATCCGTACCATCGCGATGGCCTTGCCCTGCCAAAGGGCAAGGACAATACCGCCGTCACGCCCTTCGGCTATCAGTTCAGCCAACCAGTCGCGGTGATGGTGCGTGAAGAGACCGACAGTCTGTCCACATCTCAACCGTTGCGCCTCGTCCGCCGTCAAGGCCAGTGCCGGGATGTCGTCCAGCACGGTCTCGATCGGCAAAACATGCTCGGTCAAGCCCGCTATATCGCTCGGAAGCGCGTCAAAGTCCAGAGGGAAGGCATTTTTCGCATGGAATTGCCCGACAGCGAGCCGCCGCAGGGCCGAAACATGTCCGAAAGTGCCGAGCGCGATGCCAATGTCCCGGGCCAGCGAACGGACATAAGCTCCCTTACCGGTCTCTACTTCGAACACGGCATGGTCGGGATCTTCATTTGCCACCCACTCCAGCCGGTGAATATCGATCGGCCGTTCCGCCATCTCGGCAGGGGTGCCCGCGCGGGCCAGGTCATAGGCGCGCGCGCCGGCAATCCTGATCGCGGAGAAGGCGGGCGGTGCCTGCGAAATCAGTCCGGTGAAGCGGGGCAACATTGCCTTTAGGTCGTCGTCGCCCGGCCTGTGCGCACTGTCGGCGATGACATCGCCCTCGCGGTCGTCGGTCGTCGTCGCCTGGCCCCACCGCACGGTGAAGCGGTAGATTTTCCGTGCATCCTGGATATAGGGGACGGTCTTGGTCGCTTCGCCCAGTGCGATCGGCAGAACGCCCGAGGCCAGGGGATCGAGCGTGCCGGCATGGCCGACGCGGCCCGCGCCGGTGATCCGGCGCACCCGTCCGATCGCCTGCGTCGATGTCGGACCTACTGGTTTATCCAGATTGATCCAGCCATGGATGGGGAGGCCTTTGCGCCGCCTCATCAGTCCTGCTCGTCGGCCCCAATGTTGAAGGGCTCGGTATCGGGGGCATCGGTATCGACCAGATCGCGCTGCACTTCTGGGTCGCGCAACAGCCCCTCGATCTTCGCGGCGTAGCTGAACGATGTATCGAGCGCGAAGGAGATACGGGGCGCATGCCGCAGCTGCACCGAGCGGGCGATCAGCGTGCGGAAATAGACCGAGGCACGATTGAGCGCGGCAACGATCGCGGCGCTGTTCTGCCCGGCGAACGGCATGACGAAGGCGGTCGCGTTGGCGAGGTCGGGGCTAACCCGCACCTCCGTTACCGTGACGTTCACATCCTGCAAATCGGGATCGCGGGCATGGCTGTCGCGCAATATCCCGACTAGCGCATGGCGCAATTCTTCGCCGACGCGAAGTTGCCGCTGGCTTGGGCCAGCGGCCGGGCTTCCACGTCCGCCTTCACGACGTCGAGCAGACACTTCCTAATTCCTCAAACGGTCGTCCCAGATCACCTGACTCGTCAGATGATCGAGCGGGCGACTTCCTCGACATCGAACGCCTCGATCACGTCGCCGACTTCGATATTGTCGTAATTCTCGAATGCCATGCCGCATTCGAAGCCTTCGCGCACTTCGCGGACTTCTTCCTTGAAACGGCGCAGCGTCTTCAGCGTGCCCTCGTGGATAACCACGTTGTCGCGCAGCAGGCGAACCTTGGCGCCGCGGCGAACCACACCCTCGGTCACCATACAGCCGGCGACTTTGCCGGATTTGGTGACGACGAAGATCTGGCGGATTTCCGCATTGCCTAGGAAATTCTCGCGCACTGTCGGCGACAGCATGCCCGACAACATCGCCTTCACGTCATCCAGGATATTGTAGATGATCGAGTAATAGCGAATTTCCACGCCGTCCCGCTTCGCCAGCTCGCGAGCCTGCGCATTGGCGCGGACATTGAAGCCGGTGACGAACCCGCCCGATGCCTTGGCCAATGTCACGTCCGATTCGTTGATCGCGCCGACGCCGGAATGGAGAACCCGCAGCCCGACTTCGGTCTGCTCCGATCCCAGTTTCGACAGGCTGTTGACGATCGCCTCGACCGAGCCATGCACGTCGCCCTTGATGACGATCGGCAGTTCCTTCCGTTCGCCGGCCTGAATCTGGCTGAACATCTGCTCGACGGTGCCGCGCGCGCCGATGGCGGCGGCGGCGGTGCGCTTCTTGCGGCCGCGGAATTCCGCGATTTCGCGCGCCTTGGCTTCGTTGTCGACGACGATGAAGTCGTCGCCGGCCGACGGCGTGCCGTTCAGGCCTAGAACCTCGACCGGCATTGCCGGCCCAGCGCTGTCGATATTCTGCCCGCGGTCGTTGACCAGTGCGCGCACGCGGCCGATCTCGCTGCCGGTGACGAACACATCGCCGACCTTCAGCGTGCCGCGCTGGACCAGTACGGTCGCCACTGCGCCACGGCCGCGATCGAGCTTGGCCTCGATCACCGCGCCGACGGCGCTGCGGTCGGGGTTGGCGCGAAGCTCGAGAACTTCGGCCTGCAGCAGGATGGCTTCTTCCAGCTTGTCCAGGTTCTTCCTGGTCTTGGCGGACACTTCGACGGCGAGAATGTCTCCGCCCAGCTCTTCGACCACCAGCTCGTGCTGCAGCAGCTCCTGCCGCACCTTGGCGACATTAGCGTCGGGCAGATCGATCTTATTGATCGCGACGATGATCGGAACCTTCGCCGCCTTGGCGTGTGCGATGGCCTCGACCGTCTGCGGCATGATGCCGTCATTCGCCGCGACCACCAGAATGACGATGTCGGTCACGTTGGCGCCACGGGCGCGCATTTCGGTAAAGGCAGCGTGACCGGGCGTATCGATGAAGGTGATCTTGTGATCGCCCGGCAAGGTCACCTGATAGGCGCCGATATGCTGGGTGATGCCGCCGGCCTCGCCGGATACGACATCGGTCTGGCGCATGGCATCCAGCAGCGAAGTCTTGCCGTGATCGACATGGCCCATGACCGTGACGACCGGGGGACGCGGCACAGTGTCCTCGGCCAGATCGACCTCGCCTTCGATGCCCAGCTCGACGTCGGACTCCGACACGCGGCGCATGCGGTGACCAAATTCGGACACGATCAGTTCGGCCGTATCGGCATCGATCGACTGGGTGATGGTGGCCATTACGCCCATGCGCATAAGCGCCTTGATGACATCGCCACTGCGCTCGGCCATACGCTGCGCCAATTCCTGCACGGTGATCGTTTCCGGCACGACCACGTCGCGCACGACCTTGGCCTGCTCGTCGTCTCCCGATTGGCGATGGCGCTCTTTTTCACGGGCGCGGCGCATCGCGGCGAGGCTGCGCATGCGCATGCTCTCGCCTTCGTTGGTCAGCGCCTGTGAGATCGTCAGCTTGCCCGTGCGGCGAGCGCCATCACGGCTGCGCGGCGGCGGCGGCGTCTTGGCCGGAAGGGCACGTGATCCGCGCTTGGCCCGGGCCTTGCGTTCCTCTTCCTCTTCCTCCTCTGTCGTTTTGCCGGCGGACAGAGCCGCGACCTTGGCGGCGGCGGATTCCCCGGCGCGGTCGGCGATACGCTGACGCTCCTGGTCCTTCGCCTTCTCGACTTCGCTTTCGGTTTTCTTCTTGCCTTCCGCTTCCAGGCGGACGCGCTCGGCCTCGTCGGCGAGCTTCTTTTCCTGCTCCTGGATACGGCGCAACTCTTCCAGTTCGCGCTGGCGCCGTGATTCCGGATCCAGCGACGTGCGAACCTCGGTGACCGGCTCGGGGGCGGGCGCCGGCTCGGCATCGTGCTCTACGGCGAGTTCCGGCTCGGCATGCTCCGGCTCGTGGGGGCGACGATCATCTTGCGCGGCGGATTTCAGCGCGCGGATGCGAACCTCGCGTTCCTCGGCGGTCAGCTGGCGCGGCTGGACGCCCGGACGAACGGGCGCGGCGTCGGGCCGGCGCTGGGCCTGCTCGGGCTCATGAACCGGCGCTTCGACGGTTGGAAGGGTCAGCGGCGGCCGTGCGACACGCTGCGTCTTAACCTCGACCGTTACGGCCTTTGAACGGCCGTGCGAGAAGCTCTGACGCACTTGTGACGTTGCGTCGGGGCCACGCTTCAGCTCAAGCTTGGGCCGTCCGGACAGGCTCAAGACTTTCTTTGGTTCTTGCTCTTTATTCTCGCTCATAACCGTCCAATACCCACTTTCAAGTCCGGACCAAAGCTGTTTCGCTTCGCCATGCGATAGGCCTTGCCCTCAGTCTACGCCAACCCGCGCAAAGCCGCGAGCCGATCCGATGCGGCAACAAAGCGCTTCGCGAGTTTTCCGCGCGCGATTGCTGCGTGAACCACAATACCTTCACGTCCCATCGTCCCGGCCAGAACAGCGGCCGGAAAAAGCGAAACGACCGGTGCACCCTGCGCCAGACGACGCAATTTTTCCCGGCCGTCGGCAGCGCCGTCGCTTGCCTCCAGCAGCACACCGACCGGGGTCTTGCGCAGCAGCGCCTCGACCTTGTCGAAGCCGGCAACTGCCAAGCCCGCCCGCTTTGCCATGCCGATCATGTCCAGGCACTGGCGCTCGATCAATCGATCGACCAGCGCCGGCAGATCGGCATCGACCACTACCGGCTTGCGCGCGGCGCGCGTGAACAAACGCTTCGACACCGCCTGTTCCAATGCTTCGCGCCGGGCGCTGACCCAAATCCCGCGCCCCGGCAATTTACCAGCGACATCGGGAACGAGTCGATTCTCGGGCCCCACCACGAACCGGATCATACGATCCGGCTCCATCCGCACGCCAGAGGCGATGCAGCGGCGCAAGGGGCCGGTTTCGTCGTCGTCCCTGGCCTCCGCCTCCGGCAGATCCGGTTCCGGCGCTGAAGTCTCGATCTCGCTCATCCGTCCTATGCCGTTTAGCCCCGTCTACTGCGCGATCGGCTCGCCGTTCTCGTCGAACCAGTGCGCCCGCGCGGCCATGATGATACGTTCGGCGTCGGCCGAGGTCATCGCGTCGGCGCCGACGATCTCGACCAGCTCGTCGGTCGCCAGATCGGCAAGATCGTCCAGCGTCTTAACGTCCTTCTCGCCCAGCGCGACCAGCATGGCGGGGCTCAGCCCATCGACCGCCGCGACCTCGTTGGTGACGCCCAGCGCGGTGCGCTGCTCGGACAGCGCCGCATCGCGCTGTTCCAGATAGGTCAGTGCGCGATCGCGCAGTTCCGCCGCCACGTCTTCGTCGAACCCTTCGATCTGGGACAATTCGTCGATTTCGGTGTAGGCGATTTCCTCGACCGAGGTGAAGCCTTCCGCTACCAACAGATGGGCAATGACGTCGTCGACGTCCAGTGCTTCGATGAACAGAGCCGACCGGGTCTTGGTCTCCTCGGTGCGGCGCTCGGACTCCTCGGCTTCGGTCAAGATGTCGATATCCCAGCCGGTCAGCATGGAAGCAAGGCGCACATTCTGGCCGCGGCGGCCGATGGCCTGGCTCAGCTGATCGTCGGGAACGACAACTTCGATACGGTGGCTGACATCGTCGAGCACGACCTTGGTGACTTCGGCCGGCGCCAGCGCGTTGACCACGAACGTCGCCGCCTCGTTGCTCCAGGGAATGATGTCGATCTTCTCGCCCTGCAATTCGCCGACGACCGCCTGAACGCGGCTGCCACGCATGCCGACGCAGGCGCCGACCGGGTCGATCGAACTGTCCTTGCTGACGACGCCGATCTTGGCACGGCTGCCCGGGTCGCGGGCGACGGATTTGATCGTGATGATGCCGTCATAAATCTCCGGCACCTCCTGCATAAACAGCTTCGCCATGAATTGCGGATGGGTGCGTGACAGGAAAATCTGCGGCCCCCGGGGTTCTTCGCGCACGTCATAGATATAGGCACGGACACGGTCGCCGTTCTTGAAATGCTCGCGCGGCAGGGTTTCGTCGCGGCGCAGGATCGCCTCGGCGCGGCCCAGTTCGACCGTCACATTGCCGTATTCGACGCGCTTGACGATGCCGTTGGCGATCTCGCCCACACGGTCCTTATATTCGCGATATTGCCGCTGACGCTCGGCGTCGCGCACGCGCTGGACAATAACCTGCTTGGCCATCTGCGCCGGAATGCGGCCGAAATCGATCGGTGGCAGGTCTTCGATGATGAAGTCGCCGACTTTGGCGTCGGGCTTTTCGTACTTCGCATCCTCGAGCGACAGCTGAGTGATCTCGTTCTCGACCGCTTCGGCGACTTCGCGGAAACGCTTCAGCGAGATTTCGCCGGTGCGCCGGTCGATCGTCGCGCGGATGTCGTGCTCATGCCCGTATTTGGACCGGCCCGCCTTCTGGATGGCCTGTTCCATTGCCTCGACCACTTCTTCGCGGTCGATATTCTTTTCGCGTGCGACCTGGTCGGCGACTTGCAACAGCTCGATCATTCGAGACCCCTAAGCATGAATGGGAGGCACATCGGCCTCACCTACAAAAGCCGCGGCGGCGGCATTCTCGTTTTCCACCGCGGCGATCAGCCGGTCGGTCAGAATCAATTTCGCGCTCTTTATCGATGCCAGCGGCAGCGAAACCGCCCCGCTTTCGCTGTTGAGCAGCAGATTGTAGCCTTCAATCGCGATCATCGCGCCCTGGAAGCGCTTGCGGCCATCAACCGGCATGGTCATTTCCAGCTTTACGTCATGGCCCAGGAAGCGCTCGTAATCGGCGCGCTTCATCAGCGGGCGGTCGATGCCGGGGGAGCTGACTTCCAGCAGATATTCTTCGGTGATGGGGTCCGCTTCGTCGAGAACGGCGGAAATCGCGCGCGACAGGCGGGCGCAATCTTCCACCAGCATGGCAGTGCGATCCCGCCGCTCCGCCATAATCTGAAGCGTCGCGCGCCGTGCGCCACCCTGCATCTGGACGCGAACCAGCTCATAGCCGAGTTCGTCCACAATGGGGCCGATTAGTTTTTCGATCTTTTCGCTCAAATCCGTTCTCTAAAGCCCAATCACACATAAACGCTCCGCGCATCCGACTGGATAGTTCCAGTCAGCACCACAAGCCGGATATGTCTATGGATGGCGCAGATATAAACCCAATACACGAATTCGCAAGTGGGTTTCCGCCGGGAAAGGAAGAAGGGACGCGTGTTCGCGTCGTTTCTCGCGTAAATGTCAGCTTCTTGTGAACCGCCAAGGCACTAAGAAAAACAATATTATTTTTAGTGCCTGTTCTGCGGATCAACCACTAACCCATCGTTAGAGGGCGACTTCCTTGGCGTTTTGGCGCCTTGGCGGTTAATCAGACGAAGTCCACGCTCAGAACTCCGGTAAACGCGACCGGCGTCGATAGGCGAGATAGATCGGGCGCCGTCCCGCTCTCAGTGCTTTTGCCTCATAACGGGTCGGCGCCCAGCCTTCGGGGCGCACGGTCGCGTGATCGACCAGAACGAAGGCCGGATGTTTGGCGATCCGCGCGGGCATCCATTCCTGCAGGATGGCATGGTCGGTCGCGACGCGGAGTTCGGCGCCGTCGGCCAAAGCGCGGGCCAGTAGGTCCAGCGCCTCGGGATTGACGAAGCGCCGGCCTTCATGCCGCCGTTTCGGCCAGGGATCGGGGAACAGCAGGAAGGCGCGACCGATCGAGCCTTCGGGTAGGGCGCGCAGCAACAGGCGGGCATCCTCGGAAAAGACCCGGACATTTTGCGATTCCTGCTCGTCCAGCAGGACCAGCAGGCTGGACACGCCGTTGATGAAGGGCTCGCAGCCGATGAAGCCGATCTCAGGGTGGGCGGCGGCCTGGGTTGCCAGATGCTCGCCGCCGCCGAAGCCGATTTCGATCCAAGTTGCCGTTTTCGCGGTCTCGAACAGGGTCGTCGGGTTGAGCTCCGCCGGCGGTTCGGGCAACACAACGCTCAGCGCATTGAGGCCGGTTGCGTAGAGGGTGGATGCCTTGCCTTTGAGCGTGCGTCCACGCCGCCGCCCATAGACGCGGCCGATCGGCGGGCTGGTCACAATTTATGACTTCGAATCGGGTCTCGGCACTCAGCCGAGGGCCGACCTCAACGCGTCGACCAGATCGGTCTGTTCCCAGGAGAAACCGCCATCCGCATCGGGCGTCCGGCCGAAATGGCCGTAGGCCGCGGTGCGGGCATAGATCGCCTTGTTGAGGCCGAGATGCTGACGGATGCCGCGCGGGGTCAGATCAACCAGTTCCTGCAGCACGGTCGACAGACGCGCCTCGTCGATCTGCCCAGTGTTGTGCGTGTCGATATAGACAGATAGCGGCTTCGACACGCCGATGGCATAAGACAGCTGGATCGTGCAGCGATCGGCCAGGCCTGCCGCCACCACGTTCTTTGCCAGATACCGCGCGGCATAGGCGGCCGAGCGGTCGACCTTGGTCGGGTCCTTGCCCGAGAACGCGCCGCCGCCATGCGGGGCGGCGCCGCCATAGGTGTCGACGATGATCTTGCGCCCTGTCAGGCCGCAATCGCCGTCGGGGCCGCCGATGACGAAACGTCCGGTCGGGTTGACGTAGAAATGGGACTCTTCGCACATCCAGCCTTCGGGCAGGACCTTCAGAACATGCGGACGGACGATCTCCCGGATTTCGTCCTGATCGACACCTTCGGCATGCTGGGTGGATACCACCACCGACGTGGCGCAGACCGGCTTGCCGTTCTCATAGCGCAAGGTCACTTGGCTCTTGGCATCTGGGCCCAGGCCCGATGACGTACTGGCATGGCGGGTCTCGGCAAGGCCCTTTAAAATGGCGTGGGAGTAAAAGATCGGCGCCGGCATCAGCGCTTCGGTTTCGCGGCAGGCATAGCCGAACATGATGCCCTGGTCGCCCGCGCCCTCATCCTTGTTCCCTGCGGCGTCGACGCCCACGGCGATATCGACCGACTGGGCGTGCAACAGGATCTCGATATCGGCGGTCTCCCAGTGGAACCCGTCCTGCTCGTATCCTATGTCCTTGATCGCTTCGCGCGTGGCGTTTTCGATCACGTCGAACGTGACCGAAGCGGGGCCGCGCACCTCGCCGGCGATCACCACCTTGTTGGTGGTCGCTAAAGTCTCGCAGGCGACGCGCGCCTCCGGATCGCCGCTCAAGAAAAGATCCACGACGGTATCGGAAATTCGATCGCAGACCTTGTCCGGATGTCCTTCGCCTACGGATTCGCTGGTGAAAAGATAATTGGCCAGGTTCACTATCGGTCTCCGGATGAAATCGTGCATTGCAGAAATAGAGTTCAGGGTTTGCCCTGTCCAGCCCCCGGGCCGGCGCTATCGGTCCTTGACCGGTTTAGGGGAAAAATTGGCTAGCGCCTTGGCAAGGTCGAACAGTTTGCGGCGCAAGATGGAGTTGGGGATGCGGTAATAGGTTCGCACCAGCTCCAGAGTCTCGCGTTTTGCCATCGGGTCCTGATCAATCACGGCCCGGGCCGGCTCCGCGCCGCCCGATAACGGCTCATAGCCTTCGACGGCCGGCTCGGCCGGCATCTCATCGAAAAAGAACTGCACCGGCACGTCCAGCGCGCGGGACATGTCGTAAAGGCGGCTGGCGCCGATCCGGTTGGCGCCGCGTTCATATTTCTGGATCTGCTGAAAGGTCAGCCCGACGGCGTTGCCCAATTTTTCCTGGCTCATCCCTAATAGCGTCCGGCGCAAACGGACACGCGAGCCGACATGGGTATCGACCGGGCTCGGCGTATCGATTTTCGGCCGCCCGCCGCGCCGTTTCACATCCCTAACCTTTGCTTGCATCTAATCCGCCTCGAGAATCGGAGGCTGTCATAACATGAGCTTATGGTCGGTCATAGCTGAGGGGGTTGCGGTATCAGGCCGCGTCACGCGTTCGCCGTCGACCCAAGACGAGACCGGCCAGCGCCAACCCGGCAACCATCAGGAAGAATGGAATGTCGCCCAGCCGGGAATAGAGTGTCGGCGAAATCGGCTTCGGCAAGTCCGCATCGACCACGCCGATCTTGCCCAGGCCCAGCCGAGCCGTGACTCGGCCATAGGGATCAACGACGCCTGAGATGCCGTCATTGGCGGCGTTGGCCAGTGGCAGTCCCTCTTCGACCGAGCGCACCCGCATCATCGCGAAATGCTGATAGGGCCCGGCGCTCAAGCCGAACCAGGCATCGTTGGTTACGTCCAGCAGCCAGTCGGGCCGGTCGCTGCGATCGACGACGTCATTCGGGAAGATCACCTCGTAACAGATCAGCGGTCCGGCTGGTGGTAAGCCTGGCAGGCGGATCGTCTGCGGGCCCGGGCCGGCGGTCGGTTCGATGCTGCCGACCGCGACGGCCTTGATGAAGGGAAGGTATTTGCCCAGCGGCATATATTCGCCGAACGGCACGTAGTGGAACTTGTCATAGGTGGCGAGGATGCTGCCGTTGCTGTCCAGGACCTGGACGCTGTCGCGGAAGGTCGGTGGCGCTTCCCTCGACATGTCACGGTCGATACCGGTAATCAGAAGCTGTCCGGGTTTCAGCATCGATCCTATGAACTTGGCGTTTTGCGGATGCCCCTCCAAAGGAAACGGTTCGGCGGCCTCCGACCAAATGATCGTTGTCGGCGGCTTCTCGCTCGGCATCAGCGATAGGTCGATATGACGTTTCAGATTTTCGTCATACATTCCCTCGACCCACTTCAGGCTTTGCTGAATGCTGGGTTGGACCAGCCGCAGGCGGACATCGGGCACGGTCGGCGTCGGCCCGGCGGGGAGGCGGACAGCGCCGGCGATCATGGCGGCCAGGACGATGGCGAGGCCGAAACCGGCCGCGCGCCGTCCCTGGGCGGCGGTGACGAAATGGCTTCCCAGCAAGGCCGCCAGGGCCGGCGCCAGTAGCACCAGGACGGTGACGCCATAGATGCCGATCCAGGCGGCACTCTGGATCAACCAGGGGAAATCCGTCCAGGCATAACCGGGCAGGTTCCATGGGAACCCGGTCAGGAAATGGCCGAGCACCCATTCGGCCAGACTCCACATCGCCACCAGTGCCAGGACGCGGGCCAGCGGTCTTTCGCGCGGAATCAGGGTGGCGAGGCAGGTGGCGATACCGAAATAGATCGACAGGCCGAAGGCCAACCCGCTGCTGGCGAACGGGACCAGCCACCAATATTGATCGATAGCGACGAACAGGGCGAAGGTCAGCCAATACAGGCTGAAGGCCAGATAGCCCAAGCTGAAGAGCCAGCCGACCCACAGCGCGCCCTTTTTAGTCTGAACCCCGTCCAACAGCCAGATCAGCACTGGTATCGTCAGCCACAGGAGGGGCAGCGCATCTGCCGGCGGCAACGAGATCGAGGCGACGGCGCCGGCGGCAATGGCGGTAAGATTGCGGCGCCAGCCGGTCAGGCGGCGAAACGCGTCGGCCAATCGCACGATTGGCCGGCTGCTCGCGGTCATGTGGGTCACCTTGCGGCGGGTGGCGGGGGGGGGTTGCGGACTCGAATCCGCTTGATCCGGCGCGGGTCGGCGTCGATGATTTCGAACTCCAGGCCCGACGATGGGTGGGTCAACAGTTCGCCCCGGCTCGGCACGCGGCCGGCAAGCGAGAAGACGAGCCCGCCCAGCGTGTCGACCTCGTCGCGCTCCTCCTGCTCCAGAACCTCTCCGACGCGCGCCTCGAAATCCTCGATCGGCACGCGGGCATCGGCCAGTAACGACCCGTCCGATTTCTCGACCATCGACGCCGTCACCGCGCGATCGTGCTCGTCGGTGATCTCACCGACGATGCCTTCGACCAGATCTTCGATCGTGATCAGCCCGTCGATGCCGCCGAATTCGTCGATCACCAGCGCCATATGCTGATGGGTCTTGCGCATGTCCAGCAGCAGGTCCAGCACCCGCATTGACGGAGCGACAATAGATACGGGGCGCACAATGGCCTCAAGCGAAAACTTCCCGCCCTCAGCGATCACCGCCAGAACGTCCTTGATATGAACGATGCCGGTTACGTCATCCAACGTCTCGCGATAGACCGGCAGGCGGCTGTGCGACCGCGCCACCAGCAGTTTCACCAACTCGTCGCGCTCAGTCTCGACATCGACTGCGACGATATCCGCTCGTGGCACCATCAGTTCGGAAACCGGCTGGTCCCGGATTTCGAGGATATTCTCGATCAGCTCCCGCTCGTGCGATCTGTCTGCGTCAGGCATCGAGTCGTCATCCTCGCTCAGCGGCGCCAGTGCCTCGCGCCGGCCGTTGGGCGTGCGGAACAGGTCGCGCAGGCTGCTCATGTCGTTTCGCCGGTAAGGGGGGCGGGCACTCCGTAAGGGTCGGGGATCCCGAGCCCGGCCAGCAGCCTGATCTCGACCGCCTCCATTGCATCGGCCTCGGCCTCATCCTCATGATCGTGGCCGATCAGATGCAAAGTCGCGTGGATGGCCAAATGCACGACGTGATGCTCCAACGGTTTGGTATCCCTGATCGCTTCGGCTGTTACAGTATCATAACTCATGACGATATCGCCGATCAGCCAGGGAAAATCCGGGTCGGTAACCGGCCCGGGATCGCCCAGCGGAAAGGACAGCACGTTGGTCGGCTTGTCCCGCCCGCGCCAGTCGCGGTTCAGCGACTGGATTGTCCCATCATCGACCAGCCGGATCCCGACCTCAACCGTACGTCCTGCGGTATCGATATCCACCAGCGCCAGCGAAACCGCCTTATCGATCAACTCCGCGGCATTCGGCAGCGCTGCGTTCCAGCGGGCATCCTCGATCTCCATGGCCAACCGCAGCGCTTTCATCGCGACGGACCATCCGGTTTTGCACCCAAGGCTTTGGCATAGGCGCGGATGATGCGCGCCACCAGAGGATGGCGCACCACATCGGAATCGTTGAATTGCACGATGCTGACGCCCTCGACGTCGCGCAATATGTGCATGGCGTCGATCAGCCCGGACCTGACACCGCTTGGCAGGTCGATCTGGCCGGGGTCGCCGGTCACCACCATGCGGCTACCTTCGCCCATCCGGGTCAGCGCCATCTTCATCTGGACGGTCGTCGTGTTCTGCGCCTCATCCAGGATGACGAAGCAATGGGCCAGCGTGCGACCGCGCATGAAGGCCAGCGGCGCGATCTCGATCTCGCCATTCTCGATTCGCTTTTCGACCTGCTCGGGCGACAGCAGTTCGTTCAGCGCGTCATAGATCGGCCGCAGATAAGGGTCGATCTTCTCTCGCAGGTCGCCGGGCAGAAAGCCCAGCCGCTCCCCGGCCTCGATCGCTGGGCGTGAGATGACGATGCGGTCGACCTGCCCGTTCTGCAAGGCCGCCACCGCCTGGGTCACTGCTAGATAGGTCTTGCCCGTCCCCGCCGGTCCCGCGCCGATAACGAGTTCGCACTGTTCCATCGCCCGCAAATAGACGCCTTGCGTCGCCGTGCGGGCGGCGACAGTCCTGCGCCGCGTGCGGATGACCGGGACCGCCGATGCGTCTTTTTCCGACGGTTCGTTCGATGGCTTCAGGCGCAAGGCAGCGTCGATCTCAGCCGGTCCTACGGTCTCGTTTTTCGATGCGCGGCCCCATAATTCGGTCAGCACCGACCGCGCGGTCTCAGCGGATTGCGCCGGTCCGGCGATGCTGACGATATTGCCGCGCGTGGCCAGCTTGACGCCCAGCTGTCGCTCGATCCGCGTCAGATTGGCATTATGCTCACCGTAGAGCAGCGGCAGCCGGCGGTTGTCGTCGAATGAAATCTCGATGGGTCGACCCTTGGCGGCGCTCAAGTAACCATCCCGCCCGGCTCGGTCTGGATCAAGGATCCCGTCAGGCTTAGGGCCCGCCCATCTTCGATCCGTACAGAAACGATCCGGCCAAGCAGATGCACGGGCGCTGCCACATGGACGGACTGCATATGCGGGCTGCGGCCGTGCAGCTGCCCGGGCCGTGAGCCGGCGCGGTCCAGCAGCACCGGCACGATCTGGCCGACGCTCGCCTGGTTGAATCGCATCTGACCCTTGAGGATGGTGGCCTGCAGGCGGGCCAGCCGTTCGGACTTCACCGCCTCGGGCACGGCATCCGCCGCGCTCGAGGCCGGGGTGCCGGGGCGCGGACTATATTTGAAGGAGTAGGCCTGTGCGAAGCCGACGGCGACGACCAGGTCCAGGGTCGCCTGGAAATCCTTCTCAGTCTCACCGGGGAAGCCGACGATGAAATCACTCGACAGCGCGATATCGGGTCGCGCGGCCCGCAGGCGTTCGATAACCGCTAGATAATCGGCGGCACTGTGCTTGCGGTTCATCCGCGCCAGGATGCGGTCCGATCCGCTCTGCACCGGCAGATGGAGGAACGGCATCAGGGCCGGCACTTGCGCGTGGGCGGCGATCAGTGCGTCGTCCATGTCGTTCGGATGCGACGTCGTATAGCGGATCCGGTCGATGCCGGGGATTTCAGCGACTGCGCGGATCAGTTGCCCCAGCGTCCAGATCGTCCCATCCCGCGCCCCGCCATGATAGGCGTTGACGTTCTGGCCCAGCAGGGTCAATTCCCGCACGCCGCTGAGCGCGAGCCGCGCCGCTTCGACTAATATGTCGCCCGGCGGCCGTGAATATTCGGCTCCGCGTGTATAGGGCACGACGCAGAAGGCGCAGAACTTGTCGCAGCCTTCCTGGATCGTGAGGAAAGCCGAAACACCACGCGGCGAGGCCTCCTCCGGCAAATGATCGAATTTCGATTCGACCGGGAAGTCGGTCATCAGGATCGGTTCGCCTTTGGCCCGCGACGCGCGCGCCACCAGTTCGGGCAGGGAATGATAGCTCTGCGGCCCGACCACGATATCGACATGGCGCGCGCGCGCCATGATTACCGGCCCTTCGGCCTGGGCGACGCATCCGGCGACCGCCAGGATCATGTTGCCACCGCTCGCGGCCTTAGCCTGTTTCGTCTCCTTCAACCGGCCCAGCTCGGAGAACAGCTTTTCCGTCGCCTTCTCACGAATATGGCAGGTATTCAGTATGACGATATCGGCACCGTCGGCCCGATCCACCGGGCGATAGCCTAGCGGCGCCAGCAGATCGACCATCCGCTGGCTGTCATAGACATTCATCTGACAGCCCCAGCTGCGGACATGAACCGTCTTCATCGGCACGGTGCTGCCCAGGGTCTCCGTAGCGATTATGTTGTCAGGCGGCGGCGTCAATCTCTGCTCCTTCGCCGCTGCGCGGCGGCGATTGCATACTGGAATCGGGGCGGCCCGTGATGGCCTGCACGATACCGCGTTCGACCGCGGCTTCGCTACGGGCACAGAGCTGTTTTCGGCTCATCCCGTCGGCCCTGAAGGGTTCGTGGAACTCGACCTCCACCGTTAGCCGGCCGGCTTTCATTGCGCCCCAGGCGTGGGGCATCAGCGGCATGTCGCCATACCATGCATAAAGCGATCTCATGGACCGGCCGAGCGGCATGCCGTCGAGCGCGGTTGCGATGATCGAAATCGGCTGCATTGTAAGATGCAGTTCCGGTGGCGCTTGCTCGGCAACCGAGAACAAAGACGATTTGAACGGCAGTAGCCGGTTGCCATCCGACGTCGTGCCCTCGGCGAACAGCACCAGGCTGTCCCCCGCGGCCAGCCGTTTCGCCACCTCGTTCGTGTGCTCGCCGACATTGGCCGGCTTGCGGTCAACGAAGACGCTGCGCTGGAGCTTCGCCAGCTGTCCGATCAACGGCCAGCCCATCATGTCGGCCTTAGCGATGAACGAACAGCTGACCAGCGATCCCAATATCTGGATATCGAAGTAAGACGAATGATTTGAAACGAATAAGGTCGGATGTGTGTGCGACGGCATACCGCGCACGGTGATATTCATGCCGAGAATCCGGCATGCCCAGCGGTGATAGTACCGGGGCAGATGATCTGCCATTGGATGGCCGAGTGCGAGCAGCATGGCCTGGACGGGCATCAGCGCGAAGGTCAGCAACAGATAAGGGATCACCCGGCTCAGCCCGAGCAACCAGGAGCCGTTCATTCGTCGATATCGCTCGTGGTGATCGGCGCCTCTCGTCCCAATTGATAATGCTTGGCGTATTTGTCGGTGATCATGTCGGTCTTCACGATAATACAGACATCGGTCGTCCCGAACTGCTCGTCGATCACTGCGCCGTCGCCAATAAAGCCGCCAAATCGCAGATAGGCCTTCAGCAGTGGCGGCACCTCGAACAGGGCCGTCGTCGGGTCGATCTTGTGGGACGGAAGCTGACGCAGGTCGACGTAGCGCTCTGGCACCGCGACCGCGCGTAAGGCGGGTGGGGCCAGGCAGTAATAATAGAGATAGGACAGTGGCAAAGCGAGCGCGCTGGGATCGGTTCCCGGCAGGCTCGCGCAGCCGAACATCACTTCGATGTTATAGCGCGAGGCATAGGCGGAGATGCCGCGGAAAAGCAGGGTGATGGCGCGACCGCGATAGGCAGGCGCGACGCAGGCACGTCCCAGCTCCAATATCTCGCCCGGGTAATCCATCAGCGCCTTGATGTCGAACTCGCTGGCCGAATAGAAGCTGCCGCGCCGAGCCGCCATCTCGCGGCGGATGAGCCGGTAGGTGCCGACCACCCAATCGTCTTCGGGCAAATTGTGATCGATCACCAGCAGATGGTCGCAAACCGTGTCGTAATCGTCGAAATCGCGAAGTTCCGCCTCCATGGCATCGGACGGCTTCGCGCCCATCTCGCGATAGAAAATGTCGTATCTCAGGCGCTGCGCAGCCTCGATTTCGGCGAGCGTCTGCGCTAGGCGAACCTCGAGACTGCCCGAGCGGAAGGATCCAAGCCGGGTAAGATCTGCGCTAACGTGCGACATGATGCTGGCCCGCTGGCGCGGCTCCGGGTTGCGAAACGGACTTGGACAAGCCGCAATAGCACACTATCCGCCCGGGGAGGGGGCGGGTTGAGGGTGGCGACTCTTGCAATGGCGTCGTCATGAATGAGCCCCACCATACATCTCGCCGCATCCAGTTTCCAGTTTTCGCGTGCGTGCACGCGCGCGGCTTGGACGATTTTTCGAAAGGTCAGATTTCCCGCGCGAGAATCAGCGCGTCCACCGGGCCCTCCGCATTCTGATAATAGTCCGCTCGGCGACCCACCTCGGTAAAGCCGGAAGCGCGGTAAAGCGCGATTGCGGCCATATTGTCGACGGCGACTTCTAGGAGCAGCCGGCGCGCGCCCGCCGCCGCCGTGACCGTGATCGCGGTGTCGAGCAGATAGCTGCCCGCGCCCTGCCTGCGCCGCGCCGGCGCCGTGCAGATGGTCAGGATTTCCGCCTCATCGGCCGCGATCCGCCATAGAACCAGGCCGATGGGAGTTTCGCCGTCCAGCGCCAGACAGCCCCCGGCCCCCGGCATGGCGATCAGTTCGGCAAAGGCCGCCGGATCCCAAGTTTCGTGAAAGCCTGAAGCCGCATGCAGGGCGCCGGCGACCGCGCTCATCGCGCCCGTCAGCCGGCAGGTGTCGAGCTTCATCGGATGCGGGCCGGCATCGCGTCGGGTGCGCGCAGATAGAACGGTGCCGGCGGCGGTCCAACCGGCTTATCCGCCGCCAGTCGCGCCACGATTGCGGGATCTGCTTGGGTGGTCCAGGCCGGATCGGAAGGGTGCCCCAGATAAGGGGCAACGAGATGGGCGGCATCGCCGGTCAGCGCCAATGGTCCCGGGCCGGCCCAGGCATCGACCGCTTCGGGCGCGAGCATGGCCGGCTCGCTCAGCGCGATTCCGGCGGAGTCGAAGATTTGCGCAAACAGCTCGGTCCGGCGCGAATCGATGGCCACCAGCAGCCGAGGCGCCGCAATGCCGGTTTCGGCAGCGCCGGCGGCCAGGGCTTCGAAGGCGGTGACGCCCACGATCGGCGCGCCCGTACCCAGCGCTAGCCCGTGCGCCGTGGCCAGCGCGACCCGGATGCCGGTGAACGAGCCAGGGCCGGTCGTCACCGCGAACCGGTCGAGATCGCCGAAATCCAGGCGGCCGGCGGCGAGCAGCTCGGTGAGCAGGGGGATGAGCAGCTGCGCATGGCCGCGTGCGGCCTCGACTCGCCGTACGGCGACGATCCGGTCATCGGCCAGGATCGCCGCGGCGCATTGCGCGCCGGCGCAATCGAAGGCGAGTATGCGCACGAGGCAGGCTTGGAAGCGTCGCCCCTCAGGCGGCGACGGCGCGCACTTCGCGGACTTCGGGAATGTAATAGCGCAGCATGTTCTCGATGCCGGCCTTCAAGGTGGCGGTCGAGCTGGGACATCCGGCGCACGATCCATGCATATGCAGATAGACGACGCCGTCATCGAAATCGTGGAAAACGATGTCGCCGCCATCCTGCGCCACGGCAGGCCGCACACGGGTGTCGAGGATTTCCTTGATCTGGACAACGATTTCGCTGTCGGCCTCGCCGCCTGTCACGGCCTCGGCTTCTTCCATCGCGGGCATGCCGCTGGTGAAATGATCCATGATCGTGGCCAGTACAGCCGGCTTCACCGCAAACCAGTCGGAATCCGCCGCTTTGGTCACAGACACGAAGTCACTGCCCAGGAACACGCCGTCGACGCCACCGACATTGAACAGAGCGCGCGCCAGCGGCGAACGCCCAGCTGAATCGGCGGTCCGGAAATCGGCGGTCCCGGCAGACATGACGATCTGACCCGGAATGAACTTGAGGGTCGAGGGATTGGGAGTGTCTTCGGTCTGGATGAACATAGGACTGCCTTGGGTTGCGGAGGCGCGTTTCAACACGAAAGAACGATGTCTACCACAAATGGGCGGCTGACCATCAGGGGTCAAGCATCAGCTGATCGCATCGATCTCCTCATGCGTCAGGCCGCCGGGCACGATGGTGACCGGGATCCGCAGTTTCGCCACCGCCTTGCTGGCGAGGAAGCTGATCAGCGGCCCGGGTCCCTCGGGTCCCGTGCCCGCCGCCAGAACCAGGATCGAGATCGACGGATCGTTGGCCAGCAGTTCCATCAGCTCGTCCCGTGGCGATCCTTCCTTCAAATAGATGACTGGGATCACGCCGGCTTCGTCGTACACCGTGCGTGCGAGGCGCTGCATCAGCTGTTCGGCTTCCTGGCGCGCCTCCTGTCGCATCAGCGCCTCGACGCTGGCCAAGCCGTGGCTTTCCTCGTGCGGTATTACGTGCAGCATGGCGATTCGGCCGCCGCTGCGCTGCGCCCGGCGGCTGGCGTAATAGAGCGCCACCGGCATTTCGGCGCTGTCGTCGACGATGACCAGAAAGACACGCGGCGCTCTGTCCATGGGCTATACTCTCCGAAAAACCGCGCCGGCCGCCCAGCCGGCCGCGATGGCGAAGGTGAGCGCGCCTAAGCCGTAAAATACGGCATGGCGGTGGGCGACGACGAAGACCCCGTTGGAAAATCCGATTCGGCTGACGATCAGCGGTGTGGTCTGCGCGCTGACGACATCCCCGCCCGACATCAGAACGACCTCAACCGAATAGCTGCCGGTCGGCACATTGGCCGGAAAGGACATGTCGGCGCGGAACAGATGCTCGCCCAGGAACGTCACGGGGGCGACGCCGCGCCGATACAGGTCGATCTTCTCCTGGTTGCTCAACAATGCGGCACGAAATTCGGTGAGTCGCGGTTCGGGAATCGGCCTGCTCGGCTGCAGCTTCACGTTTTCCAGCCCGATGCCATATCGGTTCATGCTCTCCTGGGAGGCGATATCGACCAGCGGGTGGCTGGCCGCGACGGCATAGAAGCTCGGCGCGTCGTGGAACACGGCGCTGCTGCCGTTGATCCAGACGCCGAGAATCTTTTCCTTGCGCCGCACCGTCAGATCGGTCGGCGGTCCGCGCACGATGACGATGATATCGCCGGGTCTGTCGGTCGTGCCGAACAGTACCAGATCGGCGCCGACGAAACCGGTAGTGATGCCAATCACATGGCTGGACAGGTCGGCCGTCAGTGTTTGCGCGCCCACCCGGCCGGCAACCGTGGCGAGCGCCAAGATAAGGACGACAAGTCTCACTGCCCGCGAATTCATTGTCCGCCCGGGGTGATGACCGAGAACAAATTGTCGGGCATGGTGAACAGGTCGAACGCCAGCTTCAGCGCGACGATCAGCACGATCAGCGCATGGGCAAGCCGCGAATATTCCGGCTTCAGCAGATGGCTGAGTTTGGTCCCCACCTGCGCGCCGATCACGCCGCCGACGATCAACACGGCGGCCAGCACGACATCGACCGCATGGGTGGTGACCGCCTGCAGGAAGGTGGTGATCCCGGTGGTAAAGATGATCTGGAACAGCGATGTGCCGGCCACAAGCCCGATCGGCATGCCCAGCAGATAGATCATCGCCGGAACCAGGATGAAGCCGCCGCCGATCCCCATGATCGCCACCATCAGCCCGCCGACGAAGCCGATCATTAACGGCAGCAGGGCGCTGATATAAAGCCGCGAGCGGGGAAAACGCATGCGTAGCGGCAACCGGTGCAGCGCGTTGTGCTCGTGCAGCCTGCGCCGCATCGGCATGTTCCGATGCAGCACCAGCACCTTGAAGTTATCGATCATCATCAAGGCTGCGACCGCGCCCAGGAACAGCACATAGGTCAGCGAGATCACCAGATCGATCTGCCCCAGCGCCTTCAGTTGCGCGAACAAGGCAACTCCGATGATGCTGCCGATGGCCCCGCCCAGCAGCATGACGATGCCCAGCTTAAAATCGACATTGCGCCGCCGCCAATGGGCCAGCACGCCAGATACGGATGCCGCGACCAACTGATTCGACTGGGTGGCGACCGCGACGGCCGGTGGAATGCCGATAAAGATTAGCAGTGGCGTCA
The DNA here is from genome assembly GCA_028291345.1 of Rhodospirillales bacterium. Classification (GTDB taxonomy): domain Bacteria; phylum Pseudomonadota; class Alphaproteobacteria; order BOG-932; family Roseiterribacteraceae; genus BOG-932. The sequence goes on along the minus strand of JAQGIF010000260.1, from coordinate 28,495 downwards.
TCAAAAACCCGCCGCCAATGCCCAGCAGCCCGGACAATAGCCCAACCAGTGCCCCCATCGCCAAAACCACGATAGGATCGACCGGCATCTGGGCGATGGGCAGATAGATCTGCATCATTGTCCGTTGCAGACTGGGGAAGGCTGAACTCTAGGCCGTGTTAGTCATGAGCGAAAGACGTCACTTCGGCAGAAACCCCACCAGCGCCTTCGCCTCCGCCAGTATCGGCTGGGCGATCGCGTCGGCCTTTTCCGCGCCGTCGCGCAGGATGGCGTCGATGGCCGCCGTGTTGCCCATCAGCTCATTCATACGCGCCGCGATCGGGCCCAGCGTCTCCACCGCGGCCTCGGTCAGTTCGGCCTTCAGCAGCGAGAATTGCGTGCCGGCAAAGCGCGCGACCGCCGCCCGCTTCGATCCATCGGTCAGCGCGGCGTAAAGGGTCAGCAGATTGTCCGCCTCAGGCCGGCCTTCCAATTCTTCCGGGTTGGCGGGTAAGGGCGCGGGGTCGGTTTTGGCCTTGCGGACCTTCTGGGCAATCAATTCTGGCGTGTCGGTCATGTTGATGCGGCTCATGTCCGATAGATCGGATTTCGACATCTTCTTGGTGCCGTCGCGCAAGGACATAACACGGGTCGCCTCGCCCAAGATTTGCGGCTCGGGCAGGGGGAAGAACTCAACGTCATAGCGGCGGTTGAACGCCCCGGCGATGTCGCGCGCCAGTTCCAGATGCTGCTTCTGGTCTTCGCCCACCGGCACGTGGGTTGCCTTGTAGGTGAGGATGTCGGCGGCCATCAGCACCGGATAGCCGTAGAGGCCCAGTGGTGCGCTTTCGCGGTCCTTGCCTGCCTTGTCCTTGAACTGGGTCATCCGGTTCAGCCAGCCCATCGGTGTGAAGCAGCCCAATATCCAGGCGAGCTCGGCATGGGCCGAAACATGGCTTTGCGCGAAGATGATCGATTTTTCGATATCGATCCCCGCCGCGATATAGGCGGCGGCGATTTCCCGCGTCGATTGGGCCAGAACCGCCGGGTCCTGCGGCTGGGTGATGGCGTGCAGGTCGACCACGCAAAACAGATTTTCGCCCTTATCCTGCAGCGCCACCCAATTCTTGAGGGCGCCCAAGTAATTCCCAAGGTGCAATTGGTTGGTCGGCTGCATGCCGGACAGGATGCGGATCACGTGTTACTCGATAGAGTTTCGGGTGGGACGGGGTTATCCGCCGTGGTCCCGCCCTTGGTCAAGGCGCTGCCGCGCTCGCGCTTGAACAGGCCGGTGACATCGTCGAGATTGGCCGCACCGGACAGCACGATCACCCCGCCATAGACGGCCAGCCCGCCGCCTACCAGCAGAGCGAGCCCGCCACCGCGCCGCAGCAGGTCTGCCGCCCACCAGCTGTCCAGCGGATATTTGATCGCGAACAAAGCCGCCGCCATCAGCAGCGTCGCGCCGATGATGCGAGGCAGGACAAGCTTCAGCCGGTCGTCGAATCCCAGCAGGCCGCGGCGGCGCAGACCCCAGGCCAGCATACCGACATTGATCCAGGCGGTGACGCCGGTCGCGGCGGCGATGCCGACGATGCCGAAATGGAAGATCAGGACGAAGGACAAAGCGAAGATTGTGTTCAGCGCCACCGTGATCAGGCTGAATTTCAGCGGCGTCTTGGTGTCCTCGCGGGCGTAATAGGCGGTCGACAGGGTCTTCGCCAGCACATAGGCCGGTATCCCAGCGGAATAGGCGGCCAGCGCGCCGGCGGTCTCGAAGGCGCTTTCGGTCGAGAAGGCGCCACGTGCGAACAGGGCGGTCATGATCGGCCGGCCTGCGATCATCAGCGCCATGGCGGCGGGCAGCGACAGCAGGAGCGACGCCTCGATGGCGCGGGCTTCCAGCCGTTTGGCGCCAAGCCGGTCATCCGCCCGCACATGCCGCGCCAACGCCGGCAGCAGGGCTGTTCCTACCGCGACGCCGATGACGCCCAGCGGCAGCTGGTACAGGCGTTCGGCATAATAAAGGTGCGAGATCGACCCGGCGGGCAGCAGCGATCCGATCATCGTGTCGATAAAGATGTTGATCTGGACCGCCCCGGCCCCGATCGCCGCCGGTCCCATCAGGATGAAAAGGCGCTTCACCTCCGGCGTCAGGCGCGGCCAGCGCGGTTTCAGCCAGATGCCGGCCCGCTTGCACGATCCCATCATCCAAAGCACCTGGATGATGCCCGCCGCGAATTCGCCCCATGACAGGGCATAGGCAGCGCTGGGGAACAGCGGCGTCAGCAGCAGCCCGCCGATGAGGCTTAGATTGAACAGGATCGGCGCAGTCGCGAACGGGCCGTATCGGTCCAGCGCGTTCAGCACACCGCCCTGTAAGGCGGTAATCGAGATCAGGGTCAGATAGGGGAATGTGATACGGCACAATTCAACCGACAGCGCATAGCGCGGGCTGCCGGCCTCGAAGCCCGGCGCCAGCACCAGCATCACCGCCGGCATGAACAGCAGGAGCAGCACGGTCAGCGGGATTAGCAGTGCCAGCAGCATGGCCTGGGCATCCTCGGCGAAGCGCGTGGCGGCAGCCTTGCCGTCCACATGGGCCGTCTTGGCGAAAAGCGGCACGAAGGTGACGCTGAAGGCGCCCTCGGCGAACAGCCGGCGGAACAGGTTGGGCAGTTTGAACGCGACGAAGAACGCGTCGGCCACGGGACCTGCGCCCAGAATGTCGGCAGTCAGCAGATCGCGGGCAAAGCCCAGCACCCTGCTGACCATGGTCAGCCCGGCAACGGTCCTGACGGCGCGGGCAAAGCTCATGAAGGGGGCCTGGGCGGGTTAGTCAGTGGGGGGCCGTCGGCGCTACGGCCGTCTTTTTCCCGTCTTTCTTTTCCTTCGCCGTTCCATCGTCCAGCGCCCGCAGCAGCGTCTCGCGGATGCGCTTGCGTTTCGGCGCCTCGGTTATCTTCAGCCCGAATATGTCCTTGACGTAGAAAACGTCGATTACCTTGTGACCATAGGTGGAAATCTTGGCATTGGCGATCTGCAGGCCCAGCTGGGTCAGCGTCCGCGTGACGTCGTGCAGCAATCCCGGTCGGTCACGGCCGTTGACCTCGATGATTGTGTGGGTCGAACTCGCCTCATTGTCGATCAGCACGCGCGGTGGGACGTGGAAATGCCGCGTCCGCTCGCTCTGCTTGGCCTTCAGCCGTTCCAACTCTTCGGGCGGCACAGGGGTGCCGGCCAGCGCGCGCTCGATCATCACCAGCAATCGAGCCCGCTTGGAATTCGATAGCGGATCGCCGCTGACATCCTGGGCCCAGAACACGTCCAGCGCCATGCCGTTCGTCAGCGTGAAAATCTTCGCATCGACGATTGACAGGCCGCACATGGCGAACGCACCCGCCAGCCCCGCGAACAGCCCGGGATGGTCGGCGGTATGGACGGTGACCTCCGTGGCATCGCGCTGTTCGTCGCTGCGCGTTTCCACGGCGATCGACTGATTGTCGCGCTCGGCGGCGCGCACCAGCCGGGCCTGCCGTGCATGGGTGGCGGCATCGAAGGCCATCCAATAGGCACGCGAGCCCAGCGCCGCGAAGGTCGCGAATTCTTCGTCGCCCCAATCGGGCAGCAGGTCGCGTGCCTCGCTTTGGATCTTCGAAACCCGCTCTGCCCCCTGGGTCGGCCCGACCGAGCCGGCCAGATACTCCGCCGTGCGATGGTACAAATCCTCCATCAGCCCGGCCTTCCAGTTGTTCCAACGGCCCGGCCCGACGGCACTGATATCTACGGTGGTCAGCACGGTCAGCGCCTTCAGCCGTTCCGGCGATTGCACCAGGGCGGCGAAATCGGCGACGGTGCGCGGGTCGTCCAAATCCCGCCGGGCCGTCACACCCGACATCCCCAGATGCCAGCGCACCAGCCAGGCCGCGGTCTCGGTCTCCTCCGCGGTCAAGCCGAAGCGTGGCCCGAGCCGCTCGGCGATCGCGCCGCCGATATCGGAATGGTTGCCACCACGCCCCTTGCCGATATCGTGCAGGAACACCGCCAGCCCCAGCGCCCGGCGCGATTCGATCTGGCCGACCAGCTCGCAGGCCAGCGGGAATTTGTCCGCCGACTCGCCGGTTTCGATCCGGTTCAAGATGCCGATCGCGTTCAGCGTGTGCTCGTCGACCGTATAATAGTGATACATGTCGAACTGCATCTGGGCGACGACGCGGCCGAAATCGCGCACGAACCTACCCAGAACGCCGGATTCGTTCATGCGCCGCAGACTGACTTCGCGGTTACCTGGCCCAGTCAGAATCCCTTCGAGGAACAGCCGGTTGGCCTCCGGATCGCCCCGCAGTTCCGGCCCGACCCGGCTCAGATTGCGGGTCAGCGACCGAAGGGCGTTGGGGTGGATGTCGAAGCCGCCGCGCTGCGACGATGCGAACAGGCGGATCATATCGACCGGGTCTTTGGCAAACTGATCCTCGCTGACGATGTTCAGCCGTTGCCCTTCCAGCGAGAAGCCGTCGATCTTGTTGCGGCCGGCGCGGCTCAGCCAGGACCGCGGCTGGCCCAGCGAATCCGCTTCGAACGCGGCGCAGAAGATGCGGGTCAGGTTGCCGACATCCTTGGCCACCAGGAAATAATGCTTCATGAAGCGTTCGACCGCGGCGGCGCCGACATGGTCGGTATAGCCAAGCCGCTTGGCGATCTCGACCTGCACGTCGAAGGTCAGCTTTTCCTCCGGCCGCCTGGCCAGGAAATGCAGGTGGCAGCGCACGGTCCACAGGAATACATTGGCCTTGGTAAAGCGTGCCGCCTCTTCCCGGCGCAGCAGCCCCAGCGGGACCATCGCCGCGACATCGCCCACGCCATGCAGCGCCTTGGCTATCCAGCTCAAGGTCTGCAGATCGCGAAAACCGCCTTTCCCATCCTTGATATTCGGCTCTACCATATAGCGGGAGTCGCCGACCTTCTTATGGCGCTGGTCGCGCTCCGCCAGCTTGGCCTCGACGAAGCCACGGCGGTCGACGGCTTCAACGCTCTTGGCGAACCGCTTGTCGAAATCGGCATAAAGCGCTTTGTCGCCGGTCAGTAGCCGCCGCTCCATCATGCTGGTGCGGATCAGCACATCCGCTTTTGCCAGCCGCACACATTCCTCGGGCGACCGTACTGCCTGGCCGACCTTCAGCCCCAAGTCCCACATGGCATAGAGCAGGAATTCGACGATTTGTTCGGACCGGGCGGTGCGTTTGTATGGCACCAGCGCCAGCAGATCGATGTCGGAATAGGGGGCCAGCGGTCCGCGGCCATAGCCGCCGATCGCGGCCAGCGCGACCTTTTCGCCCGTGGTCGGGTTGGCGGCGGCAAACACCCTTCGGTCGGCCAGGTCGAACAATGCGATGACGATATCATCCATCAGCGCGCCCAGCGCTTGGCCGCAGGCCAGCCCATCATTGCCGCGCAGGAATTGCTGTTCGATCGCGACGCGCCCAGCCTCCAGATGTTCCTTCAGAAGCTGGACGGCGGCGGCGCGCAGAGTCGGCCCGCTACCCGGCAATCGCGACAGCGCCGCCATGAGGTCGGGGCGGTTGGCGACAGGCGCGGAATCAGTCTCGGCAGGGCTAAGCGCGTCCATCGGTCAAACTCGGCGTTCGAAGGCAATCATGACTCATGCTGCCGACCATAGCACAGGGGATTCTCTCACGTCAGTCAGGCATACCGTTCTCGGTCCGGGGCGGTGGCTTGTCGGCATCAGGCCGCATGAGGCCGAGCTGATTATAGAGCGCGTCCGATGCGTCGAAGTTCGGTGCAGGGTACGATCGCGAGCAAGGCGTGACGCGGGGTCATTCGAGAGAACTCCAGATCGACTGCTTGAAGCTTCGCCAAAAATGATAACCATTATCTATTCAGTGTGGGGAGTGTTGATAAATGCCGCGCAGCTTTGCACTCGGTGACCGATTCGAAGCATTCATCGGCGCGCAAATCCGGGGCGGCAGGTAGGATAATGCGAGTGAGGTCGTCCGCCACGCGCTCCGCTTACTGGAAGATCACGAGAAATTGCGAGAGCTTCGGTTTGCCGAATTGCAACGGCTATCCGAAGAAGATCGTGCAAGCGGGCTATCTGAGCAAGACGGTGAAAGTGTGCTTGATCGGCTGGAAGCCAAATGCCTTTCCCTGGCCCATTCTTCCGAACCTTGATGCGCCAGCCGTCGAGCGGAAACTGATATCGAGGAGATCGGTGATTTCATCGCCCGCGACAATCCTGCGCGCGCTGTCACCTACATCCAGGAACTGCGTATCAGGTGTCGGAAGCTCCCCGACTTCCCCGAAACCGCTCCGGCACGAACAACCCTTGGCGATGGCGTCAGGGTCGCCGTGTTCGGGCGCTATTGCTTTACGTCGTCCATCCGAGACGTTCTCGAAATTCGCCGCGTGGTTCACGGCGCGCGTGATCTGGCCGGCGAAGATGTGCTGAATTAGCCGGCCATCTTCAATCCGCCAGCGCCCCCGCGAGATCGTCGATCAGATCGTCCGTGTCCTCCAGCCCGACCGATAGCCTGACGGTGCCGGCCCGGATGCCGACGCGCAGTTTATCGGCCTCCGGCACCTTGGCGTGGGTCGTCGTCGCCGGATGGGTGATCAGCGATTTCGAATCACCCAGATTGTTGGAGATCAGGATCAAGCCAAGCTTGTTCAGCACGCCAAATGCCGCCAGCTTGCCGCCCTTGACGTCGAAGGCGATCAGATTGCCGAAGCCGGTCATCTGCCGCGCTGCCAGTTGGTACTGCGGATGGCTGGTCAGGCCCGGATAGCGCAGTCCCTCGACCTTGTCCTGAGCTTCAAGGAAGGCGGCGATCCGACCGGCCGATGCGGCCTGCGCCTTGATCCGCAGGTCCAGCGTTTCCAGCCCCTTCAGCAGCAGCCAGGCATTGAACGGGCTGATGGTCGGACCGGTATGGCGCAGGAACGGGTGCAGCTTGGCCGCGAACTCCTCGTCGCACAATATCGCACCGCCCAGCGCGCGACCCTGACCGTCGATATGCTTGGTTGCGGAATAGACGACGATGTCGGCGCCCAGCTTGAACGGCTTCTGGAAGATCGGCGTCGCGAATACATTGTCGACGATCAGCTTCGACCCCGCCGCGTGGGCCAGCTCGGCCACGGCGGCGATATCGATGATGTCCAGGGTTGGGTTGGCCGGGGATTCCAGGAAGACATATTTGGCCGGCGTCGCCAGCGCGGCCTTCCATTCGCCCAAGTCGGTACCCTCGACCATCGTATAGGTCACGCCATAGGCGGGCAGAATGTTCTTGATGATATGCAGGCACGACCCGAACATCGCATGCGGCGCCACAATGCGGTCCCCGACCTTGATGTCCGCGACCAGGGCGGCAAACACCGCCGACATGCCGGTGGTGGTCGCGAAACAGCGCGGCGCGCCCTCATAGGCGGCCAGCCGCTCCTCGAACATCGCGATCGTCGGGTTGCGGAAGCGCGAATAGACATAGCGCGAGCCTTCGACGACGAAGGCGGATTCGGCTTCCTCGGCGGTCTTATAGACATAGCCCGAGGTCATGAAGATCGCCTCGGACGTCTCCTCGGCCTGGGAGCGGGTGGTGCCCGCATGGACCATCAGGCTCTGCGGCTTAAGCCCCGGACGGCGGCTACCGAAATCGACCATATTCATTCCTCCACCGCGCTTGCTTCGCGGCATAAAAAAACCCCGACCAACGATGGTCGAGGCGTTCATGGATCAATGACGGCCAGGACCTTTTAGCGGTTTATTTAACGTGGTCCGCAAGCTGGTCGCTCAAATCCCCACGTGGCGCGGAGTTTCGGTCGAGCGGGATATGAAGTCAAGGGCGAGAAGCGGCAACCTGGTTCTTCCCCCATCGTTGCGAAACACCATCTGGGAATGAAGGAGAATGAAACCATGACCGACAAGCCGACCCGAATTCCCGGCCCCGACCATCCGATTACGATCGCGCCGAACCCCGCGGGTTGTCGTTACGGTCGCCGGCCGCATCATCGCCGACACCAACGCCGCGCTTGCTCTGCGTGAGAGCACATATCCGGCGGTGCAATATATCCCGCGCCGCGACGTCGACATGTCGCTACTGGAGCGGACCGGCCATGCCACCTATTGCCCCTATAAGGGCGAGGCCGCCTATTACAGCATTCCGCTAGGCGGCGACCGCGCCGCGAATGCGGTCTGGACCTATGAGGCGCCCTATGACGCCGTAGCGATCATCAAGGATCATCTCGCATTCTATCCCGACCGTGTCGATGCCATAGAGGAAGGGCCGGCATAGGTGGACGACGTGCGTGCGCTGCTCTTCGACGTGTTCGGCACGGTGGTCGATTGGCGGGGCGGCGTTGCGCGGGAGGCAGCGCCGTTCTTGGCACGGCACGGCGCCGATAACGCCGATCCCTTCGTCTTCGCCGATGCCTGGCGGCGGCGCTATCAGCCGGCGATGGAGGCCGTGCGTAACGGCCGGCGGCCTTTCACCCGGCTGGACGTGCTGCACCGGGAAAACCTCGCGGCGATCCTACCCGATTTCGGCATCGACCCTGTTCGCGTTCCCGCCGTCGAACTCGACGAACTGAACCTGGCTTGGCATCGGCTCGACCCCTGGCCCGATGCCGTGGCTGGGCTCACCCGGCTCAAGCGGCGCTATATCATCGCGCCGCTGTCGAACGGCAATATCGCCCTGCTGCTGAATATGGCCAAGCGCGCCGGCCTGCCTTGGGACGCGATACTAGGCGCCGAAGTGGCGCAGGCCTATAAGCCCACGCCCGAATCCTATCTGCGCACCGCCGACATATTGGCGCTGCGGCCACACGAACTTTGCCTCGTCGCGGCCCATAATGGCGACCTCGCGGCGGCGCGGTCCTGCGGCTTCAAGACGGCATTTGTGCCGCGTCCGACCGAGCACGAGGCAGGGCAAACGATCGACCTTCATCCCGAACAGAATTGGGACGTGATCGCCGACGACTTCGGCGCTTTGGCAGGAAAGCTCGGCCTATAGGCGGCGGCGCATCAAACTTGCCCCGCAGGCGGGACGCACTGCCTGCGTATGCAAGGTAACGCCTCCCAAACCGGAACATATTACATTCGATCGGGTTGAGCCGGTGAATCATTCGATTAATTGCATTTCCCCTAGTCTCCCATGTGAGGAATCCACAAATGAAACGCATTCTCGCGACCACATTGGCGCTCGCCCTTGTGGTGGGCAGTGCCGGTATCGCTTCGGCGGACCCGCGCGACGATCACCACGACAACTATGACCATGGCAATCAGCGCGATAACGGTGATCACCACGATCAAGGCCATCACTGGGCGAGGGGCCAGCGCATGGCGCATGAGGATTGGAATCGCGGCCAGCATATCGACTATCGCGAGCATCATCTGCGCCGCCCGCCGCGCGGCTATGAATGGCGTGAGGTCGACGGCAACTATATCCTCGCCGCCGCCGCCACCGGCCTGATCGCCTCGATTATCGCCAACGCTCACTGACGACGCAGTCGCGGGGCGACGCAGTATTCGTCGCGCGACATGCAGGGCAAATAGTGCCGTTGTAAGCCGTTCCCCGATATGGTTTCGCTTCCAACTGAAAGGGGGGGAACCATGGATCGCAACGCGCTTATGACGGCCACTGTTATCGGCCTCCTCCTGCAGCTGACGATGGTGGTCGGCGGCCATTATTCTTCAACAATCAAGGGCTTATTCGCTACCGGCGGTCGTTGGCTTCTCGCTGATCGCAGGGCTGGCCTTCGCCTGTCTCGCGCGGGGCGGCTGGTCGTCCGACCTTAACGGCAGCGCGCTTTCCGGCGGCCTCTGCGCCCTGGTGGGCATCGCGCTATGCGTGGGTCTCGGCGACGCCCCTCCCATGCTGTTGCTGCCGGGCACCGTTTCCTCGGTGGTCGCCGGCGCAATCGGCGGGGCCATCGGAAAGCTACTCTTCGGATAGCTGCCTCGCCACCGCCCCGGCCTTCAGTGCGCGGGCTTCTCCGCGCTTTCATGCGGCATGTCCTTACTCTCGATGAAGTCCCGGATGTCCTGACTGACCGCCTGCGACTTCGCGATCGAGACCCAGTGGGAATCTTTGGGATAAAGCCGGAAGCGAACGTCCGGCACCAGTTTTTCCATTCCGCTCAGATTGCCCTGCTGCAGAGCCGTATCCTGCAGGCCCCAAATCACCAGGGTCGGCACGTGGATGATGGTCGACTTGGCGCCCTCTGTCACCTCCTTGGCCGACCATGATGTCGGCACCTTATCCGCCGGATGCGTCTCGTTGAAGGGCGGATTCAGATGGTTGGCGCGGTAATAATCCAGCCCGGCATTCAACGCTCCCGGCACGCTCCACGCCTTCTTCCAGGCGGCCACGTCGGCATCGATATATCGGCCGCTCTTGATCTGCTCGCCCAATATACCCTGGGTCAGGCCGGCGAAATCATTGGCCGACAGTCTTTCGTCCCATTTGTACCCGTCAAAATTATTGAAGGCGAAGGTATAGCTGCTGCCCCAGCGCTGGATCGGGCTCTCCTTCATCTCCCGCTCGAAGATGAAGGGATGAGGGGCGTTGATGATGACTAGCTTCTCCAGCATCTCCGGGTGATACATCGCGAAAGTCCAGGCCAGCAGGCCGCCCCAGTCATGCCCGACCAGTACGAACTTCTTGCCTTTGGGCGCGACCTTCTCGGCGAAATCATGAATGTCCTTGACCAGCAGTTTCATCTTGTACTGGTTCACGTCGGTCGGAATGCTGGTCAGGTTATAGCCGCGCAGGTCGGGTGCGACGGCGAAATGGTCCTTGCCGAACTCGTTCAGCTGGTCTTTCCACTGATACCAGAAAGATGGATAGCCATGCAGGAACAGGATCATCGGCCCTTCGCCGGCATGGACATAATGCATGCGGATGCCGTTGGCCTCGACATAATCTTCCTTCAGCGCTCCCGTGACGCCGGGTGAGGCGGTTGGCGGCTCGGACCCTCGCGCTGCGAAACCCAGACAGGATGACGTCAACAGCGCCGCCGCCACAAACCGCACATACCGCATATCCGCCTCCCAAATCGGTTTTATTAAATGCCAGCCATCCTAATAGTCCATTCGTGGGTTGCCTATCGCAGGTTGCGGAAATATTTCATTATTTGATGTAAGTGGCGTTAAGCTACAGCCCCGATGAAGATCGGCGCCAAATGGTGGAGGAAGCGATGGCCGGCGATATGGGCAAGCCCGATTATGAGAAACTTGACCGCGAATATATGGAAGGCAAGGCTCGCCCGTTGAGCGAGTATGGCAGCGTCCTGACGACCTCGTCGAAGTTCCTGAACAGCGCCCGGATGCGGGACGTCTACGCCCAGGAGGGGCTGCGCAAGGCCGGGCACGATGTGCCGCCGACCTATATGGTCCATCAGGCGGCGATGACCTTCGCCGAGCTAACCGACGATGCCGAGGTCGAGGCGCTGATGATCAAGGAAAAGTCGCTATATCCCGAATTCGGCGCGTGGCTCGATAAGAGGTCGCTCTCCGATTTCACGGTTGCCGAGTTGGCCGAACATAAGCCGGACAGTTTGGGCGGCATCATCCATGAATACCTCACCCGCACTGGTTTCGACCTCAACCACTCCAAACGAGGGCTGCAGCCGACCAGCGACTACACCTACATGCAGAAGCAGCGTGTGGTCGGGCACGATATCGAACATATCGTCACGGGCCTTCTCCCCAACCCGCTGGGCGAATATGCCCTGATCTGCTGTAACCTGGCGACTTTCTACAAATTCTTCTCGCCCGAATTCGCCAGCGAGATGACCCGCATGTCGGGTTTCCTTCTGTCCACTGGCGTGATGAAGACGAACCTCCATTACCCGGCGCTGATGAGCGAAAAGCTAAACGCCGACCGTATCGGCATCGAGATGGGGCAGGGAATGACCAGGCCGCTTCTGATCGCCGATTGGCGCGGCTATCTCGACTGGACGATCGCGGACATCCGCAAGGACCTGAACATCCTGAACTCGCCGCCGGCGGGAACCTGGGACTGGACCAACCAGGCGCGCCGCGGTTAGCGCGCCAATTTTCACTTGAGGAGGATAGAATGGCTGGAGACATGGGGAAACCCGACTACCAAGAGCTGGACCGCAAATATATGGAGGGCGAAGCTAGGCCGCTGAGCGAATATGGCAGCGTGCTGATCACTTCGTCCAAGTTCCTGAACAGCGCGCGGATGCGCGACGTCTATGCCCAAGAGGGGCTTCGCCGCGACGGTCTCGACGTACCGGCGACCTATATGGTGCATCAGGCGGCGATGGCCCTCGCCGAATTGACCAGCGACGATGAGATCGAGGTGCTGGTCGCCCGCGAAAAGGGAAAGAATCCGGAATTCGCCGCCTGGCTCGATGCCCGCTCGCTGTCGGATTTCACACTGGGTGACCTGGAAGGCTATGCGCCGGATTCGCTGGGCGGAATCGTCCATAACTATCTGTTCACCAATGGCTTTGACCTCAATCATTCCAAGCGCGGTCTGCAGCCGATCAGCGACTATAAATATCTGGCGAAGCAGAAAGTCGTCTCGCACGATATCGAGCATATCGTCAGCGGCCTGGGTCCGAACCTGATCGGCGAGCACGCGCTGATCGCCTGCAACCTGAAATGCAATTACGACTATTTTTCGCCCGAACTTGCCTGCGAACTGACCCGCATGTCGGGCTTCCTGATGTCGACCGGCGTCATGAAGATCAATCTGCATTCGCCGCACTTGATGAGCGAGTATCTGAAGGCCGTCGCGATCGGCGTGAAGATGGCAGAGGGCATGAGCCGCCCGCTGCTGATCAATGACTGGCGCTCCTATCTCGATTGGACGATCGAGGACATTCGGCGCGCCCTCAATATCCTTGACGCCCCGCCGCCCGGCACCTGGGAATGGACGAACGACGCCAGCCGAAGCTGACGGCGGCATAAGAAAAAATCTGAGGGAAACAGCGTGACGTTATTCGGCTCGCCCGAGCGGCGATTGGTGATTCTATGTGGTCTGGTCGCGTTTCTTTCGGGGATCGTGTTCTCGATGGTGGGCGCTTTGGCGCCGATGTTCTCGCGCGACCTCGCCATACCGGCGCAATCGATCGGCAGCATCATGGGCAGCTATATGCTGGCTTCGGCGATCAGCGGGTTTGTGGGCACGCTCTATCTCGACCGGTTCGACCGCCGCAAGGCGCTGGCGGTCGCCCTTGTCGGCGTTGTCATCGGACTGCTGATGACGGGGCTCGCGCCCAACCTGCCGCTGCTGATCGCGGCGCGGGTGCTGTCGGGCATCTTCGCCGGCCCGTCGAACGCGCTGTCGATCGCCATCATCGTCGATAACGTTCCGGGCAAAAGGCGGGGCAGCGCCCTGGGAACGGTGGCTGCGTTCGGCGCGCTGGCGCAGATCATAGGTCTTCCCGCCGGCCTGATCGTCGCCCAGACATTCGGCAGTTGGCGTGACCCGTTCTTTGCCTCGGCCCTGGTAGGCGCGGCCCTGACGGTTCTGGTGATCGCCAATCTACCGGCCCAACGGGCGCATCTCGAGGGCGCAAGCAGCTTCGCCATAGTCGAGCGGCTGCGGGGAATGGGTCGTCTGTTCGCGCGCTTTGACTGCGTGGTTGCGTTCGGCTTGCAGATGACCGGGATCGTGCCGCTGGTCGCGATCACGACGATCATGTCGATCTTCCTGGTTAATAATCTGGGCTATCCGCAAGGCGCATTGATCATGCTCTATGTGATCGGCGGGGGTGCCAATGTTATCATCGCCAGATATATCGGCCGCGCGATCGATAATTTTGGGCCCGGAACCGTGTCTTTGGGTTCTGCGGCCGCGCTCAGTTTGGCGGTCGCCACCGGCTATCTGGGGCTCGGCTACGGCCTCATTCTGGCTGTGGAGGCGGCGATCCATAACGCGCTGCAAGGCCGGTTGGCACCGCTATGGGCAAAACTGCAGGCCTTCGGCTTCTATCCGGAGCTCCTCCCCGTCGTTGCCGTATTCGCGCTGTTCTTCATTACCAGTTCCGGGCGTCTTGTGGTCGGCCAGACAATTACGATGCGCATTCCCAGGCCTGAGGAGCGGGCCGGCTTCCAATCGCTCAGTTCGGCGATCCAGTCGCTGACCATGGCGCTCAGCGCACTGGCGATCCCCAAGCTGCTGGGCAGCACGGCGGAAGGCAAGCTCACTGGTCTCGAGTTTTTCTGCTACGGGGTCCTGGTCGTCACCTGGATTTTTCCGCCGCTTGTCTATCTGCTCGACATGCTGCTGAACCGCCGCGACAGGGCGGCCCTCCCCGCTGCCATCGCCGTTCCTGCGGAGTGACCGATCGCCGCGTAGGCGGGGCGATGACGTGTTGCTCGTGGCGCGCGCTTGGCCCTCTTGACTTCACTTCACCGGAGCTTTCGATTGCAGAGGCCCGCCAAACCAAAGAGATCGGGCCAACAAGAATATGCGCGTGAATCTCTTCGGCTCACCGGAACGGCGTCTGGTCATATTGTGCGGTTCCGTCTCCTTCGTGTCGGGCATGGTGTTTTCCATGGTAACGTCGCTGGCGCCGATGCTGGCGCACGATCTCGGCATCCCGGCCCAGGGTATTGGGCCGATCATGGGCGTCTATATGATCGCCGCCTCGGTCAGCGGATTCCTGGGCACGCTCTATCTCGACCGGTTCGATCGCCGGAAGGGGTTGTTCGTCGGTATGTTGGGTGTGGTGACCGGTCTGCTGGCGACCGCGCTTGCGCCGAACGAGCATCTCCTCTTGGCTGCCAGGATGCTGACCGGGATTTTCGCCGGTCCGGCCAACGCCTTCTCGGTTGCCATCATCATCGACAATGTCCCGCTTGAACGGCGGGGCCGCGCTTTGGGCTCGATCGCTGGTTTCGGGGCGCTGGCACAGATCATCGGCATCCCGGCCGGCCTTGAGATCGCGGATCTCTTTAACTCCTGGCGTTATCCGTTCTTCGCGATCGCCCTTGTCGGCTCCACGCTCGCGGTCTGGGTCGCCTATAACCTGCCGCCACAACGGGCGCATTTGGAAAACGCAACCAGCTTCGCTATTCGCCAGCGTCTGCGGCTGCTTGGCGGGCTCCTGTCTCGTCCCATCTGCCTGCTCGCCTACGGATCGCAACTGACGGGTATCGTGCCGCTGGTCGCGATTACCGCCATCATGGCCGTGTTCCTTGTGAACAACCTAGGATATCCCAGCACGCAGCTGTCGGCGCTCTATCTCATCGGTGGCTTGACCAACATCGCCGCGGCGCGCGTGGTCGGCCAAGCTATCGACAATGTCGGGCCGGGCATCGTGTCGGTGGTTTCGACCGTCCTGCTCACGATTGCGATTCTGATGGCCTATATGGGGTTTAACCCCGGCCTGCCCTGGATCGCGGTCTTCGCGCTTTTCTTCATCACGACATCCGGTCGGCTCGTGGTCGGCCAGACCATCATTACGCGCATCCCGAAGCCGAGCGAGCGGGCGGGCTTCCAGGCGCTTGCCTCATCGATCCAGTCGATGTCGATGGGGCTAAGCGCCATGGCGATTCCAGTGCTGCTGGGCAGCACGCCCGATGGCAAGCTGACGGGGGTCAACCGCTTCGCCACCGTTACCATCGCGGTCAGCTGGATATTCCCGTTCTTGGTCTATCGGCTGAATACGCTGCTGACGCGCCGGGAAAAGGCCGAGGCGCAACTATCGGCCATGACGGTTCCGGCGGAGTAGGTCAGGGTAGCATCCGCCGTAGCCGGTAAAGGAGTTCCAGCGCATCGCGCGGCGTCAGCGCATCGGGATCGGTGTCCGCCAGCACGTTAATCAAGGGCTCTAGCGGCGACGGCTCCTTGACTGAGACACGTGGGACTGGTGGCGCTGCGCTGAACAACGGCAGGTCGTCGACCGGGCGCTTCAGCGAGCTTGAATTGCTGCTGGTTTCGATCAGATGCAGCACCGCCTCTGCCCGCCGGATCACCGGGCTCGGCAGTCCTGCCAGCCGAGCGACATGGATGCCGTAAGACTTCTCGGCGACGCCCGGCACCACGGTGTGAAGGAAGACGATATCCCCCTGCCATTCCTTGATGGACATCGTATGACATGACAGCGCCGCCAGCGACCGATCCAGGGCGGTGAGCTCATGATAGTGGGTGGCGAACAGGGCGCGGCAGCGCACCTGGTCGTGCAAATGCTCGACAGTTGCCCAGGCGATCGACAGCCCGTCATAGGTCGCGGTGCCGCGCCCGATCTCGTCCAATATTACCAGGGATCGCGGCGTCGCCTGATTAAGGATCGCCGCCGTCTCCACCATCTCGACCATGAAGGTCGAACGGCCGCTGGCCAGATCGTCGGCGGCGCCGACGCGGCTGAACAGCCTGTCGACGACACCGAGCCGAGCGCTCTCGGCGGGGACGAAGCTGCCCATCTGCGCCATGATCGCGATCAGCGCATTCTGGCGCAAGAACGTCGATTTGCCAGCCATGTTCGGGCCGGTCAGCAACCACAGCCGGTCGTCGATATGCAGAGCGCAGTCGTTGGCGACGAAACCGCCACCCTCGGCCGATGCCGCCAGTGTCGCCTCGATCACTGGATGACGCCCACCGGTTATCCGAAAGTCGGTCGAACGATCCAAAGTGGGGCGCACATAACCGCGTTCGACCGCCAGCAGTGCTAGCGCCGTCGAAAGGTCGATCGCCGCCATGCCGCGCGCGATCCCGCCGATCGCCTGGGCTCGCCCTGTGACCTCCGCTACCAGGTCCTGAAAGATCGCCAGCTCGATTGCCAGCGCCCGGTCGGCCGCCTCGGCGATGCCGCGATCCAGTTCGGCCAGCGCGACCGTGGTAAAGCGCACGGCGGTGCCCAGCGTCTGGCGATGGATGAACGGACCCTCCGGCGCTGTAGCCATGCGCTCGGCATGGGTTGCCGTCACCTCGATATGATAGCCGATTACCTGATTGTGCTTGATCTTCAAGGTGCCGACGCCGCTCTCGGCGGCATAGCGCGCCTGCATCTCGGCGATCAGCCGCCGTCCGTCGTCGCGCAGCGTCCGTTGTTCGTCCAACTCCGGCGAATAGCCGGTGGCAATGAAATTGCCGTCCCGCGCCATCAGCGGCACTTCGGACTTTAGTGCTCGCGCCAGCCGATCGACCAGCGTATCCAGCGGCACCAGGGCGCTTTTGGCTTCATCCAACGCAGGCGGCAGCCCGTCGGGCAGGGCGTTACGCAACTGGTCGGCGGCGACGATACCCTCACGGATTGAACCCAACTCACGTGGCCCCCCACGGCCCAGCCCCAGCCGCCCCAGCGCGCGCTCGACATCGGGCGCGGCGGCCAGGATGCGCCGTACGGCGTCGATCAAGCTCCGCTGTGCATGGAAAAAGCCGACGGTGTCCAGCCGCGCTTCGATCTCCAGCGGATCGGTCAGCGCCGCGGACAGGTTGGAGGCGAGCAGCCGCGCGCCCGCAGCGGTGACGGTCTGGTCGATCGCGGACAAGAGGCTGCCCTGGCGCTCGCCCGATAGTGTGCGAGTCAGTTCGAGATTGCGGCGGGTGGCGGGATCGATCTCCAGCACGCCGTCCTCGGCCAGCCGGCGCGGCGGTTGCAACGGCGGTACGCGGCCTTTTTGGGTCAGCTCGATATAACCGGCCAGTGCGCCCGCGGCAGCGATCTCAGCCCGACCGAAGCGCCCGAAACCGTCCAACGTCTCGACCGAATACATTGCCGCCAGCCGCCTGCGTCCGTTCTCGCTGTCGAACCGGGCGTCAGGTTCGACGCTCAGCCGCGCCTTGAAAGGTTGGAAGCTGTCGAACAAGTTCGGGCGCTGGATCAGTTTTTCCGGCACCAGCAGCTCGCCCGGATCGATGCGGGCGAGAGTCGCGCCTAACGCATTTTCGCCCACCGCCTGCAGCCACAGCTCGCCGGTTGACAGGTCGAACCACGCGACGCCGATGCCGCCCCCTACCTCCGCCAATGCCGCTAGATAATTGGCCCGTCTCGGCTCCAGTAGATGATCCTCGGTCAGCGTGCCCGGCGTGATGATACGGACGATGTCGCGCTTCACCACCGACTTGCCGCCGCGCTTGCGCGCCTCGGCTGGGTCCTCGATCTGCTCGCACAAAGCTACCTTGAAACCCTTGCGGATCAGGCGCGAGAGATAGACCTCGTGGTTCGAAACCGGCACACCGCACATCGGGATGTCCTTGCCCTGATGCAGCCCGCGCTTGGTCAGCGCGATATCCAGCGCGGCGGCGGCGGCGCGGGCATCGTCGAAGAACATTTCGTAGAAATCGCCCATCCGATAGAACAGCAGGCAATCGGGGTGCGCGGCCTTGATGGAGAGGTACTGCACCATCATCGGCGAGGGGGGCTGCAGCGTTAGCGGCTGTTCCTCAGGATGATTTGGCGGCATGCTTCCTCGGATTCGGGGTGTCGGACTTCACTGTCTTATCAGAACGTCCCGACCATGGGAGTCAGGTCATGGCACTTTATCTCGTCACCGGCGGCGCGGGCTTTATCGGCTCGCATCTCGTCGATGCTCTACTGGCGTGCGGCGACCGAGTTCGGGTGCTGGATGACCTTTCCACCGGCAAGCCCAGGAACCTCGATCCTGCGGCCGACCTGATCGTCGGCGATGTTGCCGATGCCGCCTGTGTTGCCGGGGCGATGGAGAATGTCGACGGCTGCTTTCACCTCGCGGCGATCGCCTCGGTTCAGTTGGGTAATCAGGACTGGTTGGGCACCCACCGCACAAACCTGACCGGCACGATCACGATCTTCGATGCCGCGCGTCGTGCGAAGCCTAATCGGACGGTGCCGGTCGTCTATGCCTCGTCAGCGGCTGTCTATGGCGACTCCATCCGGATGCCGCTGGCCGAGACCGCGCCGACGCAACCCTTGTCGGCCTATGGCGCGGACAAACTCGGCTGCGAACTGCATGCGCGGGTCGCCGGCCAAGTGCATGGGGTTCGCACGGCAGGCTGCCGCTTCTTCAATGTCTACGGGCCGCGCCAAGATCCCGGCTCGCCCTATTCCGGTGTGATCTCGATCTTCTTCAACCGTATCGGGAGGGGGCAGGGCATCACCATCTTCGGCGATGGCGGGCAGACACGCGACTTTATCTATGTCGGCGACGTCGTCGATGCCCTGTTGGCAGCCATGCGGCAGGAAATGGCACAGACGGCCGTGTTCAACATATGCACCGGCCGAACGACATCGCTTCTCGAACTGGCGGCAGCTGTCGGACGGGTCTTTGCACGCGAACCCGCCATCGCCTTCGCGGAGGGGCGCGTCGGAGACATACGGGCCTCGCTCGGCAGCCCCTCGTTGGCGCGGAACGGTCTGGGGTTCGAGGCGAACACCCTTCTTGAGGATGGGTTGCAGATAATGGCGGCACGTGCGGCCGTAATGGTCTGAAGTCCGTTACATCGGGCTCGGCCGCATTAAAAATCTAATGCATAGGCAATCGCGACTTTATTCCCACGAAGTAGTATCTAAACGACGGAGTTTGGTCGCAGAGGACGGGATGGCGAAGCTACTGCTCATCGTCTGCGCGCTCTTCGCGTGTGGGGTTCTCCCCGCACATGCCCAAACTGCGACAGATATCCCGCCTCCTGCACGTTTGATCAAGCCGCGTCCTAGGCATGTCGAGACGCATCCTGCCGAGCGCATCCGCCATCCGCTGGACGACCGCTGCCGTCCGCTCAAAGATCAGCTGGAACTCGAACTGCAGAAGAACGGCAACCAGCGGCGCCAGTTTCAGGCCCGGCTCGCCCATAATGCCGGAACACGACTTTGTCGCGAAGGCCGCGCCGAAAAAGGAATTGCGGAATTGCAGCGCGGCCTCTCCTATCTGCAAGACTTTCCTCATTGATGGCTAAGGCGGGAAATGCATCTTCTGATTGTTGAAGACGACGACGAGACCGAGGCTTATATGCGCAAAGGCCTCTCCGAGGCCGGCTATACCGTCGATCATGCTTCCAACGGGCGCGACGGACTGTTTTTGGCGACTTCCGGTTCTTTCGACGTGATTATCATGGATCGTATGCTGCCCGGCCTCGACGGTTTGGCCGTGGTTCAGGCTCTACGAGCCGCGAAGATCACCACGCCGGTGCTGATCCTGTCGGCGTTGGGACAGGTGGACGACCGCGTGAAAGGGCTCAGGGCGGGCGGTGACGACTATCTGTCCAAACCCTTCGCCTTCTCCGAACTGCACGCAAGGATCGAAGCACTGCTCCGCCGTCGCGATGTCCAATCGGTCGAGACCAAGCTAACTGTTGGCGACCTCGAACTGGATCTCCTCGCCCGCAAAGTTCGGCGCGGCGACAAGCCGATTGAGCTGCAGCCGCGCGAGCTTCGCTTGCTCGAATATTTGATGCGCCATGCTGGTCAGGTGGTAACCCGCACCATGCTGCTCGAAGGCGTGTGGGATTATCATTTCGATCCGCAGACGAACGTGATCGACGTCCATATCAGCCGGCTGCGGCAAAAGCTCGACAAGGGGTTCGATACGCAGCTGCTCCATACAATGCGCGGCGCGGGCTACTCGATACGAGCTAGCTAGCCATTCATGGCGCGGCCGTTAGCGACTTTTTTGCGCAGCTCGACCTTTCGCCTGTCGCTATTCTATGTAGCGCTATTCTTCCTGTCCGTCGGTGCGCTGCTGGCATTCATCTATGTCCAGGCGATCGCCACGATCGATCGCGAGACCGAACAGGGGACCATGGTCGATGCGGCTGCGTTGATTCAGGAATATTCGGCGCAGGGCATCGCCGGCCTGATCGACGCGGTCGAAGATCGGGTAGCCCCCGATCGCGCGGGGGAAGGCTTGTATCTCCTGGAAGATGAAGATGGCGCGCCGCTCGCCGCCAACATTCATGCCTGGCCCAATGCCGAACCCGATGCGCGCGGTTGGATCGCGTTTACGGTCGATCGCGACGACGGCCCGCATCAGGCACGGGGCCAGACCTATGCATTGAAGGACGGTTCGAAGCTTCTAGTCGCGCGTGATCTGCGCGCGCGACTAGATTTTCAGGGACTTATGCTAGATGCGCTTTACTATGCGTCGGCACTCACCCTGGTGCTCGGAGTCGGTGGCGGGCTGCTGATCAGCCGGCGAATGCTGAACCGGCTCGGAGCGATCAACCGCGCGGCTGAACGGATCATGACCGGGGACCTGACTCACCGTATCGCCACCAGCGGCTCGAACGATGAGTTCGACAGGCTTTCCGATGCGCTCAACGCCATGCTCGAAGAAATCCGCCGGCTGATGAGCGGCATGCGCACGGTTACCGACAACATCGCGCACGACCTCAGGAGCCCTCTAACCCGTATGAAGGGCCGTCTCGAGATGCTGCTGCGCGAGGCTCCCGATTCGGAGGCCCAGCGTCTGGCGATCGAACGGACGATCGGCGACGCCGACCAACTGCTGGCGACCTTCACGGCATTGCTGTCAATCGCCGACGCCGAATCAGGCAGCGCACGGGCGACGATGACGGCGCTCGATCTTGGGGCATTGGCGGCGGATATCGTGGATCTCTACGGTCCGGCGGCGGAGGAACGGATGATTGCTATGCTCTATGATGAGGGGCAGGGCACCGTCGTGGGCAGTCGGCAACTCCTGTTTCAGGCGCTGGCTAATCTAGTAGACAATGCAATCAAGAACACGCCCGACGGCGGTACCATCTCGCTCGCGGTCGAGCGCCGGGCTGGTGAGGTCAGGCTGGTAGTCGCAGATACCGGGACAGGCATTCCAGAACCCGATCGCGATCGGGTTCTGGAGCCGTTCGTGCGGTTGGATAATAGCCGATCGACACCGGGAAGCGGGCTGGGCTTGGCGTTGGTTGCAGCGATTGCGCGGCTGCATGGCGCGAAGATCGAACTGAGCGACAATCGGCCCGGCCTCAGCGTGTCGCTGGTTTTCCCGTCCGCGGGATGAAACTGCAGGTCCTCTGTTTGGCAAAACCAAGCGAGCGGCTGATTAACAATTTGTAATGCGGCTGAAACACCCCGGAAAGGACACGGCGGTTAGGTTGAACTCGCCAAGGCGGGAATAGGTTCCGCTTGGGACCTAATCAGAGAGGATAATCATGACTCGTCATCTTATCGCCGCATCGCTCGCCGTTCTCATGTTCGCCGCCCCGGCCATCGCACTGGCTGCCGATCCGGCTCCCGCCGCGACCGAAGCGCCCGCCAAGAAGGCGAAGACGCACGCCCATAAGGCCAAGAAGGCCAAGAAAGCGGCTGCGACCGCGTCGTAATTCGATTTGGCGGATTTCGCTATATAGAAAGCCGGGGTGATACACATCGCCTCGGCTTTTTTGTTGCTCTGTGTGATGTCGACCGACTATTACGGATAAATTCTCTGCGATTGCCCAATCAGGAAGGATACTCATGATCCGTCATATTCGCGTCGCGTCCTGCGTCGTTGTCTTGCTGGCCGTTCCTGGAGTTTCGCTGGCGCAATCGGATACGTCGACTTATAGCGACACGCTCCGCAAGCACAAGGCAGCACCGTCCGTGCACAAAGCGAGGCAGGGTACGGCGAGCGGTTTGCATCTGAAAAGCGCGAAGAAGGCTGTTGCCAAGAGAAGCCGCGGCGCTAAAGCTTAAGGGCGTTAGTCGTCTATCAGGCAAGAAAAAAGCCGGGGGCGCATCAGCATTCCGGCTTTTTCCGTCCGCCGATGTCAGTGTGCATATATGAAGCCCAGCGTCTTGTACGGGCGTCCCCAGCAGTTATCCAATTCGTTCCATACCTTGACCGAAGTCCAATCGTTATGTTCGGAGACGTCTTGGACGCGGACGCTGCGCGCGATCTGACCGCGGCCCCAGCGGCCGATCGACCAGTTGGCATGGTCGATTTCAATCATGCGCTTCGCGACGAGCTGCGCGACCACGGCAACATGGCCATGGGTCATTCGCGAGGTGTGATCGAAAACCAGAACTGCCTCACGCTGGGGGGAGCGGCCGCGGTCGTAATGGCCAAGCGCGGCATTCCACCATTTCCAGGCATCGCCGGAAATCTTAAGAGAAGAAACCTGATGGACGAATTGGACGCAATTCCAGGCCTTCGCCGGGGCTGAGGTGCCCACAAAAACGAATGATGCAGCAACGAGGCTGATGGCGATATTCCGAAAGAACAAGGCTTTTGCCTCCTTGTTTGTCCACCACTGGACCCGATAACCCTTGCCCTTTTGGGCGTCCCTCATCCGAGGGCTGACTTCTAAAAAGGTTCCGGTCCTTTGTCCAGCGAAAAAGGCATAGCTGCTCCGTGTTTTTTCGATTTCTGGCACCGTGTATTACATTGACTTAATCAATAAAAAAAGAAACCATACAAAAAAATGTTCCTAAATCTCTGTTATTGCACGATTTATTGTCTTAAGCTTGTGTCGCTTTTGCACAACAGAAAGTCGCCGGATTTTGGCTTTTTTATGTCGGGGGACAGCCTTGTTGGAATCCGATCGGTTGGTTGGCCGAACCAATAATTCGCGGTCCGATCCGAGTCCCGTGGCTGGGTGGATTTCGTCCCCTTTGTTGTCGATCTTCTAGTCGTTTCATGATCGATAGCGCTTTGGGCAACCAGGTCTCTTGCGACGCACCTTTCGCTGACGATATGGTCGGATATGGATGATCCTTATAAAACTCTCGGAATCGGCAAGGCTGCCAGCGCGGATGAGGTCAAAAAGGCCTATCGCAAGCTCGCCAAGCAGCATCACCCCGATCTCAATCCGGGAAACAGCGCTTCAGCGTCGCGCTTTAAGGATATATCGGGGGCCTATGACCTGCTATCGGACCCGGAAAAGCGGGCGCGCTTCGATCGCGGCGAAATAGACGCCAGCGGGCAAGAGCGCGCGGATGCGTCATTCTATCGATCACATGCGGGCGGTCCGCAAGGCGCGAGATATCGCGCGGGCTCGGGCTTCGACCCCTCGGACATATTCGCCGATATGTTCGCTCGCGGGGGTCAGCCAGGCGGGGGCGGTTTTGGTCGTTCCGGTGATTTCCGTGAATTCAAGACTCGCGGAAACGACGTGGCCTATTCGCTCGCGATTGACTTCATCGAAGCCGCGAAAGGCGCTCAGAAGCGTTTGTCCTTTCCCGACGGCAAGACACTGGATGTGAATGTTCCGCCGGGCGCCGAAAGCGGAATGACTTTAAGGCTTCGCGGCCAGGGCCAGCCGGGCACTGGCGGTGGGCCGTCGGGCGACGCGCTGATCGAAGTCACCGTCGAACCTCATCCTCAGTTTCGCCGCGACGGCAACAACGTCCAGGTGGAGGTGCCGATAACCCTGCCCGAGGCTGTGGCAGGCGGAAAGATCAACGTCCCGACGATTGATGGGCTGGTTAGCATGACAGTGCCGGCTGGTTCGAACACAGGAACCAAATTACGTCTGCGCGGCCGTGGAATCGCGCCGAGGGTCGGCTCGACGGGTGATCAGTATATAACCTTGAAGGTGATGCTGCCGGCGGAACCCGATCAAGCCTTGAAGGATTTTATCAAGGATTGGCCTGGGCGGGATTATGACGTTCGCGGCGTTTGAGGATCGGAATGAACCGGAGGCTCCATCAGGTCGCGGCCGAGATCGGCGTCACCGTAGAGGAACTCAGTGTCTGGATCGAACGTCGATGGGTATTGCCCTCCCGCTCCGGGGCCGACTTAGCGTTCGATGATGCGGATCGCGCACGCATCAGAATGATTCTCGATTTCCACCGCGACCTTGCGATCGACGATGAGGCGATGCCGGTAGTTCTCGACCTGCTCGACAGGTTGCACGCCGCGCGTGCACAGCTTCGCGCGGTCCTTCAGGGCGTCGCCGAGCTGCCCGACGTGCCAAGAGGTGCGGTTTTGCGGCGACTCAACGGGGAAACGACACAATGAAGGTCTCATCCAGGCTGCTTTCGGCGTCCGCCATATCTCTGCTGGCCGGTGCCGCGTACGCTGACGAGTCCTCCGCAACCGGCTTTTGGGTGACGCCCAACCATGGCGCGGTCGTCAATATTGCGCCCTGCGACGGCGGCCTGTGCGGTCATCTTGTCGGGCTGCGTACCGATCGCAATCCGGGGGATGTGCCGAGGGACGTTCACAACTCGGATACGGCCAAGCGAAACACATCGATATGCGGGCTTGGTATTATGGGCGACCTCAAGCCCGTGAAAGGCAGCCCGATCAAATGGCAAGGTGGCTGGGTCTACGATCCCGAAAGCGGCAGCACCTATCAGGCCGAAATGCGACTCGATGGATCGGATAGGTTGAAACTGCGCGGCTATCTTGGCATTTCGCTGTTTGGCCAGACGCAAGAGTGGACGCGTGAAACGGCCGAAATCAAGAATCGCTGCACGCCGCCCAAACGCGGCTGAATCTCGAGAGCGGGTTCGCCGTTCCGCTAGCTATTTCGTGTGGGCTGCGGCGGCGAACTGAATGCCATCGACCAAGGCGCCAAAACGCTGCTCTTTCTCGTCGGCCATCTTCTGGAAGGCAACCAGTTCATTGCCCTCCAGTCCGGTGCCCGCCGGCACCGTGACGTTGATCGGGTTGACCTGAGATCCGTCTTTTAGGACTTCATAATGAAGATGCGGCCCCGTCGCGTCGCCGGTCATGCCGACATAGCCGATCACCTGCCCCTGATGCACATGCTGGCCGATCGCCGAGGTGGCGGCGATACGACTCATATGGCCGTATGCGGTTTCCATGTGGGGATTGTGCTTGATCTTGACGAACCGCCCATAGCCGCCCGCCCAGCCCGAAAACTCGATAACCCCCTCTCCAGCGGCATAGATCGGTGTGCCGGTCGGTACACCGAAATCCACACCTTTATGCATGCGACTAAAACCCAAGATCGGATGCATACGCATGCCGAAGCCCGATGTCAGCCGCGCGCCATCCACGGGGGTTTTCAGCAGGCCCTTCTTGATGCTCTTTCCATCGCGCGTGAAGAAGTCGACCGTGCCGTCCTCGCGTCGAACGCCGTAAATCGCGTGCGATTTTCCGGACAGGATCAGCTCGGCGAACTGCACGTCCCCCGGACGGCTGCCGCCATCGCTGACCAGATTGTTGAACATCACCTTGAAGCGGTCACCCGGCTGGATATCGCGCTGGAAGTCGACATCATAGGAAAAGGCGCGGATGAGCGACGCCGTCACTGTATAAGGGATCCCGGCCGCGGCGGCGGCCTCGAACAGGCTATTGCGAATGACACCCCGCGCGGCGCGAAGCTCGGTTTTGACGGGAAGTTTGGTCTGCTCAGCGGTAAAGCCGTCTGCGTCGCGTCCAACAGTGACGAGATGGTCGCTATCCGCCTGCAGCTCGAGTCCCTGGAACGCGCCGCCCGCCTCCGGACCGCCTTCCTTGAAAGTGACCGTAACGAACTGGCCGACCTTGAGCTTGCGCGGGTCATACACGTGACGGGCGGCATCGACCGCTGCCTGCGCATCGTTCGCCGAAACATTGGCGGCCGCCAGAAGGCCCGCCAAGGTCTCTCCATCGGCCACCGGCAGTGTAAGCCGTGTCTGGCTGGATGACGTCGTTGCGGCAGGAGTAGGCAGAAGCGAATCGCCCGCCGTGTAGGAGGGCTCGAGGCGCGCCTCGTAATCCAGGGGAAGTTGGGGTGCGCCGGCAATGGTCGGCGATCGGGGCGGCGGCGGATCGTCGGCGCCGTTGCTGGAGGAATGGATCAGACGGCTAGCCAGAATGGACGTTGCCAGCAAAACGATCACGGCAGCGGACGACGCAGCGACGCCTATCCTCACAGCGATTGATCCATCATCTATCTGTCCCTCATGCGCGATGTGCTGACATTTCACGTGAGTTAATTAAATTTTTACGTTTCGTTGGAACGACGATGCGGGAGGTCGTTACTTCTTGTCAACCCGATTCCCCGCCGCTGCCGCCTGTGCCGGAACCGTTGAGGTTACGTATATAGGCGTATGTCGAAGTGCTCGGCTGTTGCCTGCATGGGAATTGCAGATGCGGAGGAAAGGACCCTCGCTTAAGTGCGATGCAGGGAGAGTCTTTCGTCTTAGCCGTGCCGATAAAGGTGCGCGACGGGCCATTTTTGCGCTTCCGAACCGGTCGTTACGGCGGAAATCGGCCAGCGCCTACCACGACGCCTGCCTAAAACGCCTCATAACCATTTGAAATATATAGAGAAAAACTAAAATGTCGATTTTCTTCAAAAAGGCCTGGACAGCGCCGAAACATATCCTTATGTTCTGGCTCCTCGGCGCCGGTCACTGACCGACGGCGGGCCCCGGGGCTCCGGGAAGCACTGGACGGTTCGATCGTCATAGTCCATAAAGAGCCGACACAAATTAGTTATCACGTTTCGAGGGTTGCATCCCCTTACAAGGAAGCAACCAGCGGGGCGTTTTGCGGTCCTCTTGGGCCTGCGGGTTTTGTACATCGTTGTAAACCGAGAAGGGATGCGCAGGCGGTGGTCCGGCAAGTTACGTGTTTGACGTAAATATCGGCCTCGCAATAGCGTATCCTAGACAGTAATTCACTTAGTTAAGAGTTCTGTTTTTTGGAGTACTCGCGAAAGCGAGGCCTCATAATGGACGATCTTTCAGGTTCGCCTGTTTAGATTGTACCAAGATCAACTTGAGAGTTTGATCCTGGCTCAGAACGAACGCTGGCGGCAGGCCTAACACATGCAAGTCGAACGCGACCTTCGGGTCGAGTGGCGCACGGGTGAGTAACGCGTGGGAATCTGCCCTGTGGTACGGAATAACATCGGGAAACTGGTGCTAATACCGTATATCCCCTGAGGGGGAAAGATTTATCGCCATGGGAGGAGCCCGCGTAGGATTAGCTAGTTGGTGAGGTAACGGCTCACCAAGGCGACGATCCTTAGCTGGTCTGAGAGGATGATCAGCCACACTGGGACTGAGATACGGCCCAGACTCCTACGGGAGGCAGCAGTGGGGAATATTGGACAATGGGGGAAACCCTGATCCAGCCATGCCGCGTGTGTGATGAAGGCCTTCGGGTTGTAAAGCACTTTCACACGTGACGATGATGACGGTAACGTGAGAAGAAGCCCCGGCTAACTTCGTGCCAGCAGCCGCGGTAATACGAAGGGGGCAAGCGTTGTTCGGAATTACTGGGCGTAAAGGGCGCGTAGGCGGTGCACTAAGTCAGGCGTGAAAGCCCTGGGCTCAACCCGGGAATTGCGCTTGATACTGGTGCGCTTGAATCCAGGAGAGGTTGGTGGAATTCCCAGTGTAGAGGTGAAATTCGTAGAGATTGGGAAGAACACCGGTGGCGAAGGCGGCCAACTGGACTGGTATTGACGCTGAGGCGCGAAAGCGTGGGGAGCAAACAGGATTAGATACCCTGGTAGTCCACGCTGTAAACGATGTGTGCTAGCCGTTGGGACTCTTAGAGTCTCGGTGGCGTCGCTAACGCTTTAAGCACACCGCCTGGGGAGTACGGTCGCAAGATTAAAACTCAAAGGAATTGACGGGGGCCCGCACAAGCGGTGGAGCATGTGGTTTAATTCGAAGCAACGCGCAGAACCTTACCAGCTCTTGACATGGG
>JAQGIF010000254.1 GCA_028291345.1 Rhodospirillales bacterium | reverse complement strand
ATCGGTGGCTTGTTGAGATCGGTCGCATACCAATAGAGCGGCAGGCGTCTGCGGAAATACCAACGGCCTCCGATCCGCTGATAGCGGTCGAAATACATCATCTGCATGATGACCCATTCCGCTCCCGTCTCGTGCTCGTTCTTGGAGTAGAGAATTCCCTGGGCATTGTCGGGGTCGATGAATTCGATGATATGGCCGCCGATATGATGTGCGGTGCCGTCGAACTGCATCCGCATGGTCTCATCGAACCATTTTTTCAGCGCCGCTCGGCCGGTCTGGTTCTCGCTGACCTTCACATCCTCGGGGAACAGCCCGACCCAGGCATCGGCATCGCGCATATCCAGCGCCAGCGAATATTTCGCCGCCAACTGGCGGATCGCGTCGATCGATTCCAGCCGGTCGATACGGGCCAGCAGATCGGGTTGGGCGTTTGCGCTGTCGGTCATCGTTCGTCCTATTGCAAAGCCGGGCTATTGCGAAGCCAGGTCCTGGGCGGTCACAACCTTATTGTCGCCGCCGGCGGATTTCAGGAACGCGATCAGGTCGGCGATGTCCGTCTTCGAATAGCCGTCCAGCTTATGGGTATATAGGGCGCCGCCGGTCGATGGCTCAACCTTGATCCCGTCGGCGAAATAGAGGCTGCGCAACACCGGCGGAGCCGAGGACACATCGAAAAACGTGACCTGCTGGTCGTTCTGATCGCGCTTGATCCCGGCGAATTTACGTCCGTCCCTGGTGGTGACGGTGATGGCCGGATAAGCGTCGCTGGATACCGCCGGCTTGATGATGCTCTGATAGATCGCACTGGCTGGCTTTCCTGCCACCGTCGAAAGATCCGGCCCGACCAGCCCGCCTTTCGATCCGTAAGAATGGCAAGCGGCGCAATTGCTCGATCGGGTCTGGTCGAAGAACAGGTCGGAGCCGCGCAAGGCCTGATCGCTTAAGGGTATGGCGGCTGGGGCGGCGACCGCTTCGGCGCTACCCGTATCCGCGGTATGATTTTCCGGCGAAAGCGACATGACGTAACCGGCGATCATCGCAATTTCGTTTGGGGTTAATGCATCCTTGAAGGATGGCATGGGCGTACCTGACCGGCCGTTCATAATTGTGTTGCGAACGTAGTTAGGTGGAAAGTTCCGATTGCGCAAGCTTGGTCCGCGCGCGCCGATGCCGCCTTCTCCATGGCAGAACGAGCTGCTGCAGGTGATGGAGAACAGATTGCCGGCCGCCTCAAGTTCGGCGGCGGACGGGGCGGCGTTGGCAACGGAAGCGGATGCGCCGCCAAGGATCAGCGCGAATGCGAAGAGTTCAGTGCGCATCGGTCGTCGCCTTTCCAGTCTCCACCCGCCCGACGGTATCAGGGAGTGCAAATACGAACAGAGTCGATCCCACCGGCGGTATGCGATCCTTGAATTCGGGCCAGAGCGGCCCGACGAGGGTTCCCGGTGCGCCGGTCAGCCCGCTGGCGACGGCGATGTATTGCCGGCCGCCGACGGCATAGCTGATCGGGGAACTCGATATCCCACCGCCTGTCGAGAACGACCACAGGGTCTTGCCGGTGGTGGCGTCCAGCGCCCAGGTCATGCCGAACGGATCGCCGCCGAAAATCAGGTCCCCGGCGGTCGCGGTCAGCGCCGACGTGGTCAGAATTTCGGTCTCGTGCGTCCATTTCCGTGCGCCGGTGATGGGGTCGAACGCCGCGATAAATGGTTTGGTGGTGGTGGAGCGGACGGGGGCGATGAAGCCGCCCATGAACATGTCGCCTTCTTTGGCCGCCATCGGCGGGACGGCCTTCGTCTTGGCGCAAACCTCGAACGAGATATTGTACCACCAGCCGGTATGCGGGCTATAGGTCGAATGGTTGCCAGCGCGCGAGCCATAGAGGGATGGGCAGATCAGCTTGTCGATGCCGAGTTCGGTCTGTACCGGGTCGATCGGCTTGCCGTCCTTGTCCAGGCCTTTCGTCCAGTTCAGCAGATCGACATGCGACCAGCCGGCGACGAATTTCCCGGTCTCGCGATTCAGCACATAAGTATAGCCCGACTTGTTGGGGTGCAGGACCAGCGGCTCGATCTTGCCGTTGCGCTCGACATCGATCAGCACTGGTTCCGGCGTCGCATCGAAATCGAGCGAATCGTTCGGGTTCTCCTGGAAGTACCATTTGATCTTGCCGGTATTGGCGTCGAGCGCGACCAGCGAGTCGGTATAGAGATTATCGCCGGGGCGGACCTTGGCATTCAGCATCGGCTGCGGATTGCCGACCCCCCAATAGATCAGGTTCAGTTTGGGATCATACGAACCCCCCAGCCAGGTCGATCCGCCACCCAGTTTCCACTGATCGCCCTGCCAGCTGTCGTTCCCAGGCTCACCTTTTCCGGGAATGGCCCAGAAACGCCAAGCCTGCTTGCCGGTCTTGGCATCATAGGCGGCGATATAGGCGCGATGGGCGATGTCGCCGCGGGCGCCGATCACGATCTTGTCGCCAGCCAGCAGGGGCGTGAAGGACGTCGTGCATTTGCACTGGCGGTAATCCTCGATTTGCGTGTCCCAGACCTGCAGGCCGGTTTTGGCATCGATGGCGACCAGATGGTTGTCGAGCGTTCCCTCGAAGATCAGCCCGAACCCCATCGCCAGGCCAGTCGCGCCGCCGAGGCCGCCCAACTGTCCCTGCGGCGCCTCGCGAGAATAAGTCCAGAGCTGCTTGCCGGTCGCGGCATCCAGCGCGAACAGTTTGTTGCTTGGCGCTACCAGATACATCGTCCCGTCGACCACCAGCGGCGTCGCGCCAAGGCCCTTTTCGCCGGTGGAAAACGCCCAGGCTGCCGATAGATGCTTGACGTTGTCGCGATTGATCTGGTCGAGCGGGCTATAGCTCCAGGCCTGATCGTTGCCGAAAAAGGACGGCCAGTTTGCCGAATCGCCCGCCCGCGCCACGTCGGCGATGGAAGTCGAAACGCCAAGTAGCAGGCAAGCGGCCAACGCCAGGCGCGCACGGACTTTCATTGCCGGTTGGTCCTGAATCATCCCTATAACCCCTTATAGATTTCTGTGTGGTCTTATAGTTTTTCGCTGTCGAGGCAAGAGGCTGCTTTGGCCTCCGACGCCGCCGTTATAGTCATCGGTGTCATTCTAGCCGGTTTGCCTACCACAATGTCCCGGGCGGAATTTGCGGCGACGCGCCCACCGTCCCGTCCCCCGGGGGCTCCCCGCCAATATTCAATAGAGGTGGGCAATTGCGTCATGCTGAACGTCATTCGATTGATGAACGAGACCGCGACGACAGCCGATTTTCAGCCTGTCCAATTCGGCGTCATCATGGACATGAGGACCGGCTTGAGACGCACCCTCTCGCAGTCCGACGTTTCCAGCAACGTCGGCGCATGGAGGCCTGCGGCCAGCAATCCGTCGATCGCTGCGCGGTTATTCTCGGCCCATGCCCTGGAAAACACATAGCCGGTAAACGGTGCGCTGTCGGCGACGCCCAATTCGCAAACCGCATCTTCGGTGCCAAGAAGGTGGCAAGAACGTGCTGGATGCGACGTGCTTCCGCCTTTGCAGCGAAACGCCAGAAGGTCATCATTGAATCCAGCTGGCCGCCGCCCAGTGCCTTAATCAGTTCCGGCGGGAAAGCGGCATGATCGCGTTTATGATGGCGAATCACGGGCCACGCGCGCAAACATCTCGGCACGTAATTGGACGCTAAGTGCGATGAGAGCCTGCATGCGGGAGGATATGATGCGACGGCGTATTCCGGTATCCAGTCGGCCGGTTTCAATCGGGCGGAAGCTCGCGATGGCTGGTCTGGCGGTGGCGACGCTCGCCGGATTTTGCGGCTTCGGTCTTTGCGGAGAGATGGCGTCGGCGCAAACACCCGCTCCCGCGCCCCCGATCGAGATTACCTATCTCGGCCTGACAGTCGAGCGCGTTTTGCCGCTATCCTATCTCGATCAGCCGCCGACCGACGACGGCATCCAGGGTGCGCGGCTGGCGCTCGGCGACAACCAGACGACCGGGCAGTTTCTAGGCCAATCCTATCATTTGAACGAAGCCATGGCTGCCGACCCGGCCGGGGCGATCGACGCTTTCAAAAAGCAGGTCGCTGCCGGGCAGCGCCTCTTCGTGACAGATCTACCGGCGCCGCTGCTGCTTCAGGTGGCAGATTTGCCCGAGGCCAAGGGCGTTACCTTGCTCGACGCAACGACGCGTGACGACACACTGCGCGGCGAAAGCTGCCGCCGCAATGTGCTGCACACCTCGCCCAGCCGGGCAATGCTGGCCGACGCGCTGATGCAATATCTGGTGATCAAGAAATGGGGCAATATCGCGTTGGTGATCGGCGGCGATCCGGCCGACAAGGATTACGCCGACGCGGTCCGCAATTCCGCCCGCAAGTTCCGCATC
Source organism: Rhodospirillales bacterium (assembly GCA_028291345.1). Taxonomy (GTDB): domain Bacteria; phylum Pseudomonadota; class Alphaproteobacteria; order BOG-932; family Roseiterribacteraceae; genus BOG-932. Next base: position 33,690 of record JAQGIF010000254.1, on the reverse strand, counting down.
AAGATCGTCCAGGAAATTCCCTGGACCTTCGATCCGGGTTCCCGCCGGACCGATACCGGACATTACGCGGTGCAGGCGGAGGTCGCCCGCATCACCCAGGGCGTCAGGGATTATGACTTACTGGTGGTCGCCGACGAGGCGGATAATTTCGGCGACGAACTCAGCTATCGCACCACTTCACCGCGGCCGATCGCCGGATCCCAGGGGCTGGTGCCCTCGGCCTGGGCCCGTCCGTTCGAGCAATGGGGCGCTACCCAGCTGCAAAGCCGTTTCCTGAAGCAGGCCAACCGCTGGATGACCGACAATGACTACGGCGCCTGGCTGGCGGTGCGCGCCGTGGGCGAAGCGGCGACGCGCGGCAACACGTCCGACCCGGCGAAGATCGCCGAATTCATGCGCAGCAAGGATTTCGATCTCGCCGGCTTCAAGGGAACGAAATTGACATTCCGGGACTGGGATGGACAATTGCGCGAGCCGATATTGCTCGCCGATGCGCGTTCGCTTGTATCGGTGTCGCCGCAGCCCGGTTTCCTGCATCAATTCTCCGAGTTGGACACGCTCGGCGTCGATCGCCCCGAAACGAAATGCCACATGCAATGATGAGAATCTGCTTCGCTACGGCTGCTCTCGCCTGCCTGATCTTATCCCAGCCGGCTTCGGCCGAGCGGATTTTTGTCTCCAATGAAAAGGACAATACGATCACCGTGCTGGACGGGCAGACGCTTGCGATTACCGATACCATCAAGGTCGGTCAGCGTCCGCGCGCCATACTGCTCTCGACCGACGGCAAGAGCCTCTATATCTGCGCCAGCGATTCCGACCGGATCGAGATGCTAGATATCGCGACCTTGAAGATCGTGCGTAAGCTGCCGAGCGGCGCGGACCCGGAGCGGTTCGACGCCAGCCCGGACGGCAAGCTGCTCTATATCGCCAATGAAAACGACAACAAGGTCTCGGTCCTGGATATCGCGACTGGCAAGATCGTCGCCGAAATTCCAGTCGGCATCGAGCCGGAAGGCGTGGCGATGAGCCCGGATGGCAAGACGGTGGTCAATACCAGCGAAACCACCAGCATGGCGCATTTCATCAATACCGCGACCAACAAGGTTATTGCCAATGTGCTGGTCGACAGCCGCCCGCGCGTCGCGGCCTGGACACCCGACGGCACGCAGGTCTGGGTGTCATCCGAAGTCGGCGGGGCGGTCGCGATTGTCGACGCGTCCAAGCATGAGATACTGAAGAAGATCAGGTTCGAGATTCCCGGGCTGACCTCCGACCAGGCCCAGCCCGTCGATATCAAGATCACCAAGGACGGCAAGACCGCCTTCGTCGCGCTCGGACCGGCTAACCGTGTCGCGGTCATCGATGCCAAGAGCTTCGAGGTCCAGAAATATATCCTGGTCGGGCAGCGTGTCTGGAACATGGCGTTTTCGCCGGACCAAAAACGCCTAATGACGGCAAATGGCGTCAGCAACGACATCACTGTCATCGATGTCGGCGACCTGAAGGCGGTGAAGTCGGTGCCGGTCGGCCGTTCGCCTTGGGGCGTGGCGGTGGCGCCGTGAAGGATGACGCGTTCGCTGCTCTCGACGTTCGCAATGTCAGCCACAGTTTCGGCACGCGGAAGGTGCTGGACGATGTGAGCTTCACCATCGCGGCGGGCGACTTCACCGTTCTGCTGGGGCTGAATGGCGCCGGCAAGACCACCCTGTTCGCGCTGGTGACCGGGCTCTATCACAGCCGCGACGGCTCGATCTCGGTCTATGGCGCGGACCTGAGGAAAAAATATCTGAAGGCCCTGGCGCAGATCGGCGCCGTCTTCCAGCAATCGACTCTCGATCTCGACCTGACGGTCGAGCAGAACATGTTCTATCACGCCGCCCTGCACGGCATGGCCAAGTCGGTCGCCGCGCCGCGTATTACCGCGGAACTGGAACGGATCGGACTGGCCGAGCGTCGCCGCGATCGGGCCCGGCAATTGTCCGGCGGCCAAAGACGGCGGGTCGAGCTGGCGCGTGCCCTGATCCACAATCCGTCTCTGCTGCTGCTCGACGAGCCGACGGTGGGGTTGGACATCGAAAGCCGGCAATTCCTGCTGGATCATGTCCGCAAGCTTTGCGCCGAACGCGGCATGGCGGTGCTATGGGCTACCCACCTGATCGATGAGGCTGACGAGAACTCGAAGGTCGTCGTGCTGCACAAGGGCAAGGTGCTGGCCGCCGGCCCGGCGGCATCCGTCATTCGGGCGTCGGGCGAGAGCAGCCTGCGCGGCGCGTTCGACCAGCTGGTCGGGTCCGGTCCCGCTGGAAAGGGAAAGCCATGAGGGCGGTCCAATATCTCCGCGCCTTTCTCGGCATCCTGCACAGGGAGGCGTTGCGATGGCTCAACCAGCGCAGCCGCTTCGTCTCCGCCTTGGTCCGCCCGCTAGTCTGGCTCGGCATCTTCGCCGCCGGGTTCCGTTTCACGCTCGGCATGTCGATCATCGAGCCCTACGACACCTATATTCCGTATGAGGTCTATATCGCGCCCGGGCTGGTTGCGATGATCCAGCTGTTCAATGGCATGCAAAGCTCTCTGTCGATGGTCTATGACCGCGAGATGGGCAGCATGAAAACCTTGATGATCAGCCCGTTTCCACGCTGGTTTCTGCTGCTGTCCAAGCTGATGGCCGGCGTCGCCGTGTCGATCGTTCAGGTCTATATGTTTCTGGCGATCGCATTATTCTGGGATGTATCTCCGCCGCCGCTAGGCTATCTCGAAATGCTGCCGGCGATGATCCTGGCCGGGCTGATGCTGGGCGCGCTGGGCCTGGTCCTGTCCTCCTTCATCAAGCAGCTGGAGAATTTCGCCGGGGTGATGAACTTCGTTATTTTCCCGATGTTCTTTGCGTCGTCCGCGCTAAACCCGCTCTGGCGGGTGAAGGAATCGAGCCTCTGGCTCTATCGGATCTATTCGGTGAATCCGTTCACCCATGCGGTCGAGCTGATCCGGTTCTCGATGTATGGCAAATTCAATGCCGAGGCCGCCGCCGTGGTTGCGGCATTCTTTATCATCTTCATGGCTCTGGCCGTCTGGGGCTACGACCCCGGACGAGGGCTGATCGCCAAGCGCGGTGGGCCTCCGGAGTAGGACACATCTTCGACGAAGCGCCGGCTGGTTTCGACGGGCGTCATCGAAAAATTGACGATTCCTGTCCAGCAATGCGTTATTTAAGACGATGGCTAATATTGCTCTAGACGCCCCGATCTCGTCAGCAATCGCCGCTCCACATGCAGCGGCGGTTGCCGCGTTGCCGCCGCAGGTCAGCCTACGCCTGTCTGCCCGCGCGGCGATACGCTCCATCGTCGGCTTCTGGCTATTCTACTTCGTCATCAACACCGTGCGCATGGCGATCATGGAGGCGCCGAACCAGCTGGGAATGCTGGAGCGTCGGGTTGCCGTCAGCATCATCGGGATACTGCTCACAGGCCTTCTCTGCCTTGTTCTGCGGCAAGTCGACGGCAAATCCACCCGCACGCTCGTATCGATCGCGTTCGTCGCCTCTCTCCCGGTCTCGTTTGCATATGCCCTCGCAAACTACGTAGCCTTCTACGTCGTCCACCCCATGGAGTCCGATCTTCAGGAGCTGCAAAAGACGGGTCCGGAAAAGCACGTGATGTGGCACGACATCGTCGATTCCGGGCTCAACTGGTATTTCTTCATCGTCGCCTGGGCGGCTCTCTATATCGCGCTGTCTTATGCCCAAAAGGTTCGGCTGGCCGAGCGCAACGCAGCCCTTTATCGGGCCGAGGCGCAAAGCGCTCAACTTCGTGCGCTGCGCTATCAGGTCAATCCGCATTTCCTGTTCAACACGCTGAATTCCCTCTCGAGCCTCGTGATGCGCCAGCGCGGGGACGAGGCCGAGCGGATGATCATCAACCTGTCGAATTTCTTCCGCACCAGCTTGACGACGGACCCGACTGAGGATGTGCCTTTGTCGGACGAAATCCGCATGCAGCGCCTGTATCTCGATATCGAGCAAGTGCGCTTCCCCGAACGGCTGCAGGTCGTGCTCGACGTTCCGCCTGAACTCGAAAATGCTGCCGTCCCGGGCATGATCCTGCAGCCGGTGATCGAGAACGTGATCAAATACGGTGTTGCGCGCAGCATGCGCCCAGTCACGTTGACCATCCGGGCAAGGGCGGCTCAGGGCCAGCTGTTTCTCAGCGTCGACGATGACGGCGTTGCCGATGCCGGTCCCGGCGGTCAGTCGGCAGAAAAGACTCAGGGCCATGGCGTGGGGCTGCGTAATGTCTCCGATCGCCTCACGGCGCGGTTCGGCGCCGATGCCGCCTGTCACTATGGCGAGCGGCCGAATGGCGGTTTCGGCGTGGATCTGATCATGCCCCTGCGAATGCACGCCGCCACCGGTCAATGACCGAACCGCAGCCGCTCAGGACCCTGCTTGTCGATGATGAGCCGCTGGCCATCGAGCGGCTGCAGATTCTCTGCGCCCGCGTTGCCGGCCTTCATCTGGTTGGCACCGCGTCGGATGGCGCCGCGGCACTGCGCATGGTCGAGGCGCTGAAGCCTGATCTGCTGCTGCTGGATATCGCGATCCCGGGGTTGGACGGGATGGCCGTCGCACGGGCGCTGCAAGGTCTGGCACCGCGGCCGGCGGTCATTTTCATCACCGCTTTCGACCAGTTCGCGGTCGCCGCGTTCGATGTATCGGCTGTCGACTATCTGCTGAAGCCGGTGGCGCAGGACAGGCTGGAGCGCGCAGTTGCCCGGGTGCACGCACAATCCGTATCGGAGGCCGAGCCGCGGGCCGCTGCGAGTTTCACTCGGGAACTCTGGGTGCCGCACCGCGCCGAAATGATTCGGATCGCAGCCCGCGAAATCGATCTGATCGAGGCCGAGCGGGATTATATGCGGCTGCATGTCGGCCCGCGCTCCTACCTGCTGCATCAGACCATCACCGAACTGGCGCGGCGCCTGGATCCCGGGATGTTCGTGCGGCTTCATCGTTCGACCATCGTCCAGCGCGACCGCATCGCCGGCCTCAAGCATGACGGCATGGGCGGATGGACCGCACAGATGCGCGACGGGCGGGAGCTGCGGATCGGCCGGACCTACCTCGCCGACGCCCGGGCGATGGCGGGCCGCTAAGACTACGTTTCAAGACGCCAAATGGGCGGGAAACCTTTCGGCCGCCCGCCCATCCGTGTCCGGGCTGCTGGGACTCAGCGGCCGGACATCGCAATCACATCGTTGTTCGTCGCGTAACGATGATCTGAACGCGCGGAGGCTATGGCGGCGTTCATCTGCGGCGATGCGTTGGCGATTGCGTCATTACGGCACGTGTCGAAGCGGACGTGATTCTCGATGGTAGGACCATCGGCGTTCCAGCAGACATTCTTGGCGGCTCTGGCGATCCGCTGCTTCAAGGCCGCCTCGCCAGCGTCGCTGGTGAGGTCGAGGTCGCGATAGCGGACCCTGGTGCTGTTGGTGATCGTGTCATCCGCATGCGCGGGGCTTGTGACAGCGGCGGTTGCCAGGACCGCGAGGGTGACGGCAGTAAGCGAACGCGCGAACATGATTTCCTCCCTTGGGTTCAAAATAGTATTGGCAGAGCACTATCGATTTCCCGGGGGGTGTATCCGCTGGCCGTTTGGCCGCCCGCCCCGTGTCGGTGAAGTGAAATTATGCGGGCTGCTTCACGATGTCGCTCGGTGTTCGACCGAAGACCACCATGCATCGGCGAACCGCAAATGGAACCGACGAACGACGGAAAATAACTGACGAACTGCAGGAACTCAGGGGCGGGTCAGCGCCTTGAGCACATCCGCACCCGGCACACCGCGATGCCACAGCATGTAAACAGTGCGGTAACGGGGTGGGGCGATGTTCAGCGCTTTGCATTCGACGCTTGCTTGACGGTGCGCCTCGACGATCGCGCCGAACGGTGCGCGGTTGCCCTGGGCCCAGTTCGTCGGGCGGGTGGCGAAGATCGCCCGCCAGATGGCGGTCCGTTTGGCCACGGGAAAGCTTCGGCCCTTGCGCGTGGTCGTCAGCCTGGGCGGCGGATCGGCCGCGAGATCGCGGGCACGCTGTCGGCCAAGTACGAAGCGGCGGGCTAGCGCCCGGTGGGTCAGGTCGCTGCCGCTATCCTGAGCATCCAGGCCCCGCTGCTCGGCATCGCGCAAGGCAAGCCGCAGCCGGGCGATGCGCCAGGCCGGGACGGTTTCGAACTGGGTGATGGCCGGCCTCGCCTACCGCGCTACATCAGGTCGATCGCAAAGCGCTTCAAATCTTCCAGCGCGCAATAATCCAACGCCTCAAGATGGCTGGCGCGCAGCACGACGCGCGGCGCGGTATCGTTCTCCAGCGCCTCCTGCCAGCGAGGCGCGCACAGGCACCAGCGGTCGCCCGGCTTCAGCCCGGCGAAGCCGGCGGCTGGGATCGGGGTGGACAGGTCGTTGCCGGCGAGCTTGGAGAATTGCAGGAACTTCTCCGTCATCACCACGCACACGGTGTGGCTGCCCAGATCGCCTGGTCCGGTGTCGCAGCATCCCTCCCGGAAGAAGCCGGTCATCGGGTGGATCGAGCAGGTCTCCAGCGTTCCCCCCAGCACATTCAGCGACGGGCTGCGGCCCGGTTCGCCTGTCATATCCAACGGCATGATGATCTCCCATTGCGGATCCGATCATCGCGCATCCACGGCGCGCGGACCAGCCCCGGTTGCTAGTTAGACGCAGAGTGCGGGGCCCGCTCGTGGCTTTCGATGATCGTCTTCAGCATGCGGCCGATCCGCGCGGCCGGGCCTTTCACGCCTACGCTCTGGATACTGACGCGCGCGCCCTCGACCAGCAGGAACAGCTCATCCGCCAGCCCTTCCGGATCGACGAAACCGGCGTCGCGGCATAGCGCGATCAGCCGCTCGGATTGGGCCGTCTTAACTTCCTCGATAACGCGGCGGGCCGGGTGATCCTTTTCCGGCAGTTCGATCGCGGCATTGGCGAGCGCGCAGCCGCGGTCGGCCTCGACGATCAGGTAATCGGCGATATACCGCATCCAGGCCACCAGCTGGGCATAGGGATCGCGCGCGTGAAGGCGAATGATTTTTTCGAAATCGGCATCGAACTCCTTGGCCGCCTCGCGCAGGCAAGCCGCGATCAACTCGTCCTTCGAGTTGAAATGCCGATAGAGCGTCATCTTGTTCGTGCCTGCCGCTTCCGCGATCGTATCGACCCCCACCGCGCGGCTGCCGTGGCGGTAGAAGAGGTCGCGCGCCACCACGAGGATGCGCTCGCGCGGCTTTACGCGGATTTCGGGCGGGGCGGATCCCCGAATTGCCAGCGCAAGCGAGCTTGACATAAAAGTTACCGATCGGTACCGTTTTCGGGCTTGTTACCGAGTAGTAACAAATTATCGAGGCCTGGACTAGTCACTGAACGGCCCGCCTTCTTCAGGTGATAGGGATCCAAAATGCAGAACAAACCACGCGGCGCCCTATCCGCCTTGGAGAATGAGGACTGGATGGCCGAGCCGGAGCTAGAGCCGGCGACAGCGGCACGCACGCGCTGGCGGCGGTCGCTGATGATCGGCGCGGTGGCGCTGATCCTGATCGCCGGGGCTGTGTTCGGCGCGCGCTGGATGCTGGTCGGCCGCTATCTCGAAACCACCGATGATGCCTATCTCCAGGCCGATACCATCACCGTGAGCCCCAAGATCGCCGGTTATGTCGCCGAGGTCGCGGTCGACGACAATCAGCAGGTGACGGCGGGCCAGGTTCTGGTCCGCATCGACGACCGCGATTACCGGGCCGAGCTGGCCCAAAGCGAAGCGCAATTGGCCTCGGCCAAGGCCGAATTGCGTAATGTCGAGGCGCAGATCGTTCAGCAGAAGACCCGGCTTGCTGCCAACGTTGCCCAGATCGCCTCGGCCGGGGCTCAATTCGACTATGCCGGCAGCGAGTCCGAGCGTTACCGTAATCTGGTCGAAAGCGGCGCGGTCAGCCGGCAGAGGTCGCAGCTGGCGCAGACCGACCTCAAGCGCTCGAACGCCGCTTTGGGCGAGGCCCGCGCCATGCTCGAAACCGCGCGGGCCCAGCTCGCGGTCCTGGAAACCCAGCACGATAAGGCCGCGGCGGCGATCCAGAGCGCCGAGGCGATAGGCGAACAATCTCGCCTGCGCCTGTCCTTCACCACCATCACCGCCGCCAGCGACGGCGCGGTCGGCGACCGGTCGGTCAGGGTCGGTCAGTTCGTCCAGCCGGGCAGCCGGCTGATCACCATCGTGCCGGTGCACGACATCTACCTCGTCGCCAATTTTAAGGAGACGCAGCTGGGCCAAATGTATCGCGGCGAGCGGGTGCGCTTCACGCTCGATGCCTTTCCCGGCCTGCAACTGGAGGGCACGATCGACAGCCTGGCGCCCGGCACCGGCGCGCAGTTCGCCCTGCTGCCGGCGGAAAACGCCACCGGCAACTTCACCAAGATAGTCCAGCGCGTGCCGGTGAAGATCAAGATCGACCCGAACTCGCAGTACGGCGTCGATCTTCGCCCCGGCTTGTCGGCGACGGCGACGGTCGATACGCGGACCGCCCCTGAGGGGGCTCGCACCACGCTGGCGCCCGCCCCGGTCCACGCCGCAAAATGACCGAGGCCATCCCGTTTATCGGCAAGACCACCGACGCCACCGCGCGGGACTGGCTCGCCATCGCCGGCGGCATGGTCGGCTGCTTCATGGCGATCCTGGATATCCAGATCACCAATTCGTCGCTGGCGCAGATCGAAGGCGCCATCGGCGCATCGGTCGATGAGGGCAGCTGGATCGCCACCGCCTATCTGATTGCTGAGATCATCGTCATTCCGTTGACCGGCTGGCTCAGCACCGTATTCGGGCTCCAGCGCTATCTGTCGGTCAGCACGATGCTGTTCGTCGGTTTTTCGGTCGCCTGCGCCTGGTCGACCAGCCTGCCGGAGCTGATCCTATTTCGCGCCGGCCAGGGCTTCACCGGCGGGGCGCTGATCCCGGCCGGCATCACGATCATAAACCGGCACCTGCCGCCGCGCCAGCAGACTGTCGGGATGGCGATCTTCGGCGTCGGCGTCACCTTCGCCCCGGCCTTGGGCCCGACGATCGGCGGCTGGCTGACCGAAAACCTGTCCTGGCACTATATCTTTTATCTGAACATCATCCCCGGCATCGTCGCCATCGCGCTGCAGCTTTACGGGCTGCACCGCGAGAAGATGCAGCTCTCCGAGCTGGTCGGAGGCGATTGGTGGGGCGTGATCACCATGGCGGTCGGGCTCGGCGCGGCGACGGTGGTGCTGGAGGAGGGGCAGCGGCGCGAATGGTTCGGCTCGCCCTTGATCCGAGATCTGACGCTGGTCGCGGTCATCTCTCTGCTGTTCTTCCTGATCATCGAATTCACTATGGAAAAGCCGGTCATCAATCTGCGGCTGCTGGGCCGGCGGGCCGTCGGCGGCGGTAACTTCATGTCCGGAATCATCGGCGCCGTCAGCTATGGCTCGATCTTCCTGGTACCGGTCTATCTGGCGCAGGTGCCGCGCTATAGCGCGATGCAGATCGGCGCGGTGGTGATGTGGAGTGGCCTGCCACAATTGCTGATCTTTCCGCTGATGCCGTTTCTGATGGCGCGGATTCCGCCCAGACCGATGGTGGCGACCGGGTCGCTGATCATCGGCATCAGCTGCTTCCTCAACGCCAACCTGACCGCCGATACCAGTGGCAGCGAGCTCATGCTGCCGCAGGCGCTACGCGCGATCGGCTTTCCGCTGTTCGCCATTCCGCTGATGACACTTGCGACCACCGGGCTGCCGCCGCGCGACAGCGCCGATGCCTCCAGCCTCACCAATATCTTCCGCAATCTGGGCGGGTCCATCGGCATCGCGCTGTTGGCCGCCCTGACCCAAAGCCGCGAGCAGGTGCATTTCGCGGCGCTGGCCGAACGCGTCTCCGCCAATGCCGACCGCACGTCGGCTCGGATGGAGCAGCTGACCGGCCTTTTCATGAGCCGATCCGGCGATGCCGGCAGCGCCCACGGGCAGGCCGTCGCCATGCTGGCCGGCCAGGTTCACCATCAGGCCATGATCATGGCCTATTCCGACGCCTTCACCGCGCTGGGCTATATGATGCTGTTCAGCATCGGGAGCGTCTTCATCCTGCCCAAGGGCAAGCCCGGCGGCGCGATGGCGCGGCATTAGGTTCAAATCCCTCTCCCGCAAGCCGTAGGGGGAACGAAGTCGCGCTGGAACTTAAGAGAACAAAATGCGAATAAAACCTGGATTCGCTAAAAGTTTTCGATAAAAAATGGAAACCGGAAAACGCAGCCGGGATCTTGATGAGCCAGCAACGAAATCCTTCCCCTTGGTCTCCGCCCTGGCCGCGCTAGATCGTTAAGACGCAAGCCTTCAGCGCTGTCGGTCGTCCTAAGGCCCGACCGGCAGCGTGATCACCTGGGCGATGGCCGCCACATGCAGACCGGCGGCGCAGATTACCATGCCGTGCCAGACGGCGTTGTGGAACGGCCAGCCCATGCGGGTATGGATGAACGAGCCCAGCGAATAGATCGCCCCGCCGGAAATGATGAGCACGATCGCACCAGCCGGCAATATCGCGATCAGAGACGGCAGAAGGGGCAGCACCAGCCACCCCATGGTCAGATAGAGGGTGAGCGACAGACGCTCATGCGGATGTTGACGCACCACTTTCAACGCAACGCCGATCGCCGCCAACAGCCACACGATCGCGCAGAGCGGTATGCCGAGGCCGGGCCGCAGCGCCGTCAGCGACAGCGGCGTATAGGTGCCGGCGATCATCACATAGATCATCGCATGGTCCAGCCGCCTGAATATGGCTTTCAGCCGGCCGGCCCGTGTCAGATTATATAGCGCCGATGCCGACAGCATCCCGATCAGGCCGAAGGCATAGACGGCGGCGGTGGCGATCCGCCCGGCCGTGATCACCGGTCCAGCCTGCTCGAACAGCCAGATGACCGCAATCGCCCCACCGATCAGCCCCAGAATGTGGACGACCGCATCCACCCAGCGCTCGGCCTTGGTGTAATCGGGAAACAGGGAATAAGACGGCGGCATCGGGACCCTTATGACCGAAATGGGGTGGCGGGATGCGCGGGAGGAGACTCAGACGGCGACGTACTTCTCATATGCTTTCCAGCGCTTGGCAATACAAGCCGAAGGCATCGTGAATAACCGGCGAGCGACCGTCTGACTGGTCGCTCGCCCAGCCATTGAGCTTACTTCGCTTTTTTCGCCTTAGGCGCGGCCTTCGCCTTAGGCGCGGCCTTCGGCTTGGGAGCCGGGTTGAGCATATCCTTCAGGCTCTTGGCCGCGCTGAACGACAGCTTCTTCGACGCGGCGATCTCGATCGCTTCACCGGTCGCCGGGTTTCGTCCTGTGCGCGCCGGCCGATCCTGAACCTTGAATTTGCCGAAGCCGGGCAGGGACACTTCGTTGCCGATGGCCGCGGCATCGGTAATCGCCTGCAAGACGTCTTCGACGACCTGTTTCGCGGCGACCTTGGAAAGCCCGTGCGTGACGGCAAGCCGGTCGGCGATCTCAGTGGTATTCATGAATGCTCCTATTGGAATGGAAAGACGTGATAAAAGCGTATCCGCACATGATTATGGGCTAACGCCGAGGGGAAAGCACCGTATGCCTGAGCAGCGCGCCACTGAGAAGACCCAAACCCATCGCGATGAAGATCGCCGCCATCGGCCGTGCCTCGATGCGTCGCGCAAGCTGACCAGCGAGGTGCAGCGCCTTCAACTTCACAATGTCGGCGATCATCTCTCTAAGGCTCATACGCCGAATTTCGCCGTCCAGATCTATCGGCTGCCCCCTGATAATGGCGCTGTGGCGGGGCGCCGTTTCCCCCAGGGCCGCCATCGGCGGTTCATGTTTATCGGTCATCCTTCGGTGTCTCCCTGTGCGACCGCGGCTTGCATGTGGAAGCTAAGTGCAGGGCGGGGATTTAGTTCCAGCCATCGGCGGAAGGCCGCGTGATTCGCATGGTTCTCACGGCCCGGCATCCGGGATAGCCTGTTCACGGGCAGGCGGCTGCCCGTTCGAGGAGGAATGGCCATGAAAATCGGTCTTCAGATACCCAACTTCACTTGGCCGACCGGCCCGGCGCGAATCGGCGGCACATTGGGCGATATCGCGCGCGCCGCCGACGATGCTGGCTTCGCCAGCCTGTGGACGATGGATCATTTCTTCCAGATCGCCCCTGTCGGCCCGCCCGAGATGGACATGCTGGAGGGGTACAGCACGCTGAGTTATCTCGCGGCGCTGACGAAAAAACTGCGGCTCGGCACGATGGTGACCGGCGTGCCATATCGCTATCCCGGCATATTGATGAAGACAGTAACGACCCTCGATGTCCTGTCGGGGGGCCGCGCCTATCTCGGCATCGGCGCCGCCTGGTTCGAGCAGGAGGCGAAGGGCCTCGGCACGCCCTTTCCGCCGGTCGCTACCCGTTTCGAACTATTGGAGGAGGCGCTGCAGATCGCCAAGCAGATGTGGTCCGACGATAACGGCCCCTATCATGGGCACCATAATCATCTGGCCGAGACGCTGTGCAGCCCGCAGCCGCTATCCCGCCCCCACCCGCCGATCCTGGTCGCAGGCGGCGGCGAAAAGAAGACGCTCCGCCTCGTCGCCCAATATGCCGACGCCTGCAACCTGTTCGGCGGCCCTGAGGCGGTGGGGCCCAAGCTGACAATATTGCAACAGCATTGCGACAGGCTGGGCCGCGACTACACCACGATCGAAAAGACCACACTGGGCACCGTGCATCTGGCGGCAGGCGGCATGACCGCAAAGGACGTGATCGCACAGTGCGAGGCCCTGTCAGCCATCGGCGTGGACCACGCCATCTTCAACATGCCGAACGTGCATGAGATCGCGCCGCTGGAGGTATTCGGGCGGGAGATCATTCCGGCTGTGGGGGGATTTTGAGGGGCCCAGTGGTTCTGGTTTTAGCCGTGTGTCCTACGAATTTCGGGAAATGTGATTGGTCGCTTGTTTGTGTGCGTCAACGACCCTAAGACGCTGCTCTCCCAACTAAGAAGCGGAATGGCTTGGCGCGAAACGCGCGCTGGTTGAACTCGATCCATGTCATCCTCATCGTCACAGCGACGATTCTATTCGGTACTCCGAAGCCGGCGAGCGCGCAGACCATCACCGAATACCGTCTGGTGAACAACAACCTTTCCCGTGGATATCGTGGCGGGCGGATGGTGCAGTCTGGGTTACCGAGCTTTTCAATCGGGTCGGACGTATAAGCCGCAAGGCGCGATCTCGTATTTCCGACATCTTTTGGCGCCGCCCCGGCTGCCATTACCGCCGGTCCCGACGGTGCGCTCTGGTTCCCGCGACAGGCGAGCGCGGGAAGCAAGATCAGCCGAATTGCCACTGCGGCGTGATCAGGGAATTTTCGCTGCCGACCAGCAACGTGACGACCCATGCCAACGAGAACCCGACCTTTTCGATCTTCGCGACGGCTAGCGCCACGATCCTATTTCAGGTGGGCGCGAGCCGTATCTTCGCGCAATTCCGCGATTCAGCCCTGGTCCGAGGCTCGACCAGCGTCGCTGTCGAGACCCAGTGAGTGGCCGCGATTACGAACCATCGAAAAGACCACACTGGGCACGTGCATCTGGTGCGGACGGGATGACGGCGAACATGTGATCGCCCCAGGGCGAGGCACTGTCCGCCATCGGCGCGGGCCACGCGATCTTGAACATGCCGAACGTGCATGAGATCGCGCGCTGGAGGTCGAACTCTTAGAAAACCATCTCGGAGGGAATTAGACGCACAAAGCCGAACGCATGCGTACAACGTGGATCTGCGTTTCCCTTGAAGAACATGATTCCGCCGACCACTCCAGAAAGTAATGGAAATTCCGAAAATATCCGCGCCCACTCTCGGGAACGCTATACATAACTGCCCCCGTGATCGTGCTACCGGGCATGTGAAGAACTTGCTGGCGGGGGCGTCGTCCAGATTGGCTTTGATCTGGCAATCCAGGTCTCACCGGCTGCCCGCCGTCCGCCGAAACAGCTCATCCGCCTGCAAGATCAAATCCGGCACGATCAGCGCGGCGAAGACCAGGAACCAGCGATAGGTCACGAAATCCTCCTCGGTCTTCCAGTGCCAGCCCACGATGTGCGGGGCGCGGGCCATGATGAAGATGAAAGTGAAGCCATAGCTGCGGGCCACCCACTGGCGATGCCGAGGGATGTTGCGGTTTATCGCAAAAACGAAGGCCAGCACCGCGCATAACACCCAGCCGCCGGCCTGCGCCCAGCCCTCGACGGCGGATCCCGGGTTGTCGTCCCAATGATCCCCGATATAGATGGCGAGCGGCGCGGCAATGCAGATCGCGCTGATGTAGATCCGCCCCAGCACCCGGTGGAGCTTCAGATGCGTGCGTCGCAGCCGCTCGGAGAATTGGAAAGGGCCGATCGCGAGCGCCACAGCACCCGCCAGCCCATGCGGCAATAGCCACCATTGAAACGGCGCGATGTGCTGCCATTCCTCGTCCGTCTTATCGATCAGGAAACGTTCATCGACATTGAACACTAGCAGGCTCAACACCCCCATTACCGCGAACAATGCCCATTTGCGATAGTCTCGGGCGGCTGCCGCCCTCGGCTGGATCATTGTCATCGCAAGCCCCATGTCACGCCTAAACCGATAAAGTCTTAAGGACCGCGGGCAAGGCGTAAACTGGACATTTTTAACCGGCAGCTTTCACGAATGCCGCGAACGCCTCCTTCCAATCCGGGTGCCAGCGTGACAGCGGCGGGCGGTTCTCGATGATATCGCCGGCGGCCCACGCGATGCGGCGTTCGTCGAGTGCACGCGGGACGTCGTTGTCTGGGCAGAGGATATAGAAATCCTCCTCCTCCAGCCGGTCCATCATGAAATCGACGGTCTGCTCGGGCGTCCAGGCGGCGGCGGGTTTCTCGGATGCCCCATGCGCGGTCAGGCCGGTGAAGACATAGCCGGGAACCAGCAGATGAGCGCTTAACCGGCAGTCGGGCGTGTTGCGCAGCTCATGCTGCAGCGCCTCGGTGAAGACCTTCACGCCGGCCTTGGCCACATTATAGGCGGGGTCACCCGGCGGAGTGGTGATGCCCTGCTTCGACCCGGTATTGACGATTAGGCCGGGCCGGCCGCGGGCGATCATGCCGGGCACGAAGACCTGCGTGCCATTGATGATGCCCCACAGATTGACGTTCAGCACTTGGCGCCAATTTTCCGCCGGCCCGAATATTCCGCTGCCGGGCTGGATGCCGGCATTGTTCATCAATATGTCGGTGCTGCCGAACCGCGCGCACACCGCCGCCTCCAGCCGCTGCAGCTCCTCGACGCGGCTGACATCGGTCTCGGAGGTCATGATCCGGTCCGCGCCGTGAGGGGAGGCGGCGGCGATCTGCTCCGCAGCGCTGCCAAGCCGGTCGGCGCCGAGATCGGCGATGCAGACGGAAAACCCCATCTGCGCGAAACGCCGGGCGGCGGCCAGGCCGATGCCGGAGGCGCCACCGGTGACGACGGCGACGGAATCGGGTGGGAGTGCGGAGGGTTTCATGAGCGTATCCTGCGAGCTTAGGGACAATAGTAGGGTGGATGAGCGAAGCGTAATCCAACATCTTCCCGAGCTTGAAATGGTGAATGCGCCGCGCTTTTCCACTCTACAACGCAAATCCGCCGCCGGTCCCTTCCGGTCCGCCTAATAGCAGGCCGGCCTTGAATCGGGCGGCTCTCTTTTTGCGAAAAAGACCCTGGTCCAGCCGACCTGCATGGACGATCTGTAATCTCCGGCGAGGACATTATTGTCATCCAGATCGCCCCTGAATGTCGCGTCGGCAAATTGATCACTATAGAGCTGCGCCGAGTGCCGGGTGCCCGACGGGTAAAGGCAAAAGGTGAATTTCCAGTGCCACTCGACATGCCGGCCGTCGATGGTGCCGGTTATCGGGCCTTCGCCCCCATCGGTGATCTTGCAGGCGCCGTTCAGCTGGGTGCCTGCCTGCTGGAACTGGCATACCGGCACGCCAGCGGCGGGCCTCCCATCAGGGCTTCTTAAGACGACCGGGTGCTGCATATTCCATGAGCCGGTCAATTCCGCGGGCTGCGTGGCATCGACCGGCTTCGAATTGTCCGCCCTGGATGGAGCCGACCCGGCATAGAGGACAGCGCCGACGCATAGGATAAGCCGCCTCATAGCTACCTCCCGATTGGCGAAGGAGCGGCCCGGACGCTCCTCCCCGCCCGCACGCCGGAGTTCCGGGCACCTTCTATGGATGGTTACGGCTTATTCGGGCAGGCTCCTGCGCCCCGCCTTACAGCGCGTAGGGTCTACCAACGTTACGTCCATATCCGGCGGCCTTAAAACCCCTCGCCCGTGAAAACGGGCGAGGGGTTTTAAGAGAGGGCTTGCATGCTTACTGCACCACCAGCTGGCCATAGCTCCACGGGTGCAGCTTGTCGCTATACACATAGGTGCCCGGGGTCGCGATCGTCACCGTGGCGGATTTGCCGGGGGCGATTTCGCCGGTGGTCCAACTGCCGTCCACGGCGGTCGGAGTGTGGGGTTCCTTGCCGTCGTTGGTGAAGGTGATCGCGCCGGTCTTTACCTTGGCGCGCAGCGGCTTGAAGACGTTTTCGTCGTAATAGGTCCGGGTCTTGTCCAGGCCCATATCGTTCAAGGTCGCGCTGATACCGATATGGTCGGCATTCTCCAGCCGGCCCCGGAAGGTGGTTTCGGTGGCCGGGGTCGGCGGGGCGGGTAGCGGGGCGACGGTGCCGCCCAGCTTGAAGGCCCACAGATTGCTCGAGGCCATCACGGCGACATATTGCTCGCCATCCACCTCATAGATCGCGGCCGATCCGCCTTCGTCGGCGCCGGTCTGGAACTCCCATAATTTGTCGCCGGTCTTGGCCTCGTAGGCCTGCAGATTACCGTCGGGCTCGCCATGGAACAGCAACCCGCCGGCGGTCACGGTGGCGCCGCTGCCATTCTCGATGCGGTAAGGGACCTTGTTCTGCCAGACAATCTTCTCGGTCTTGGCGTCGATGGCGGTGATCAGGCCGTATGACTTCATGCCCGGTGCATTGCCCGGCGGCACGAACACATCGGGGTCCTGAGCCCGACTGATCCAGAATGGCGAGATATGCGCCGTGGCATAGAACAGGCCGCTCTGCGGGCTATAGGCCATCGGCGCCGAGCGCGTCTTGTTCAGCAGTATCATCGCGTTCGGCGTGTCGTAATCGATCGGGTCGAAATAGCAGATCGGCTTGAAACCTGCCGGGATCAGCTCCGGCGGGGTGCAGGGTGGGCCGATCTGGTCCGCACCCACCGGGAAGGGTTGGGTGGGTGAGGTTTTCAGGCGCGGATTCTGCGGCACCGCCCTTTCCTCGATCGGGAACACCGGCTTGCCGGTGGCGCGATCGAGCTCGAACAGAATGCCGTCGGTCCGCATGATGCCGATCGCGGGTGTGGTCTTGCCATCCTTGTTGGCGTCGAACAGCACGAAGGGCGTGCCGAGGTCGGCCTCCCAGATATCGTGGTGGATGGCCTGGAAATGCCATTTCAGCTTGCCGGTGGTGATGTCGAGCGCCAGCGCAGTGTCGGTAAACAGATTGTCGCCGCCGCGCGTCTCGCCCGCCCATTGCGGGATCGGGTTGCCGGTGCCGACATAAACCAGGTTCAGCTTGGGGTCGGCCACCGGGGTCACCCACATGCCGCCGCCCCCATGCTTCCACACCTCGTTGTCCTGCTGCCAGGTCTCGTGGCCCGGCTTGCCCGGACCCTGCACGGAGTCGAAGCGCCAGGCCTCCTTGCCGGTCTTGGCGTCCAGCGCCATCAGCCGGCCGATGATCAGGAAGTCGCCATTGGCCATGCCGCTGATGACCTTGCCATTCACATAGATCGGCGCGCCGGAAATATATTGCCCGGTGGTGGTCAGCGCGGCGGCGTTGGCACCGCCAGGGCCGGCGTCGCGCGGCGGCAGCTTGTCGCCCACCAGGGTATTCCAGAGGAACTTGCCGGTCTTGGCGTCCAGCGCGAAGATGCTGGCATCGGCGGTGCCGACGAAGACCTTGCCCTCGCCGTAGGCCACCCCCTTGAACAGCATGGAGGCTGGAATCTCGGGCTTGTACTTCCAGATTTCCTCGCCGGTCTTGGGATTCAGCGCATAGACGAAGGGGCCGGCGGTGACGAACATCATGCCGTCCGCCACCACCGGGGTGATGCGCGAATAGGCGCCAGGGAATTGCTTCAACCAGGCGGCGCCCAGTGTTTTGACATTGCTGGGATTGATCTTGGTCAGGGTCGAGAACCGGCTGTTGTTCCAGTCGCCGCCGACCGCGGGCCAGTCCTTGCCGGCCGGCTTGGTCAGGTCGTTGGCGGCGTTCGCCGAAACGGACAGGCCGAGGGCAAGCAAGGCGGCGGTGGTCAGAAGCGCGTGCTTATCGAGCATATAGGTCCCTCCCAGGATTCGTTGGCCCTTGTGGGCGATTCTTACTTCACTTTACGTAACTTAACCCGTCATTGCGAGGAGTTTGCTCCTTCGCGATGACGGGGAATAACGCGGGTCTTACTTCGTCGCCTCTTGCAGATAGGCGATGATGTTGGCGCGGACGGCTTCGTTGCTGATGCCCAGGAACGCCATCTTGGTGCCGGGGACCATTGCTGCCGGCTTCGTGATCCAGGTGTTAAGTTTGTCGGCGTCCCAGACGATGCCAGAATTCTTCAGCGCATCGGAATAGGCGAAATTCGGTTCGCTACCGGCCTTGCGGCCGAAGATGCCATGCAGATTGGGACCGATCTTGTCCGGGCCGCCTGCTTCCACGGTATGGCAGGCGCTGCATGGTGCGAATTGGCGCTTGCCCATTTCAGGGTCGCCAGCGGCGCGCGCGCCGACGCTCGTGACGGCAAGAAGGATAGGCGTAACGACGAGAAGGGCGGACGTAAGAGAAAGGCGCAGCATCTTAAAACCTCGAATTTGCGTTGTTGATTTTCAAACGGAGTTGATAGATTTTTAACTGATGTGCCCACTCAGCCGGGCGGTCAAGAGTGATATATGCGGCCGATACTTGCAGCTTAATGGCCGAAACCCTATGATGCAACAAAATGTCGCGTCGATGACTTTCAGCGGCTGCGGCGACATCATCAAGCGGGATCATGGTCACAATCCAATCTTTAGAACCTAAAGTTTCGTCCAAATCGGAAATTCCGGCGCTTCTGCTTCCGACGCAGCCGGCGGTCAGCGGCCGGACCGAACTTCAACAGCGCCAGAAGCAGAGCAGCCGCGAGAAACTGCTGGCCGCCGCCTACGACGCCTTCGCCGAATCCTCCTATGCGGGCGCGGCGGTGGACGACATCGTGAAGCGCGCCGGGGTCAATCGCAGCACTTTCTACCGTCATTTCGACAGCAAATTCGCGATGACCAAGGCGTTGTTCGACCAGTTCTGGCCGCGGCTTTTCGCCGAATACGACGCTGTCCGGCCGTCCGATCCTATAACCGACGGGGATATTGATCGCTGGGTCGAGGGGCTGATCGGCTTTTACCGGGCGAACCGGCCATTTTATGACATCATCGTTCAGATCGCGTCGCTCGAACCCGAAGGCATGCAGTGGGAGGAGACGATCCGGCAGGCGGTCATCCGCATGCTGGGCGAACGCTTTCCCGCCTTCGCCCGCGCCTCCGCGCCGGATGCGTCGGCCGATGCCCGGCTGCGCGTGCGAATGCTGATGATCCAGTTCGAATTTTGCGTCTTCGATCTGGCCTTCAGGCCCAATACCGACCACGCAGCGATCGTGGCGTTCCTGGGGGAACAGTTTCGCGGTTTCCTGGCGCGCTCCAGCTAAAACATTAGGGAGATGCGGCCTTCGGCCGCCATCGTCACGACACGATTCGCCGCGACATTATCGTTCCGGTGAGGTCGAGCTCGGCTCGATTTTGCCTTCGCTTTGCGTTACGACCCTACCTATGAAGGCAGGTTCAGTTAAATTTGACGTTCCAAGAATGGGGAGGGTTATCGGCATGTTCATGAAGCACACGGCAACCGCATTGTTCGCCGCCGTCTTGGCGGGCGGATTTGCCGTGACTGGCGCGCCGTCCTTCGCGCTGGCCGCGGAAGCGACGCCGGCGGGTAAAAGCGCAGGCGATGGCATCTTCACCAGTGATCAGTCCAAACGCGGCGAAGAGGTCTACAACGCTAATTGCGCGATGTGCCACCAGCCCGACCTGGGCGGTAAGGAGCCGGTGCCGGAGTTGGCGGGCGACAAGTTCCTGGCGCATTGGCTGAACCATAATGTCGGCGAACTGTTCACGCGCGTCTCGACCACCATGCCTCAGGGCAAGCCGGGCAGCCTGACCCACGACCAGTATATCGACGTCATCGGCTTCCTCATCGACGCCAACGGCTTCAAATCCGGTACCACCGAACTGAAAGCCGACAGCGACGCCCTGAAGACCATCACGATCGCAGGCAATCACTGATTGATATCCTCTCCGCCCTGTGGGGGGGGACCCATTGCGCAGCAATGGGACGGTGAGGGACAGAGGATCGATTCGTGCCCTAAATCCGCTGCGACGAAATATTTCCCCCATCCACCACAACCTCCGCCGCTGTCATATAACTGGCCTCATCCGATAGCAGGAAGCGTACCACCCGGCCGATCTCCGAGGGATTGCCCAGGCGCTCCATCAGGATGCGCTTCTCGAAATAGCCCTTCGGGAAATGATCGACGCTGGGCTGCATCATCGGCGTCAGGACCATGCCGGGCGAGACCGAGTTGATGCGGATCTTATCGGTCGCCAACCGGTCGGCGAGCGACCTCACCAGCGACAGCATCCCGCCCTTGGCCGCCGTGTAGATCGGGTTTGCGGCGTTGCCCAAGGTCGCGTTGATCGATGCGATGGCGACGATGGCCGAACCGGGATTGGCGCGGAAATCCTCCATCATCGCCTGGGTCAGCAGGATCAGTGGCCGCAGATGGGTGTTGATGCCATCGTCCCAGCTTTCCGGCGTGACGCCGTCCAGGGAGCCGACATCGACGATCCCGGCCGAATGAACCAGCCCGCCGATCGGTGAAAGAGCGCGGCGCGTCTCGGTCAAAGCTGGTCCTAAAGCTTGCAGGTCGCGCAGATCGATCCCGACCCCCAGGGTGGCGACCCCGTAATCCGCCGTGATCGCCGCCGCGCCGGCTTCGGCCTTCGTCTTGTTTATGTCCCACAGCGCGACTGGCCTTCCGACGGCGGCCAGCGCTCGGGCGGACGCCAGCCCGATGCCCGACGCCCCGCCGGTGATCAGCACGGCTGTGCCCGGCGAGCCCAAAGCGGGCTGCATGTCGCTCGATCTGCTCATCTCTTTCCCCCAAGACGGTGTTCCGCTGGACAGGCCTGTTGGATATAGGCCAGGGTGGCTCATAACAGATTTTTTCCGGCCGTGGAGATTGGATTGAAGCAAGCGATGCGTGAATTCACTTTGCGCGGGGTGATCCTCGGCGTGCTTATCACCGTCGTTTTCACCGCCGCGAATATCTATCTGGGATTGAAGGTGGGGCTCACCTTCGCCTCGTCCATCCCCGCTGCCGTGATCTCGATGGCCGTGCTGCGGCTGGTCAAGGGCTCGAATATTCTCGAAAACAATATCGTCCAGACCATCGCCTCGGCGGCGGGCACGTTGTCCTCGATCATTTTCGTGCTGCCCGGGCTGGTGATGGTCGGCTACTGGGCGGGCTTTCCCTTCTGGCAGACATCCGGCATCTGCGCGCTGGGCGGCATATTAGGCGTGATGTTCACTGTGCCGCTGCGCCGCGCTATGGTGGTCGAGAGCGACCTGCCGTACCCCGAGGGCGTCGCCGCCGCTGAAATCCTCAAAGTCGGCAGCCCTGGCGAGGACGACGCGCCGCCCCAGCCGGGGCAGCCTGGCCTGCGCGACGTCGTCATCGGCAGCGTGATCTCGGCCGGGTTCAGCGTCATCAGTAGCGGCTTCGCCATTTTCGCGACCGAGATCAGCGTGTTTTTCCGGGTCGGCGGCATTGCCACTGGCATCGGGGCGGGTATGTCGCTGGCGCTGGTCGGAGCAGGCTATCTGGTCGGCATCATCGTCGGCCTGGCGATGCTGGTCGGGGTGCTGCTCGCCTGGGGTGTGGCAGTGCCGATCCTGTCCTATCTCCATCCTGCAGAGGCGGGCATCGACGCCGCCACCTATGCCACCGGCCTGTGGCGGCACAATGTGCGGTTGATCGGGGCTGGCGCCATCGGCGTCGCCGCCATCTGGACCCTGATCCAACTTTTCATGCCGATGGTCGAGGGGGTCAAGGCTTCGCTCGCCGCGTTGGCCGCCGTCCGCTCCGGCAAGGGCGGCGTGGTGCCGAACACCGAGCGCGACCTGCCCTTCGACTATGTCGTCGGCACCAGTCTGGCGCTGATGCTGCCGCTGGCCGGAGTTCTCTATTACTTCATAGGCCAGTCCGGCGTGTTCAGCGGCGGCATGCTGTGGGCGCTGGTCATCACCTCGACCATCTTCTGCTATATCATCGGCTTCGTCGTCGCGACCGCCTGCGGCTATATGGCTGGGCTGATCGGCTCGTCCAACAGCCCGATCTCCGGTATCGGTATATTGGCGGTGGTCTCGGCGGGGGTGCTGCTCAGCATGCTGCTGGGCGGACCGCAAGGGCAGCTCGCCAACCCGGACATCCAGAAACAGGCGATCGCCATCGCCTTGTTCGTGACCGCGGTGGTGCTGGCGATCGCCACCATCTCCAATGACAATCTGCAGGATCTGAAAACCGGGCAACTTGTCGGTGCGACTCCGGCCAAACAGCAGTTGGCGCTGATCGTCGGCGTCATTGCCGGTGCCATCGTCATCCCGCCGATCCTGGAGCTGGTCTATCAGGCCTATGGCTTCGCCGGCGCCTTGCCGCATGCGGGCATGGACCCGAACAAAGCGCTGGGCGCGCCGCAGGCGACCTTGATGTCGACCTTGGCGACGGGGATCCTGTCCGGCAAGCTGGACTGGACGATGATCGGCATCGGCGTGGCTGTTGGCATGGCGCTGATCGTTGTCGACGAAATCCTGAAAAAGCTCGGCGGCGTAGCCCGGTTACCCCCGCTGGCTGTCGGGCTCGGGATCTATCTGCCGGCGGCGGTGACGACGCCGGTGTCGGCCGGCGCCTTCGTCGCCTGGTTGGCCGACCGTTACCTGAAGGCGCGCGCGGCCAAGGCCGGTGTGGCCACATCGGGCCCTGCCTTCGAGGCCTATGCCGAACTGCCCCGCCGGCGCGGCACCTTGCTGGCATCAGGGCTGATCGTCGGGGAAAGCCTAGTGGGCGTGCTGCTCGCGGGCCTTATCGTCGCCGCCGACAACCAGGCGCCGCTCGCTTTAGTGAGTGACGGTTTCGCGCCCATCGCCGAATGGCTCGCCGCCATCTTTTTCCTGATAGCCTGCTTCGATCTCTACCGCCGGGTCGCCGGCAGCAAAAAATGGGGATCATAAGTCTCGGCTTCGGCGTTCCTTGGACAGACATCCATTCCAAGGAGGACAATCATGGGAACACAGGCCAACGAGGGCGAAGGTAACCGTACGGCAGCGAAGGCCTATAACAAGGGCGTTCAGGATTTCGAGAAGACCGGGCAGGTCGACAAGAAGGCGCGCGAGGCGGCCGATGCTTTGGACGGGCCGGAGCGGCGTGAGTTGGAGCAGGCTGAAGAGGCCGGAAAAAGCCACAGCCATGGCGAGGATCCGGCGCTGAAGCGCGGGGCCAAGGTTACAGCGAAACCTTAGAAACCACTGCTAGGAGGCGTCCTCACAGGAGGGCGCTTTCTTTTTGGACGTCTAACGGCGGACAACGATTACGACGTCGCTGCGATTGCGGACCAGCCCGTCGCGCATGGCGAAACGCAGGGCCTCCTCCTCGAACTCGATATCCGTTGGACTATAGTTTCGTCCCTCGAGTGAAACGAAAATCGGCGCGCAGACGCGCTGGCCGTTCCGATAGTTCAAACTCACGACACGCATTGCCATCGCCGGCCTGCCCAGAACGCAATCGATCTGGATAAAAAAGCATTGGATGCGCCATTTCGTTCCATCGTTACGTGAACTGTTTTGCCGGGCGGATTATCAGGCGCTTGCGGGGTGTGAAATCCGGCGTCATGTTCGCTTCCTTCATATGTAGGACATTCGTCAGCGGAGCGTTTCGAGATGGATATCGCGGGTCAGGTTGTGATGATTACGGGCGCGGCGGGTACGCTCGGACGCGCCGTCGCGGCGGCCTTTGCCGAGGCTGGTGCGCGCCTCGTGTTGGTCGATATCGCGGCCAAGCGGCTCGAAGCGTCGTACGGTGCGGAGAGCGATAGCAAGCTTCCCCTGGTGGTGGATCTGTCCGACCGGTCGGCGATCGATACGGCATTGGCCGTGGCGACCAAGAAGTTCGGGCCAGTGCAAATCGTCTGCAATGTTGCCGGCGGCTTCAATATGGGGCCAGCGGTTCATGAGACGACCGATGAGTTCTGGAACGGTCTGATGAACTTGAATGCCGGCTCCGTGCTGAATGTTGTGCGCGCCGTCGTGCCCGCCATGCTGGCCGCCGGTTTCGGCAAGATCGTCAATATCGGGGCGATGGGCGGCGTGACCGGCAAGGGCAATATGGCCGCCTATTCCGCCTCCAAGAGCGTCGTCATCCGCCTGACCGAGAGCCTGAGCGCCGAGTTGCGGGACCATGGCATCAACGTCAATTGCGTTCTGCCCAGCATTATCGACAGTCCTGCTAACCGCGCCGACATGCCAGATGCGGACGCTAGCCGCTGGATCGCCCCGGATGCCTTGGCCGATGTCATTCTGTTCCTGGCGTCGGATAAGGCCCGCGCGATCCACGGCGCCTCTCTTCCCGTCGTGGGATTGAGCTAGGCTTTACGGCCGGCCTCGTCGGCCCGCGGGGAAGGCCTGCCGCTCGGCAAGTCTTTTGCTGGGGCTAAAAAAAACGGGCCGCTCAATGGCGGCCCGAGTTTAGGGAGGAAACGCCTCAAAAAGGCGTCGGATATGGCGGGGAAGATGCCATATCGAGGGCGAAACTATCGCAACTGCGAACGCTTGGCAAGGCGGAGAGCCGCAGGAATCCGAGAAAAATTGGCATTTGCATGGCTGCGATGGGTGCAGTGCAAAAGATTATCACGAATGCGCATGCTATTTGTTTTTTCGTACAATTAAGAACCAATTCACGGTCACTTTGTTACCTTATCCGTCTGGATCAGAAGGTCAGTCCTGCTTTTTGCGCATGGGTTCGGGCCGTTGAGTGGGCTTATTTCGGGTTAATGCCGGCAGAAGCGGGGGATGGCTATCACAACAAATTTCAGCGATTCGCATCAGCCTGGCTGACTATCTGTTCGGCTTGCGGAATCAGTAAAAACGAATAGCGAACATACATAAGTATGCAACCGCACATATCCCCCTCGGGGGGCGGATAGCTCACGCCGCGCCCAGCCTGGCACCGCCAGCGGCGTGATCTTCGTGACCGTGGAGGATGAAACCGGCGTCGCCAATATCGTGGTCTGGCCCCGCGTGTTCCAGCAGTTCCGGCGGGAATTGCTGGGCAGTCAGCTAATGGGCGTTACCGGCTTGGTTCAGCGTGACGTGAGCGGCTACGTGATTCCATGTCGTCGCCCACCGCCTATCGACCTGTCGTCCGATCTGCACAGCCTTGGCGGCCCTGTGCGCCCCTATGCGACATGCTGTCCTACTCGGAGGAAACCAAGGGCGACGGCATCGATCGCCATGCCGTGGCGCGCGGCCGGGTCATTCCGGCTTCACGGGATTTTCGCTAGGCCGTGCCGCCCAGCTCGGCCAGGAATGCCTTATGGTCCAGCGGCCGCGAGAACATCGGGAAATTCTTGGCGACGGCGAAGCGCTGCTCCTCCTCGCTTACGGCCGCGGTGCAGTCGGTCAGAGTGACCACGCCATAGCCTTTTTCATAGCCTGTACGCATCGTCGATTCGATGCAGCAATTGGTCAGGAACCCGCCCAACGCGATATCGGTGATGCCGCGGCTGCGCAGGATGAAATCGAGATTGGTGCTGGCGAAACCGCACAGCCCGCGCTTGCCTTCCACCACAATGTCCCGCGGCTCGGGTTTCAGCACGTCGACGATCGCCGCACCCCAGCTGCCTTGGCGGAAGGACTGGCTGTCGACCACACCCTTCAAAATTCCATAGGGCTGCGCCGACAACTCGTGATAGTCGGGGGAAAAGCTGATCGGCACGAAGATAATCGTGGCCCCAAGATCGCGTGCAGTTTCCGCCGTCGCGACCGTGTTCTCAAGCATATTCGTGCTCTCCATCACCGACTTCACCGCTTCATGGAGAGAGCCGCCCTCAGTCGTAAAATCATTCTGAAATTCGATCAGAACCAGGGCTGTGGTTTTCGGATTCATGCTGATAGCTCCTTGAGTCGCGGGTTTGCCCATAAATGGTGTGGCCGGGAGGTAGCGCCAGCGAAGGGGCAAAGTATTCTCGCGCTGCGAGAGCTAGCGGTTATGGCAAGGCCACTTCACCTAAATTTGCTTCACGTCATTCCATACAATCGGATGGGCCGAAGCCGAAGCGGCCATCAGGAGGGACGCCGCGACAGTGATCGCCATCGCGGCGAGAAAACCACGCATGAATACTCCAAGGCTAAGCTTTAAATCCGTAATATTAATAGCGCTCGATTCGCTAAAAATTTCGTTAATTCACATTAATGTGGCCCCCATGATGCCCAGGACACCTCGTAAAACAATTTCCAGAATTCGTTGTTGCACCGCAAGACGATTAATTCTGCACAAATTGCCATTCTCTCCCGCCGAAGCGTGGTTTCGGTGGGGCTCAATCATCCCAGACGAATCGCGCTACACTCCCGGGCACAATAAGACGGTGAGCAGTGGTGGGATCGACGGAGCATGGCGCGATGAGTACCGACAGTTTCGACTATGTGGTCGTCGGCGCGGGTTCGGCGGGGTCGCTGCTGGCGGCGCGGCTGGGCGCAAGCGGCCGGCATACCGTCTGCGTGCTCGAGGCCGGTCCGCCCGACCGCAGCCCATTCATCCATATTCCCGCCGGCTATATCAAGACGCTCTACAACCCGGCCTATACCTGGCAGTTCATGACCGAGCCGGTGCCCGGCGCTGACGGGCGGCGTTTCGCGACAACCCAGGGACGCACCTTGGGCGGTTCGGGCGCGATCAACGGGCTGGTATATAATCGGGGCCAGGCTACCGATTTCGATTGTTGGGCGCAGATCGGCAATCGTGGCTGGGGCTATGCCAACATCTTGCCCTATTTTCAGCGGACGGAGCGGCGGATCGGCGCGGGCGACGACCGTTATCGCGGCCGCTCCGGTGGCTTCACGGTCAGCAGCCTGGATTGGCCTCACCCGGTTTGCGACGCCTTCATTGCGGGTGCGGCGGGCATGGGCATCCCCGTCAATCTCGATTATAACGGGGCGACCCAGGCGGGCGTCGGTACATTCCAGCGCGCCATCTATCGCGGCCGCCGGGTTTCCACCGCCCACGCCTTCCTGCATCCGGCCAACGCGGAGGGCGGGCTCGATGTCCGCACCGATGCCCAGGCGACCACGATCACCTTCGACGGCAAGCGCGCTACTGGCGTGCTTTATCGCCAGGGCGGGGCTAACGGGGTCGACCGAGCTGTTACCGCGCGGCGGGAGGTGATCGTCTGCGGCGGTGCGATCAACAGCCCGGCCTTGCTCCAGCGCTCCGGCATCGGTCCGGCCGCGCTGCTCTCCGGACTCGGCATTGGTCCGATTTATAACCTTCCCGGCGTCGGCGAAAACCTGCGCGACCATTACGCCGTCCGCATGGTGGCGCGGGCCAAGGGCCTCACCATCAACAACTATGCCCGCCCGCCGCGCCTATGGGCGGAAATCGCGAAATGGGTGCTGGGAAGGCCCAGCATCCTCGCCCTCAGCCCATCTTTGCTGCATGTCTTCTGGAGTTCGCACCCGGCACTGGATTCGCCCGATCTGCAATTCGCCTTCACGCCGGCCAGCTACAAAGCGGGCGGCATCGCCGGAATGCTGGACAGTTTCCCGGGCATGACCTGCGGTGTGTGGCAGCAGCGGCCGGAAAGTCTTGGTTATGTCCGTCTGCGCTCCGCCGATCCGTTCGAACATCCCGAGATCCAGCCCAACTATCTGGCGCATGAGAACGATCGCCGGGTTCTGCTGGCTGGCATCAAGCTGGCGCGGCGTCTGATGACCACGCCGGAACTCGCGCCCTTCTATGACCATGAAGAATTGCCAGGTGAGGAGGCTCAGACCGATGAGGAACTGATGCATTGGGCACGCCAGCAGGGCTCTACGGTCTTTCACCTGATCGGTGCTTGCCGTATGGGACCAGCGACCGATCCCACTGCGGTGGTCGACGACCAATTGCGGGTGCGCGGGGTCGAAGGGCTGCGTGTGGCGGATTCGTCGATCATGCCGTCTATGCCCTCGGCCAACACTAATGCGTCGACTTTGATGATCGCGGAAAAGGCGGCGGATATGATATTGGGCCATGCGCCGTTGCCGGCCGTGACAAGCCTATGAGCGGCGATCCCATCAGCCTGGAGCTTGCCCCACCGATCGCCCGGCTGATGCTCAACCGGCCGGGGCGGCTGAATGCACTTAACAATGAAATCTGGGACGCCATTCCGGGTCTGCTCGACCAAGCGGCCGCCGACCCCGAGATCAAGGTTCTGATGGTTTCCGGCGCGGATGCTTCCGCCTTCGCCGCCGGGGCCGATATCAGGGAGTTCTCAGGCGTTATCGCCGCCGGCAATGCGGAGGACTATGGGGCCCGCATGGGCCGCGCGACCCGGGCGCTGGCTGCCTTCCCTAAGCCGACCATCGCGGTAATCCAGGGGCCCTGCGTCGGCGGGGGCTCCAGCCTGGCCTTGTGTTGCGATTTCCGTTTCGCCGATGACACAGCACGTTTCGGCGTCACGCCAGCGCGCCTCGGCATCGCCTATCCCCTGGAGGACACCAAGCGGCTGATCGATAATGTGGGCTTGGGCGCGGCGCGCGACCTGCTGATGACTGGCAGGATTATCGCTGTGGAGGAAGCCGCGAAAATACGACTGGTCGACCGATGCTGGCCGTCCGAGCGTCTATGGGACGAGGCAAAAGCCTATGCTGAGACCCTTGCTGGCCTGTCGCAATTCTCGATCCGCGCGTCCAAGGCGATAATCGGCGAAATATTGGGCGGCGCCTGCGAAGAGACCGAACTGTCGCGCCAGCTTTTCACCGGTGGATTTGCCGGTGAGGATCTGGCCGAGGGCGCTAGCGCCTTCTTGGGAAAACGAAAGCCGCGCTTTACTTTCTCCTAAAGCTCCGCCGCCAGTCGGGCCGCCACCGGGCCGACTGGCAATGCTCTGCCGTCGAAGGCCACCACCGGGCGTATGCCCAGGCTGGAGGTCAGGAAGATCTCGCTGGCCCGGCTGAGATCGTCGGCGGAGAGGGAGCATTCGCCCAGCGGCGTGTGCGCCATAATCGCCGCGCGCATCACCCCCGGAAGCGCCCCGTCGCTGATCGGCGGTGTCACCAGCACGCCGTCGATGACCGCGAAAATATTGGCCGCCGTCGCCTCGGCGACCCAGCCGTCGCCATTCAGCAATATCGCGTCATCCATCCCGTACTTGGCCGCTTCCATTCGGGCGAGGATCGAATCCAGGCAGCATATCGTCTTGACTCGCGATATCGGCGAGGCGGCGTTGCGGCACGTAACGGTTGCGACCATGACCTGCGCCGGCTCGGCCGGTCCCGTATAGAGCGTGGCGGAAATGACAACAGTCGGCCGGGCGGTCGGATCGGGCGCAAGGCCCCGCGCTGAGACGCCACGGCTGACGGTCAGCCGTATTGCGGCATTGGAAAGCGCGTTGGCCTCCAGTATGGCGCGCATTGCCCGGGTCAATGCGTTTTCATCCAGCTTCAGCTTAATGCCAAGAACCCGCAGGCCGACGTCCAACCGGGTAAAATGACGATCGATACGCAGCAGGTTGCCGTCGCACACGCGAATCGTCTCGTACAGCCCGTCGCCGAGCGTGAAGCCGCGATCGCGCGGATCAATCCGGGTTTGGTCGATCGGGGTTAGCTGGCCGTTGCTCCAAACGATCATAACTGGCAACCCATCGCTTCAGCGTCGAAACGGCTTCAGCCGGATACGGGTCTGATGGTCGGAGGGGCCGGGCACGCCATCGGGCCGCGCGCCCTGGAGATAGGTGCGCTCCCACTTCGCCTTGGCGGCGGGGCTGTCGGGCACGTTCAGCGTATCGATGAAATTGCTGCGGCTCTCCCGCCAGGCGGTATAGCCGCCATAGATGTCGTCGCCGGCGGCGCCGATCGACTTCAGTTCGGGCTGAATATCTTCCAGGTTGCCGCGTGCGATCGGAAAGAAGAAGCAGAAGGGCTCATCCTTGTCGAAGCGGACGCGGATGCCCGGCGCGGTGAATTTCCAGTTCATTGTGAAGCTGGCGACAGCCCAATCGGTCTCGACCACGCCGGTCAGCGCCTGGATACCATGCTTGGGCCGGTTAACCGGACCGGTCACCCACAGATTGACCTTGGGGTCGGTGCGGAACAGCCCCAACACGTGGAAGGTCAGGACGCCTTCGCCGAAATGGCTCATGACAGGCGGGAAATCGCCGAATGGGGTCAGGGGTGTTACCTTGACGCCGTCGAGCGCGTTACTGCCGGTCCATTCGGCATCGAAGGCCACCGGGGACAGAACCTCCCAGCCATGGGCGTTGGCGATCACAAGCGGCAGACAGCGATAGGCAAAGCCCTGGTTAGAGGCGTCCATCCAAGCGCGCTGAGGCTCGGCCGGTCGGATATTGATCGGATCGACCGATGTTTCGTAGCAGGTTAATTTCATCCGTGACGCAAGTCCTGCGTCGCCCCGCCGCTTGGCCTCGCCCATTCTCCGTCCTTCTAACGATCGGCCTTCTGACGATCTGTCTTCCAGCGACCGGGCCTTCTGACGATCGGAACGGCGCGAACGCCGTTCCAACCGAGTCGTCAGCAGCTTATTTGCCGCCCTTCTTCTTCAATTTCTCAACCGCCGCGTTCGCATCGGCCACGAACTTGTTGCTGCCGTCATTGATCGCGCTGATAGACTTATTGGCCGACTCGACGATTGCGCTCTGATCCGTCTTGGCTTCGTTGGACAGGCACTGCTCATAGACCTTGGCCTTGTCCTGCCACGCTTGAAACGTCTTGGCGCTCTTCGAGTAGCTGGCCTGACTGGCACCTTCCATTTCCGGCGCCGGCCCCGGATCGCTGCCGCAGCCCGACGGCGTCCATGCGCCATTGGTCAACGTGCCGGCCTGCGCCGCGACGGACATCGTTGCGAACGCCGCGACCGCAAGAATACGTATCATCATGTGAATCCTCCGAAGATTTGATTTTAGGCATGTTTGGCGGATTGCCTCGCGCAAGTCTACCCTTCACCTGAATCTTGCCTCACCTAAATCGTGCCTACCAACATCTTGACAGGGGGCATGGCGCGGGAACCCTTCCCGTTTGGGAGGGTTCGATGTCCCCGTTTGTGGAACCAAAGCCCTGTCGATCTGGTTTTTCGAGCAAATAACGGAATGGAAAAATAGCGATGCGCCCTTCTAATGGCTTTCGATACGCGGCGCTCCGGCTCGCCACGGCATCCCTGATCCTGCTGCCCGCAACCGTGGCCGACGCCAAGGAGAGGCAGCCAGCCGAGGCTAGCTTTCCGCAGCCGGTCGCCGCCTGGCTGGCTCAGGCCAGACAGGACTGTCCCGCGGGGTTCCAGAACCACAATGCCGTCGAATCGATCGACCTAACCGGCGATGGCAGACCCGGCTATATCGCCAATCCCCATAATCTTGTTTGCGCCGGCGAACCCCACCTATTCAGCGGTGACGGGCCGGCTTCGATCGAGCTATTCGTGACATTGCCGTCCGGCGAGGTGGTGCATACCGGCGGGGTCCGGGCGTTGGGATATCAGGTGATGCCCAGCCCTCAGGGCGGCGCGCCGACGCTCGCTTTCCAAACTCATGAAGAGAACGAGCGCGCCGGTTCGCTCGATACTTATCGCTGGGACGGGCATAATTTCGCCATGCTGAATAGAAATTCGATGGCGGCGCCACCAGTGAACGGCCCGGACGCCGAATATCAGCGATAACGGCGCAAGACACTCATGCCATGGCCGTCAGCTGTGGCCGTCAGTGATTAGCTGACAACCACAATATCCCGAAAACCAGGGCCACCGCGGCCATCGAAATGGCCAGCACCCAGCGCATGGTTCCGAATGTTACTCCCGCCCGCGCTTGGGTAGTGGAC
Source organism: Rhodospirillales bacterium (assembly GCA_028291345.1). Taxonomy (GTDB): domain Bacteria; phylum Pseudomonadota; class Alphaproteobacteria; order BOG-932; family Roseiterribacteraceae; genus BOG-932. The sequence continues at coordinate 1,297 of JAQGIF010000254.1, read as the reverse complement.
TTCACGGGGGCGTGATGCGGTGACGCCGGGTCGGGAGAGTCGGGCGTCACAGTGGGATCATGGGTTTCGTCCATCGTGCGAATGAAACGCGCGAAGCGGCGGGAAGTTTCCATAAAGAGTTGCCAGCGGTTATTTTCACGGGGCCACGGGCTTGCTTCGATCCACTCGCGCAGGGATAGTTATCGCTTTGGGTAGTTTTCGGGGAACCCACCTGGGAGTGATTTATGGCCGATGCGCATCCGCCCAACGAACAGCTTCTTCATCTGGTGTTCGGCGGCGAACTGAAACACGGATCGACGACCGAATTCGCCGATCCGTCAAAACTGCATGTCGTCGGTCTCTATCCAAGCTATGGCGAGGCGCTCAAAGCTTGGCAATCGGTTGCCCGGGCGACGATCGACGACGCGTCGGTGCGCTATTTCATTGTCCATCTCCACCGGCTGCTCCATCCGGAGTGAACCCAGTGAAGTGAGGAGTCTCTAAAGGATTAAGTCCAGGTGACCGCATACAGCCCGGCCGGTTGCAGAGGGTCACCGCTAAGCCTCGGGGATCGTGCGATCGATCTGCCATATCGCGGCGTTGATATAGGGCTCCAGGCTCAATCGGCCGACGATCTGTTCAAGCGCCGCGTCGTTGCGTTTCACGGCCACCGCCTGCGCCGTGACCGATACCTTCGATGTCTCCGCAACATCCTCGCTGTTGATCCGGCGTAAACTCAAACCGCTCTGCGGCAGTGCGTGCAATAGGAGCGAGCGAATATGCGGTCTCTTCGGTATTCCTGCAGGTCAGTACCACGGTGTAGTGCGTCTCGGCGTCGGCGGCGTTCAGTACCCGGCTATTGAGCCGCAGCACCAGGGTCCGAAGGACAGGTTTGTGACGACGACGAACCCTGCGGCTGCGGCGCTGGCCGCCCAAAAGCCGCCGCCGGCAAAGCTACCGACCCTGACGAGCACCAGAGCGTCGCGGCCGTGTTAAGGCCATGAACGTTGATACCTTCGCGCAGGATTGTGCCGGCGCCGAGGAAACCGATCCGGGAAACGACCGGAGCCCCGACCCGGGTCGGGTCGCCCTGGCCGACCATTCCAGAGAAAACGACGCGCCGGCATGACGAGCGTGGCTCTAGGATCTGGTGTCATGTAGGGGGATCAACCTCCGTGCCGGACGGATGCATTTTCGATGGAGCAGATCCGTAGTTCGGCCGCTGAACGACGCCATGCCATTGCTGGAACCGGTCTGAGCGAAGGAATGTCTTCGTCATCGTTATTCCCGCAGGTTGCGTGTTAAAGCGTTAAACGGG
>JAQGIF010000246.1 GCA_028291345.1 Rhodospirillales bacterium | reverse complement strand
AATGAGTTTTTCGCTGCGCGGCTTCAGGCCCGGCCGCCCAAGAGGGCGGCTGGTTGCGCAACGCAGCTAGCGACCTGCGGCCGCGTGCGGTAAAACCGAATTTCATCTGCGTTAATCTGCGAAATCTGCGGATAAACAAACCGCCTTCACGGCAAAAACGTCAGCCCGCCATCCAGCATCAATGTCGATCCGGTAATGAACTTGCTGTCGTCGCTGGTCAGGAAGGCGACCGGCCGGCCGATATCGGTTTCGGGGTCGCCGATCCGGCCCGGCGGGATCACCTTGGCTAGCATTTTGTTGGGTTTCGGGTTGGCGTCGGTGGCGGGTGGGGCGACCATGGGCACCACCATATTCACCCTGATCGAAGTTCTGCAGAGCAAGCTTGTGAAAACGATGGCGGAACTCGGGGCAGCGCGGCCACAATCGCCTGCAATCCGAACGCGGGTGGCAGGAAGGCACCTATTGGAACGTTCATTCCACACTGGTCGGGGAAGGGCGCGTCGCCAAAGGGCCGGGGGCGCGTTCGACGCTCAGTTCCTGCTTACGCAACTAGCCGCGCCGCCTGCCCCCGCGCTTTCAAAAGATTCGCCGCTTTCTTATCGCACGAGATGAAGCCTCCGCTCCCAGCCAGCTTCCCTCATAGGTGATTATGCCGTCGGCAAAATCGCCGCCTGCGTCCAGCACGGCCAGCCCCGCCTCCACCGCCGGTCGGTTCACGGCGAGGTTCGCGCCGTTGATCAGGCGGCGGATGGCCTTTGAGATTTGGGCCGCGGGGATTTTGTAGCCCAGGCCCAGAACCCAGACCAATTCGCACAGAGCAGGCAAAGCCACGGCGACCATGTCCGCATTGGCCAGTTCAACCTGGGCGCGTTCGCTTTGCCGTTTGTCGTCGCCGGTGATGGCGCGGAGGAGGACGCTGGTATCGACCGACATCTTCACCGATTGCGGGCCCAACCGTTGACGGCAAGCTCATTCATCTCCTCAATCGACAGATGCGGTCCTTCTTCCCGTTTCAGGAAATTAAAGACGTCCGAAATCCGGCCGGTCGCTCCGGCGGCTTTGACCTCGATCGGCTATCGGGCTGCATATCCACGGCAATCTTCTCACCGGAATGGATGCCCAGATGTTTCAGTATGGCCTTGCGGAGCGTTACTTGCCACTTGGCGGTGCCGGTGAGGATGGTCATGGCGTGGCCCTCGATCTTGACTACGTGAAGGTCAGGGGAAATTACCTTGCTTTCAAGCGTTCGATCGGCTGTCGCTATGCTGCGCCACTACCCTCTCATAAGCCGCCTGCAACGCCCCCAGCACCGAAGGCCCAGCCACTGGCGCCCCCAAATGCATCCACCGCAGTTCCGCCATAAACGCCTCCCACATCGGCGGGCCGCCTTCCTCCAGCAGTTGCGCCCTTATCGATAGCTCCCTAGAGGCAGGCGTATGCCGGCGGCCCCATGCGCCCATTTGGGCCAGCAGCGGCACCAACTGGATGGCGGGCTCGGTCAGGCTGTAAATGCCTTTTTGCTTATGGCTCGGGTCGTGGCGGCGGGTCAGCAGGCCGGCTTCGGTCAGGCGCTTCAGCCGGTCCGCCAAGATGTTCGAGGCGATGCCCTCCTCCGACTGGTTCAGCAGCTCGCGATAATGCCGCCGGTTGCCGAACATCACATCGCGGATCACGATCAGGCTCCAGCGGTCGCCCAGCATTTCCAAGGTCAGGTTGATGGGACATCCTGAGCGGTGTGCTCCGTCCATAAAATACCTTAATCAAACGCACGCTAGAAACTACTTGCAATATAGGATCGGTTTGGCTAAGCGACAACTGCTTGCACTTCAGAACTGGTTATCACACGGGAGGAAACGATGACGCTCAAATTTTACGGCCACCCCTTCTCGTCCTATTGCCAGAAGGCGCTGATCGCCCTTTACGAAAACGACATCCCGTTCGAATGGCGCATCCTGTCGCCCGACAATCCTGACGCCGGGGCCGAGATGGCGGCGATGTGGCCGATCCAGCGGTTCCCGGTCCTGGTCGATGGCGACCGCACGGTGATGGAGGCGACCATCATCGTCGAGCATCTGGGGTTGCATCATCCCGGGCCGGTCCGGCTGATCCCGGATGATGCGCAGACCGCGCTCGGTGTCCGCATGATGGACCGCATCTTCGACAATTACGTGATGACGCCGCAGGGGAACGTGGTGTTCGAGAGCATCCGCCCGCCCGGCAATGCGGATCCCTATGGCGTCGCCCAGGCCAAGGCGATGCTCGAGACGAGCTATCGCTGGCTGGACGGCAGACTAAAGGGCCATGAATGGGCGGTCGGCGACGACTTCACTCTGGCCGATTGCGCCGCCGGCCCGTCCCTGTTCTATGCCGACTGGACCCACCCGATCCCCGAGGAATTCACTACCCTGCTCGCCTACCGCAAACGCCTGCTGGCCCGCCCCTCCTTCGCCCGCGCGGTCGACGAAGCCCGCCCGTTCAGGGCGTTTTTCCCGCTGGGTGCGCCGGATCGGGATTGAGGCAAAGGGCATTCCGGTGTCTTGCCCTTCGCACATGCGCCCGAAGCGACTACGCCTCAAAGCATAGTCGCTTCCTGGAGTATGAGCGCCATGACTGCGAAGTTTGTCCCGCGAGAGTTGCTGGACCCGATCTTCGCCTATTTTCATCCGCGTCGGGTGATCCTGTTCCGCTTCAAGGCCCAGGGAACAGCCGGACCTGATAGCGATATTGATCTGCTCGTCGAACTGGACGATGATTTTCCGCCCGATGGTTTTTCCGCGAAACCATTGAGGCGGCCGCGATATAGCGAACCGGTGGATATCATTCCGTATCGCGCGTCCGTTTTGGCTTCGCGCGCCCACCCCGCTATTTTATGGAGCAGTCAGGCAAGCGCCGGAGCGGTTGGAGATTGAGGCTCAGGCGCTATGGGACAGCGTTTCTACCGGTAAAGGGTGTTCCGTTTAACAGCTCAAATCCTGTCGATATGGAAATCGAAGTGCTCGTCCACCGCTTCCACGCGATAGGCCAACTTTTCATCTACTGCGTTGTCCGGCAGGAAGGTCAGGATGCGGGGATTTACGTTGGCCAGGTCGGCCGGGGCGATATAGTCCGATGCCGCGATGATCAGCTCGTCACCGGCATGGCAGGTGCGGGCCGCGGCGCCGTTCAAGATGCAGCAGCGCGATCCGGCCTCGCCGAAGATGACATAGGTCGAGATGCGGCCGCCGGTCGTCTTGTTCCAGATCTCGACGAATTCCAGCGGATAGATGCCGGCGGCGCGGCAATGATCAGGGTCGAGCGTGATGGAGCCGTGGTAATTCAGGTCGGCCCCGGTCACCCGAATGCCGTGCAGCTTGGCGCGAATGACGCGGATCATCAGAGTTCCGTCTCGATGTTGCCAACCGCGATATTGTCGATCAGGCGGGTGTTGCCGACCCGCGCCGCCGCCAGTAGCCGCCCCGCGCCCTCGAATTGGGCCAGCGGTTTCAGCGTGTCGGAGTCGGCGAAGGCGACATAATCCACGCTGCTGAAACCGATTTCGAGCAGGCTTTGCGCGGCCTCGGCGCAGGCCTCCGGCCCTGGCGTGCCGGCGCGCAAGGCTTTGGCGGTTTTGGCCAGGATCTTGTTCAGCTGCCGCGCGACCTGTCGCTCGTCGTCGGTCAGATAGGCGTTGCGCGATGACAGGGCCAGCCCATGGGCATCACGAACCGTCTTCACCGGCAGGATCTCGACGCCCAGGTCCAGGTCCCGTGCCATGCGGCGAATGATCTGGAGCTGCTGGTAATCCTTCTCGCCGAACGCGGCGACATCGGGCATCGCCTGGAGCAGCAGCTTGCCGACGACCGTCGCGACCCCGGTGAAATGGCCGGGCCGTGCGATTGCGTCGAGACCTTGGGTCAGCGGGCCGTTCACAGCGATCTCGGTCGCGAAGCCGGTCGGATACATGACGTCGGGCGTCGGCATATAGGCGACATCGACGCCCAGCCCCTGCAGCTTGGCCAGATCCTCCGCCTCTGTGCGGGGATAGCGGGTGAAATCCTCGCCGAGGGCGAACTGGGTCGGGTTGACGAAGATGGAGACCACGACCCGGTCAACCGCCGCGTGCAAAGCGGTGATTAGCGCCAAATGGCCCTCGTGTAGCGCGCCCATGGTGGGCACCAGACCGACGGTCTCGCCCGCACGGCGGCGCGCGGCGCACCAGCGTCGCAAACCTGATGGTGTTTGCTCGATCAGGATGTGGTCAGGTGCTGGTTTTGGATAGGCCATAGACGTTCTCCGGGCCGGGAAAGCGATGGGCTTTGACATCGGCGGCATAGGTGCGCGCGGCCTCGGCGATCTGTGACCCCAGGTCCACATACCGCCGCGCCAGCTTTGGTTTAAAATCGCCCGACAGGCCCAGTATGTCGTCGATCACCAGCACCTGCCCGTCGCAAGCGGCTGAGGCGCCGATGCCGATGGTGGGCACGGCGACCGCGGCCGTGATCTCGCGCGATACTGCGTCGATCGTGCCTTCGATGACAATGCCGAACGCGCCGGCAGCGGCGATGGCGATGGCGCCTTCGAGGATTTTCTTGGCTTCCTTAGGGTCGCGGCCGCGGGCCTTATAGCCGCCCAGTACATGGACCGATTGCGGGATCAGACCGACATGGCCCATCACCGGAATGCCGCGCGCCACCAGGAAGGCGATCGTCTCCGCCATCTCCGTCCCGCCCTCGAGCTTGACCGCGTCGCAGCCGGTTTCCGCCATTACGCGCCCTGCCGAGGCGAAGGCCTGGGCAGGGGAGGCTTGATAGCTGCCGAAGGGAAGGTCGACCGTGACGGCGGCGTGCGCGCTGGAATTCACCACCGCGCGCCCATGGGCGATCATCATGTCGAGTGTCACCGGCAGGGTGGACGACATGCCGTAGATCACCATGCCCAGCGAATCGCCGACAAGGATCATATCGACATGCGGGTCGACCAAACGCGCCACCGGTGCTGTATAGGCAGTCAAAACCGCAATCGGCTCGCCGCCTTTACGGCCCACCAATTCGGGAATAGTGATGCGCGAACTGTGTTGGGCGACGCTCACAACGGATTGGCTCCCTAAACGGGTGAATTGCTCAACGCGTGGGACCATAGAAGGTGTCGCCTCGGCGAGGCAAGCCTACTCACGGTTGTATAACCCTAACGGAATACACGCTCGTGAACATTCACAACGTATCTTCACTAAAGGTAGCGCGCGAGAATTACCCGATTCGTGGCGCCTTCGCGATTTCGCGCGGGAGCAAGCGTGAGGCCGCGGTCGTGGTGGCCGAACTGATCGCGACCTCGCCCGATGGCCGCACAGTGCGGGGCCGAGGCGAATGCGTACCCTATGCCCGCTATGGTGAAACGGTTGAGGGCGTCGTCGCCGCGATTGAGGCGCAAGCCGCTGCGATCGCCGGGGGCATGGACAGATTGCAGCTGCAAAGCGCGATGCGCGCAGGTGCGGCGCGCAACGCGCTCGATTGTGCTTTCTGGGACATGGAGGCCAAGGTCACCGGCTTGCCGGCCTGGAAACTCGCAGGCCTCAGCCAGGCGCCGCGGCGGGTTGCCACCGCATTCACCCTCAGCCTCGGTACGCCCGCTGCAATGGGGCAGGCCGCCGCGCAGGCTGCCGCGATGCCGCTGCTCAAGCTTAAGCTCGGTGGCGGCGATGCGGACGATATCGAACGTGTGACCGAGGTTCGCCGCAACGCCCCGAAGTCGCGGCTGATCGTCGATGCCAATGAAGGCTGGACTCTCGAGCAACTGGCCGCCCTCGGTCCCGAACTGGCGAGGCTCGGTGTCGCGCTGATCGAACAGCCACTGCCAGCCGGGCAGGACGCGGCGCTTGCGGGCTTTCCTTTTCCGGTTCCGCTGGGCGCCGACGAATCCTGCCACGGCATCGCCAGCTTGCCCGATCTGCAAGGGCGTTATCGGATACTCAATATAAAACTCGACAAGACGGGCGGGCTGACCGGCGCGCTGGCGTTGAAGGCGGCGGCGCAGACGCGTGGCTTCGGGATCATGGTCGGCTGTATGGTCGCGACCTCGCTGTCGATGGCGCCCGCCTTCCTGCTGGCTCAGGGCGCCGACTTCGTCGATCTCGATGGACCGCTGTTGCTGGAGCGGGACCGTTCCCCCTGCATCGCCTATGATGGGGCATGGATGCAGCCGCCTGCATCGGCCATCTGGGGATAATCCGCTCTTTATCGCAGTGCAACCGTCTTGCGATTGGCGCTAGGCCGCTCTCATGATAAGAGGGCGGCCATGCTCCAAATCTCCGATCTTACCTACCGTATCGCTGGCCGCACGCTGCTCGAGGGCGCCAGCGCCAGCATTCCCACCGGCCATAAGGCTGGGCTTGTGGGCCCCAACGGCGCGGGCAAGTCCACACTGCTGAAACTGCTTGTCGGCGCGTTGGCCGTTGATGGCGGGGAAGTTGGCATGACGACCGGCGCGCGCCTGGGCTCGGTCGCGCAGGAAATGCCCGGCGGCAGCCGCAGCCTGATCGACACGGTGCTGGCCGCCGACGTCGAACGCGCCAGCCTGCTGGAAGAAGCCGAGGCGCTGGAATCGCCCAATTATGATGGCGACCCGATGCGCATCGCCTTCGTGCATCAGCGCCTGGCCGATATCGATGCGCATCGTGCGCCCGCTCGGGCCGCCGAAATCCTGGCCGGTCTCGGCTTCGACGACGCCGCGCAGAACCGTGCCTGCAGCGAGTTCTCCGGCGGCTGGCGGATGCGCGTCGCGCTCGCCGCCGCCTTGTTCGCCGGTCCCGACATATTGATGCTGGACGAGCCGACCAACCATCTGGACCTCGAAGCCACCATCTGGCTTGAGGCCTATCTGAAGGCCTATGCCGGCACCTTGCTGATGGTCAGCCACGATCGCGAGTTCCTGAACGCGATCCCCGATATGATCATTCATCTGGAACAGGGAAAGCTGATCACCTATCGCGGCAATTACGACCAGTTCCGCCGGCAGCGGGCGGAACGCCAAGCCAATCAGGCTGCGGCCGCCGCCAAGCAGCAGGCGGCGCGCCAGCACATGGAATCCTTCATCCAGCGCTTCCGTGCCAAGGCGACCAAAGCGCGTCAGGCGCAAAGCCGCATGAAGGCGCTGGCCCGCATGGACGAAATCCCGCCGGTGATCGGAGAGCGGGTGGTCAAGTTCGATTTTCCGACTCCGCTGGAATTGGCACCGCCCCTCGTCACCTTGGAAGGGGTCGATGTCGGCTACGACGGCAAGCCGGTTCTGCGTGGGCTCAACCTTCGCATCGATGGCGACGATCGGATCGCCCTCTTGGGCGCGAACGGCAACGGCAAGTCCACCCTGGTTAAATTGCTGGCCGGCCGGCTGGCGACCATGGGCGGGCGGTTGGTCAAATCCGGCAAGCTGAAAGTCGGCTATTTCGCCCAGCATCAGGCCGACGAATTCGACCTCACCATCACCGCGCTTGCCCAGGCGAAGCGTTCGATGCCCCTTGCCCCTGAAGAGAAGGTGCGCGCCCATCTCGGCCGCTTCGGCTTCTCGCAGGAACGCAGCAATACTAAGGTCGGGTCGCTGTCGGGCGGAGAAAAAGCCCGGCTGCTCTTCGCGCTGATGGCCAAGGAGGCGCCGAATATCCTGCTGCTGGACGAGCCAACCAACCATCTGGATATCGAAAGCCGCGAGGCGCTGATCCGCGCGCTCAACGATTATGAGGGCGCGGTTATACTGGTCACCCACGATCCCCATCTGGTCGAGCTGGTCGCCGATCGGCTTTGGCTCGTCGGCGATGGCAAGGTCGTCTCCTATGACGGCGATCTCGACGATTACCGCAAGTTGCTGCTGGAAAAACGCCGCAGCGCGAGGCGAGGTGGCAAGGAAGAGCGCAAAGCCATGTCGGCGGCGCAGCGCGAAGCGGCGAAGCGGTCTTCGGCGGACCTGCGCGCCTCCTTAGCGGCGTTGCGGCGGACGGTCGAAACTTCAGAAGCCGAACTATCCAAAATCGGGAAAGAGATCGAGAAGCTGGACGGCCAGCTCGCCGATCCTGCCCTTTATACCGGCCCCGCTGCCAAGGTTACCGAACTGCAGACCGCGCGTGCGGCAGCCGGCGCCCGTTTGGCCGCGGCGGAGCAGAAATGGATTGAGGCAACCACCGCGCTGGAATCCGCCGGACTGGACACGGAAGCTGCCTGATAAGGCCGGAAAAGGCGCCGGCCGCACGAACCGACTTCGCCGAGTTGTGTGTATCTGTTTGACCATCGGTCTGGGCCTGACGACGCCGCGTTACGCTGGTGCCGCTCTGACAATTATCGAACAGCCGGTCGGGCAGCCGGAAATGCCCGTTCCCCACATGGTGATGCCGGCGTTGGCCCCGTTGCCCAGAATTATCCAGGTTGGTCCGTCGCGTAAGATCAAGCTGCCCAGTCAGGCGGCCGTTATTGTCAAAACTGGCGATATCGTCGAAATCGATGCCGACAGCTATGTCGGCGATGTTGCGGTCTGGTCGGCGGATAATCTTACCATTCGCGGTGTCGAAGGTCGGGCTCGCCTACTTGCCGCCGGTCAGTCGGCCGAAAACAAGGCGATATGGGTAGTCAAAGGCCGGAACGCGATCATCGAGAATATCGAATTCGCCGGGGCTGCGGTTCCGACCGGGAACGGCGCCGGAATTCGAGCCGAAGGGATCGATCTGCGAGTTGTCAACTGTCTCTTCCATGACAATCAGGAAGGGATTTTGAGCGCGCTTCACACGACGGGAAGCGTCGTCGATATTGAAAATTCCGAGTTCGCGCGTGACGGCGGCAATGGCGGTCAATCCCACGAAATCTACATGAGCAATATTCGCCTGCTGATTGTCCGCGGCAGCTACTTCCACCAAGGCCGCATCGGTCATTTGATCAAGTCGCGCGCGCAACGAAACCTGATTATTGCGAACCGGATAACCGATGAGACAAACGGATCCGCCAGTTACGAGATCGAGTTTCCCAACGGCGGTCTGAACGTTGTGCTCGACAATTTGATCGAACAATCACCCTCAACTCAGAACAGTACGATCCTGGCGAACGCGTTCGAAGGGGCGAAGAACCCGATCCAGGAGCTTTACGTCATCAACAACACCTTCGTGAACGATCTCGGCCGTGGCGACTTCATCCGCGTCCGGACACCGACCACCGCTAAGGTGATCAATAACATCTTCGTCGGCGGCGGAAATGTGCTCGTCGGCCCTGGCCAATTGCGGAACAATCTGTTCGCCGCCGGTTCGGGTGGCGCGCCGCACGTCGAACGGCCGCTATTTCGGGCCGGTGCTATCGACGAGAGCGGTACGCGCACGGCGGTGGATGCCGGGCTGCTCGATCCCGATCATTATGATTATCGGCTAAAGCCGACATCTCCAGCGATCGGTGGTGGCTCCGATCCGGGTTTTGCCCGCACGCTCTCGCTGGCGCCGGTCGTCGAATATCTTCATCCCGCTGGGGTCAAGCCGGTCGGGATAACTGGGCCCCTCGACATCGGCGCCTATCAGCACGCCGGAGAGCCTAGTTTCCCGGCACGCTAACGCGGAGTGGTCACCGTCCGCCGATATATTCTTTCAAATGCATGGCCTCGTTCTCGAGGATATCCAGCCGCGCCTTAACCGCATCGCCGATACTGACCAGTCCGGCCAGCCGGCCGTTCTCCAGCACCGGCATATGACGGAAGCGGCCTTGCGTCATGATGTCGAGAACATGAAGAATTGGCATATCCATCTTGGCTGGCGTGAAGGATCGCGTCATCAGATCGCGCGCCATCAGGCTAAGCAGCTTAGCCCCGTGTTCGGACAGCCCTTTGATGATATCGCGTTCTGACAGAAGCCCGGCTACGATCGCCCCGTCGTCGCTTACGACCACCGCACCGATCTTCTCGCGTGACAGGGTCCCGATGACATCCTCGATCATCATGTCCTGGCGGACCGTTACGACCCGTTGCCCCTTGACCTTGAGAATTGCCCTAACAGTCATGGCGTTTCCTCCTTAAGTCGCGTCGTTTCGTCGCACATTCCCTAAAGCTAGTGCCTTTTCCGGCTCGATTCAATCCGAGAGTTGGCCATAGGAGTGCAGCTGGTCGGCGGAATCGCGCACGCCGCCAGCCTCGACCATGTTGGGACCGATGGGTACCTTTCCCGCGCCTCCGGGAATATCGAGAACATAGGTTGGCTGCGCCAGCCCCGACAGGCGACCGCGCAAGGCGCGCATAATGGCCTGGCCCCTGGCGATGGGCAGGCGGAAATGGGCCGTGCCCGGGGCTAGATCGGGATGGTGCAGGTAGTACGGCTTGATCCGTTCCATCACCATCGCCCTGAAGAGCGTCTCAAGGGTCGTTGGATCGTCATTGACCCCGCGCAGCAGCACGGTCTGCCCCAGCAGCGTCGCCCCGGTTTGGGTCAGGCGCCTGCAAGCTGCCCTGGCGGCGTCGGTCAGCTCGCGCGGATGGTTGGCGTGGATCGCGATCCAGAGCGGCTTGCGCCGGGCCAGCACCGCAAGCAGAGCGGGCCCGATTCGGGCCGGCTCGGCGATCGGAACGCGGCTATGGATGCGCAAGGTCGCCACGTGCGGGATAGCGTCCAGAGCGTCCAAAATCCGCCCCAGCCGGCGCGGTGACAGCATCAGAGGATCTCCACCGGTCAGAATGACTTCCCAGATCGCGGGATTCGACCGGATATAGGCGATCGCCATATCCAGCTCGTCTTCGCTCAAAACCGCGCCGCCGGGCCCCACCTGCTCGCGCCGGAAACAAAAACGGCAATAAACCGGGCAGGCGTGAAGTGCTTTCAGCAGTACCCGGTCGGGATAGCGATGGACGATTCCCTTGACCGGCGAATGCGTCTCGTCGCCAATCGGATCGGTCAACTCATCAGGTGCGATCGCCAGCTCGCCAGCACTTGGTACGAACTGCCTTGCGATTGGATCGTTGATATCCTGCGGATCGATCAGATCCGCGATATGGGACGTAACGGCGATTGCATACCGCTCGGCCACGTGGTTGAGCGCTTCTCGCTCGAACGGCGATGTCAGGCCGGCCTCTTCCAGTGCGCGGACCGTCCGCAAGGTTCCCTCTTGCGAAATTCCGCCTAGTCGCGTGTGATCCTGGGAAAACATATACGATATCCTAAAGTATCAGAGGCAACGCCAATGATGATGTTGGTTCCAGCGGTTCTCGTGGCGTCCAACTTGATACAGGTCAGCGCGGCGGTTTGCCCGGCCAGCCACACCGAGGTGCGCGTGTCACAGGACATCAAGGCGCCGCGCATCGACAACACCAAGACAACCGAGCAACTCAAGGCGATGAAGATCAGCGATGTGCTGACGGCCGACCTCAAGTTTGCCGAGACGACCGGGCTCACGGCTGCCACGATTGCGGTCGATTCCGAAATCCGAACCAAAAGCAGCGGGCCTGAGAAGGGCCCCATCTGCATCTGGCCTTCGGTCATCAGCGTCAAACTTTCGACGGCTCCTAGCATCTATGTCGATGCAAGTCATGGAACATGCCGGCAGAATGTCGCGATGGAACACGAAATGGAGCATGTTGCGATCGACCGCAATCTGATCGATCGGTATGTGCCGATCTTTCGCATCCGCGTTACCGCGATGGCTGACGCGATCGGCAGTGTCCCGGTCGCATCGTACGATAGTTCTTCGATGGTCCGGGAGCGTATCGAGGAAAAGATCAATGCGATGCTCTCCGTGACATACGATTCGATGGCGATCGAGCGAGCGTCGGCGCATCAAGAGCATGATTCGCCGGACGAATATCGCCGCGTCAGCGCCGCCTGCCCGACGGTGTCGGTGGATGCGCCAGCCACCACCCCGCATTCGCACGCGCGAAACGGCAAGTCTTAAACCTGCAGTATACAGACTATCGGGGCGTGGACCTTAAGGGCTAAGCTTCGCGCGTCAGCGTCTATCGAATCTCAGGCTCGTTCAAGTGGAACCGATCGAACCCAATCCTCCCAGCGCCATCGCCGAGGCGATCGTCGATCAGTCGCTGGGCAAGCGGGTGGCTAAGGGGGCTGCCTGGATGGTGCTGAAGCGGCTGGCCTTCAAGGGCATCGGCCTGATCAGCACGCTGATCCTAGTTCGGCTGCTGGCACCCGATGCGTTCGGCTTGGCGGCGATCGCCTCGACGGCCTACGACGCGCTTAACGCTGTTTCGGATCTGTCCTTTGCCTTGGCGCTGGTCAAGATGAAGGAGCCGACCCGTGCGCAGTATGACACGGCCTGGACGCTGACCCTGTTGCGCGGCTTCGCGATCGGCGGGCTGATCTACCTATCGGCGCCGTGGATCGCCGAGGTCATGCGCGAACCGCGGCTGGTCAATATCACCCGGGTGATGGCGCTCTATCCCATAATCTGGGGCTTCGAGAATATCGGGTTGATCGATTTCCAAAGGGACCTGCGATTCGACCGCCTCTTCGTCTACGATGTGCTGGGAAAGGTCGCGGGCTTCGTCGTCGTGGTCCCCGCTGCGCTGATCCTGCATAATGCCTGGGCGGTGGTGCTGGGAACGATCGCGCCCAAGATCGTGCAGGTTCCCGCCAGCTACATCATGCATCCCTATCGGCCGGGCATCTCATTCAAGGCGGGTGGTGAACTGCTCAGTTTCTCAAAATGGCTATTCGCGACAAACATACTCAGCTTGGCCAATAATTATCTCATCACCATCCTGATTGGCCGGATCGGCGGCGCAGCTTCCGTCGGCCTGTTTCGTACGGCGGAGCAGATCGGCATCCTGCCGGTCAGCGAGGTTGCCGCACCGATCCGGGGACCAATGTATGCCGGCTATGCCAAGGTGATGAACGACAGGGACCGTCTGTGCCGCCATGTCGTGGATGGATTGTCGCTGACCCTGATGATCATCACGCCTTTGTCGATCGGCATCATGCTCGTCGCGAAACTGATCGAACAGGTGGCGCTGGGCGCCGAATGGGCGGGCGCCGCGGTATTCATCCAGGTTTGCGCCTTCTATGCCCTCTTCGAGGGGATCAGCGAATTCACTCACAACCTTTACGTCGTCAAGGATCGGCAGCGCCGGTTCGTCGCGATCATGACCCTAACGGTCGTGATCCGGGTAGTGCTGGTTGTGTGGGCGGGTTTTACCTATGGCGTACTGTGGGCCGCAATCATGTTCGCGCTCACCAGTTTTTTCGGTTCGGTGATCTGGTTCGGGCAATTGACGGTGATGATCCACCTGTCGGTCAGGCGGGTGCTCGCGGCTGTGTGGCGGATTGTTATGGCGACCGCGATCATGAGCGCCGGCGTATTCTACTTTCTCTCAACCTGGCCTTACGGCGCCACCATGCCCGGTCGGATCGCCGAACTTATCCTAGCCATCGCTCTGGGCGGGGTTCTTTATATCGGGCCGCTGCTCGGCCTTTGGGTCTTATGTGGCCGGCCGGCTGGGCCCGAGGATCATGCTGCCAAGGCGATTCCGCAGCTTCTGGCGCGCCTGGGGATGGGCGCCGAAAAACCTGTAATCGCGGGATGATTGCAATAATCTGTTCAGGGTCGCGTCTGCGGACGGCTATGTATAAAGGTGGTCCCGAACATATCGGTCACCCAGGCTTATCGGACCACACGGTGGTCTGGAGCGGTCACTGATGCCGAGATTCGCGTAATGCAGGAAAAATTCGAGACGCTCGGCAACGCGACCCTCCAGTTGTTCGCGGACGGGCGGCCGGTCCTGGCGACCGATCCGTGGCTGGTCGGCACTTGCTATTTCGGCAGCTGGGCGCTCGATCATGCCCTGACCGAACAGCAGATCGCGAATGTGGTCAATTCCGACTATATCTGGATTTCGCATGGTCACCCCGACCATATGCACCATGAATCGCTGGACCTGCTGCCGGCCGGAAAGAAATTCCTGCTGCCGGATCATTACCATCCGGAGGTCAAGGACTTCCTGACTGACAAAGGCTTCGCGGTCACGGTGCTCAAATACCGCGAATGGTTCCAGATATTGCCGACCCTTTCGGTGATGTGCCTAGATAACATCAACCAGGATGCGATCCTCATCGCACGGCTGGGCGATGCCTTGGTCATCAACCAGAACGATTCGCCCATCGCCGGCGAAAAATCCTTCCTGCGCAACCTGGTCAAGCGCCATCCGAACGACAAGACCTATCTCGCTGCCTTGTGTTCCATCGATGCCGACATGTTCAATTTCGTCGATGAAACCGGTCGATCGATCGCGGGACCTCCGGATGAGCGCAAGCCCGGCGCAATCTGGACGGTGGCGCGCGGCGCCGACCGCATGGGCGTCAAGAACTTCTGCTGCTCGTCGTCACAGCATATCTATGTCCGCCCCGATTCGGTCTGGGCGAATGAATATCGCATCTCGTGGGCCGACATGCGCAAGCACTGGAGCCGGCCTAATGTCCGATTGATCGAACCGTTCGTGACAGTGGACCTCGTCAGCGGCACAGTGACGGCGAACGTGGCGGAGCATCTGGGCGGCGACCGGTCGCAGATCAGCGACAATACCGCCAATGACGATTGGAACGCGACCTTGCAGCCCGAAGAATGGACAGCTGTCGAGCGCTTCTTCCGCAAGTTCGAGCTGATCCGCAAATATGTAGATTTCATCGAGGTGGTGGTCGGCGGCGAAACCGGTCGGTTCGATCTAAACCTCGCGACTGCCGGCCAGCCGTCAACGCGGGGCATTCGCTTCTATGCGCCCAGGCAATCCTTCATGGAAACCATCACGTGGGGCTTCTTCGATGATTTGCTGATCGGCAATTTCATGAAGGTGCATCTGACCAACACTGCCCTCTATCCACGATTCACGCCCCTGGTGGCGAAGCTCGGCGGCAATGCCAAGGTCTATACCAAGGCCGAATATGCGAAGTTCCGCTGGCGCTATTTCCGGCGCAACCCCCTGGGCACGCTGGCCTATCTGCTTGAGCCGGAAACGAACTATGTCATCATTCCGTGGGTGCGCGAGCGCGCGGAATCGCTTGGGCTGAAAAAGCCGCTGAAATATGTCTATCGTTCGATGCGCGGCGATCCGATCGTAAAGGGGGGGCTAAAATCGACCGGTTTTGCGCCGCCCGCCCCCGCACAAACATTGGCCCTGCCGCCTCATCGCAAGCCCGTCCTCCTCGTGGTCGTCGATACTGAAGAGAATTTCGACTGGCACGCGGCTTACTCCTCATCCTCCACCGCGGTGCATGGCATGCAGCGGATCGCCAAGCTGCAAGCGACATTCGACAAGTTCGGGATCAAGCCGATCTACATGATCGACTACGCCATCGCCAGCCAGCCCGAAGGCTACGGGCCGCTTGTCGATATCGCCGCGACAGGTCGGTGCGAGATCGGGGCGCATCTCCACCCCTGGGTCAATCCGCCGATCACGGAAGAAATCTGCGCCCGCAATAGCTATCCGTTCAACCTGCCCCCGACAATGGAGGCGGAAAAGCTGCGAGTGCTGACGGCGACGATCGAGGCCAATCTCGGCGTCCGGCCGATATCCTATAAAGCGGGACGCTATGGGATCGGCGCTGCGACGTCCCGGATTCTGATCGAGCAGGGCTATAAGGTCGATCTCAGTGTAGTGCCCACGCGTGACTATTCGGTCGATGGCGGCCCCGATTTCAGAGGATTCCGCGCTGCAAGGCCGTTCTGGATCGACAAAAAGCGCCGCCTGCTCGAACTGCCCTTCACCACCGCCTTTATTGGCACCCTCTCGGGCCACGGCGGTTCATTGTTTCGGATCGTCAGCGGCCAGATCGGCCGGCTTCTCCATCTGCCCGGCATTTTAGCCAGGCTGGGCTTGGTGAATCAGGTGAACCTCACCCCAGAGGGCGTGACGATCAAAGAGGCAAAGGCGTTGACGAGGCATCTGCTCGCCGATGGCGACCGGGTCTTCACGCTGGCGTTCCACAGCACGTCGCTGACGCCGGGCAGCACTCCCTATGTCAGCAACGAGGCCCAGCTCACTAAGTTCTATGGCTGGCTCGAAGACTATTTCGCCTTCTTCACCAACGAGGTCGGCGGCGTCTTCATGACCCCCGGGGCATTTTACGAGGCGGTGCAGGACAAGGACGCTGCGGCAATTCCCACAGTGAAAAGCAGAGCGGCGGTCGGCTAAACTTTGTCGTCAATTTGCCGCGTCTGATATGAGCGCGGCATAGCCGGCTGCAAGTGCTTCCGGCCGGCGCACTTCGCGCATTTTCTTCAAGTTTGCCACCCATCGCGGCCGTAACTCGGCGAAGGCGCGGACATCCACTGTGCTGACGAGATAGAACAGTTCCGTCTCGCTATCGACCAACCAACCGATCGGTCCATACCGTTCGACGATCGCATCCAGGGTTCGGTTACGGAACGCAACCAGGGGCTTCAATGCCGATACCGCGTCTGCCACCGTGCCGCTGGCGGTGAAATCATACGCCCGGCCGTGAAGCGGCAGACAGACCAGATCGATGGCGCGGACCGCATCCAGATAATCATGGCGCGACATCGATATCCGCGAAGGCTTACGCGCCAACACCGCTACATCGAGATGGTCGGTATCCGGAGCCGAAACGCCGATAGATTCGAACGACAGATCTGGGCGATCCGATGCCCGAGCCAGATTGGCGAAAAACTCGAAGCCTTTGCTGCGCCGCGCATTTCCCAAAAAAGCGATCTTCAGGGCGCCGTTGTTCGCCGGCGGTAGGTCGTCGCTCCATTCCGATGGTAGGATCGGATGCTCCAAGGTGACGATCGCGCGGTTTGCCGGCGCTATCGCGGCGATGGCCTCCTTCACGCCGAGCTCCAACGCGACCAGGCTGACCGATGGCGGCAATGGGTGCTGCACCTGGGACACCAAATCGGCGGCGCGGGTGATCGGGTTACGCGACCGCCAGATCATCGCATCCCCCAACTGCCCATGCAGGATCATGTGCAGGGGCGCGGGCGAGATGGCGGGCCAATGGCGGCCGACGACCGCATAGAGATTGGCGTCGGTACCCAGCAGCACCGCCAGTCTGAGCGGCCGGCCGGCGATTGCTTCCGCCATGATCCTGCGGCAGCCATGGGCCGCCCATCGGCCAACCAGTGGCTTATGGCCGGACATCCCGAAGGGCACGGTGAACGGCTCGCAAGCCTCGAACTCTATATCCGGCAGGTCGGCGACCCGGGGTCGCAGATTGGCGACATGGCCGGCCCGCGCCCGAAAGACGATAAGGTCCGCCGGAAAAGCGGCGCGCAGCACCCGCAGATACTCCTCGTTGAACGGGAGGTGCATGGTCTCATGGCTGATGAAATCGAAAAGCGCGATTTCGCGGAGATCGGCCGCCATTGAACTATCCCTGATGCCGCACTGGGCTATTTTCGAGAGGTCCGCAAAGCCGGATGGTACGGCCACTGACGATATGTGGGCAAGCGCCCCTGCCACCTGGTCATTATGAGCCTGCCGAAATCGATTTCCCGGCGAGGAAATGCCGGTAGAGTGTTTCCCGAACCGGCGACGCCGGATGTGGACGGATGAGAGAGACGCGATCATCGACATGCAGCATGCTCCTCCGGTTCGCCGCGCCCTTCCGGCTTTGTGGTGGCTGGCCTTTGTCGCGCTCATCATCGTGTTGCTGATCCCGCTTTTTCTCACCGAAATCCCGCCTTTGCTGGATTATCCCAATCATCTCGCGCGGATGGAGATTCTCTCCCGCCTGCCGGGTGATGCCGACCTGGCGCGGATCTACGCGACCAGCTGGGGGATCGTCCCCAATATCGGCATCGATATCGCCATGCCGGCATTGATGCATGCCCTGCCGCTCATGCTGGCAGGTAAGGTCTTTGTCGGGCTGGCGTTGATCCTGCCGTTGGTTGGTGTGATCGTGCTGCACCGGTCGCTGTTTGGCGCGGTTAGCTTTTGGCCGTTGGCGGCGGGCCTGGTCGCCTATAACCGGCTGTTTTTTTCCGGCTTTCTCAATTTCCTGATCGGCGTCGGGCTGGCCTTGCTCGGCGCGGCCTTGTGGCGGGCGTTGCAGGATCGTTCGGCACTCCTGCGGGTCGGGACCGCCATCGTCGCGGCGGTCGTCATCTTCTTCTGCCATCTGATCGCCGTCGCCTTCTACGGGCTGATACTGCTCAGCCTCGAACTGGCGTGGCTTTGGAAGAAGAGATGGCGCGAAAGGCTCGGGCGGTTGGTCTTGCTGGCAGTACCCTTCGTTATCCCCGCGATATTCTACCTTCGCGCGCCGATCAGCGGCGACACGCCGACGGATGGTAATGGGATAGCCGATGCGATCAGGCATTATTACTGGGCGCTGGCCGCCTCCCCGCCGGGCCTCAAACTCTACGGCCTGATGAGCCCCTTCCTGACCTATAATCGCCTGCTCGATACCGGGGCGCTGGTCTTGGTTATCGCGGTGCTCGCCCTCTTCGCATCCGAACGGCGCCTCCGCATCTCTCCTCCGCTGGCGGCGGTTTTCGCCTTCTTGCTGATGGCGTATCCCGCCGTTCCGTTCTTCCTGATGCAGACGGCCTGGGTCGATCAGCGCATGCCGGTTCTGGCGGGGTTTCTGTTGTTCGCCGGGACCTTGCCGCGCGTCGGGTCCGGGCGCACTGCACGGCTGATGGTTACCGCGTTCGCCGCCGCGATGCTCGCCCGCACCGTCGTCATCGGGCTGGTTTGGTCCGGCCACGATGCCCAGATCGCCGACTTCCGGCAGGTGATCTCGCCGGTTGGGCCGGGGGACCGGGTGCTGGTGACTCAGGCCGAACGCAACGCCGACCCACAAGCCATGGTCAACCGCCCCGACAGCGTGCGGGCGATGCGTGACAACGATTCGACGATGCATCTGCCGGCCTTACTGGTGATCGAGCATAAGGCGTTCTGGCCCTTGCTGTTCACAGCGGCGACCAAGCAACCGGTCAAGGTCATCGCGCCTTATGACGCGATCTCGCTGCCGGAAGGCGAGCTTCCCTGGGTCGGCAGCTTGGCCGAGCTCGATCTCGCGACGGTGAAATGGGCGCCCTATTTGCCGGACTGGCAGCAGAAATTCGATTGGGTCCTGGTTATGCACCCGGGGGACGCGCTGGGCGGCTATGACCTGCTGCCCGACAGGTTGGAGCCTGCGCGTGCCGGAAAGATCGCGACGTTATATCGAATCAAGAAATAAACGGCAGAGGCGGCGGCTTACGGTTTCGCCGCCTTCGCGTCCGCTGCCGCGGCTCGGTCCAGCGCGTTCTTGGCCTTGTCCGCCTGCCCCAGCACTTGATAGGCGCGCGCCAACTTGCGCCAGCCGTCGGCGTCGTTGGGATTGGCCTCAAGCTTGGTCGCCAGCTTCGTGACCATGCCCTGAATCATTTCCGCCTGCTCGTTCGGCGACATCTGCTGGATTACCTGACCGGCGGCGCTGTTGGGTCCACCCTCCGGTGCTGAAGCTGCCGGGGCCGTGGTTGCGGGCGCCGCAGGGGCAGGCGCACCGGCGACCTTCGCCTCGGCTGCCGCGGCCCGGTCCAACGCGTTCTTGGCCTTCCCTGGCTGATGCATCACCTCATAGGCGCGCGCCAGCCTGCGCCAGCCCTCAGCATCGTCGGGATTGGCTTCCAGCCTGGCCGCCAATTTCGCGACCATACCTTCGATCATTTGCTGCTGCTGGTCGGGCGCCATCTGCTCGATTGCGTGGCCTTCGGCGGTCTCGGGGCCGCCTTCCAGCGGAACGTCGTCCCTCTGCGTGGCTGGTTTGGGTTCCGGCATTTCCTTTGCAGGATCCAAGCCCATGGCTTGCGCGGCGCTGGCGATTCGCTCGCGGGTCGGACCGATCCAGCTCGCATCGGCCGGTGAATCCGCCAGCAGCGACTGCCAGCCGCGCAGCGCGGTCTTCATGTCGCCCGCCTGCGCCGCGGCCAGAGCGAGATAATAGCGTGCTTCGGGTGTCGAATCGGAATCGGGAGGGATCGATTGGAACAGCTTTTTCGCTTCCTCCCCGACCGCCCCGCCATCGGCGGCGATCAGCGCTTCGCCCAGCGCCGCGCGCAACCCTGGATCGTCGGGCGATATCTGAAGGGCGGTGCGGAACGTCGCGACGGCCTCCTTGGGCCGGCCCAGCTTCTCATAGGCTTCGGCGACCATGACCCACCGGTCCAGATCGTCCTTGATCGGCTTCAGCCGGCCCCTGATCTCCTCGACCGCGGCCAAAATCTTCGCCGGGTTCTGCCCCTGCGCGACATCGCGGGTGGCGAGTGGCATGCCAGCCAGATCCGGTTGCCCCACGATCAAATAGATCGCCAGCCCCGCGATCGGGAACAGAACCGCGATGATCCCGGTCAGCGCACGCGACGGGGCGACCGTGGTCTGTACCGGCTGCATCTCCCGCGCGGCGTTCAGCATACGGCGGCCGATCTCGGTTTCCATCGATGCGGCCTGCTCGGCCTCGACCAGGCCGCGGGCGCGCTCGCGCTCCAATTCCGCCAGCTGGTCGCGATAGACGGCAAGATCGGTGCCGCCGCCCAGATCGGTCGACGCGGACTTGCGCATCAGCGGCCGGGCCAGCAGGGTGACGACACCGGCCGTCAGCAGGGCAGCGACGATCCAGAATCCGATCATTTCAACGCCTCGACCGCCGCTTGTTCAGAGGGCGACAGCGGCGCCGGCTCGACCGCCGCCGGCCTCCGGCGGGTCATGAAGAATGCAAAGATGCCGCCCAGCACCAGCAGGACCGGCGGCGCCAGCCACAGCGCCCAGGTCGAAGGTTTGAAAGGCGGCCTCAGTAGGATGAAGTCGCCGTAGCGGTCATGCATGAAATCGAGCACCTGCCGGTCGGTCTTGCCGTTGGCAATCTGTTCGCGCACAACGCGGCGCAGGTCTCGGGTGAAGTCGGCGTCCGATTCCTCGATCGATTCGGTCTTGCAGACCGGACAGCGTAATTGCCGGCCGAGGGCTTCGGCGCGTGCTTCCTGCGCCGGATCCTTCAACATCTCGTCGGGCTCGACCGCGATCGCCGAACCGGCGAGGCTCAGCGCAACAAATATGAGGGCGAGCGCGCTTCTCATTTCGCACCCAGCTGTTTCAGCAGGGGCAAAATCGTTTCCCGAATGTCCGTTTGGGTGATCGGCGCCGCCTGCTTGAAGCGAATGCGGCCCTCGGCATCGACGATGAAGGTTTCCGGCGCGCCATAGGCACCCCAATCGATCGAGACGTGCCGGTCGCTGTCCATGCCGATCGCGACATAGGGGTCGCCCAGCTGCTTCAGATATTCCAGCGCGTCTTCCGGCGGGTCTTTCTGATCGATGCCATAGATTGGCACGTGATGCTCACGTGCCAAGGTCATCAAAGCCGGCGCTTCGGCACGGCAGGGCACGCACCAGGATGCGAAAATATTCACGATCAAGACCTTGCCCTTCAGGTCGGCCGAACTCAGGCCCTTCTGATAGCCCGGCAAAGGCGGCAGTTCGAAGGTCGGGATCGGCTTGTCGACCAGCGGCGACGGGATGAGCGACGGATCGGTCCCGCGTAGCAGCGGCGTCGCGAAATAGACGACGAGCCCGACGAACACCAGAATCGGTGTGATGAAAATCAGCCTACGCATGTTATTTCGCCGTCAGAGCGGCGTCGGACAGGCTCATCGACCGGCGAGACGGCGCGCCGACCCGCAGGCGGCGATCGGTCAGCGACATAATTCCGCCCAGCACCATGATCACGGCCCCGACCCATATCCACGGGACTAGCGGGTGGTGATAAAGCCGCGTCACATAGGATCCCGGCTTGGCAGGATCGGGCTCGCCGATCACGCCATAGATATCGGCAAAAAAATTGGTGCGGATGCCGATATTGGTGACCGCCTGCTCCTGCGGATGAACGACACGCCGTTCCGGGGTGAGGGTCGCGATCAGCTTGCCGCTCTTGTCGGTGACGCTGAACGAAGCCCGCTGGGCGTCGTAATTCGGCCCCTTGATCGGGCCAACGCTGTTGAGGCGAACCTGATAGCCGGCCAGTTCGACGCTGTCGCCGGGTGCCATCGCCTGGATTCGTTCCTGGGTCCACAATGCGGTGCCGGTCATCCCGGCGATCATCACGCCCACCCCGGCATGGGCCAGGGTCATGCCCCAGGCCGAGCGTGGCAGCGCGGCGGCGCGGGCGAAACTATGGCTCAGCGGTACGGTGAACAGCTTGATCCGCTCCGCGACTTCGGCGATCGCCGAACCCACCAGCCAGACCGCCCCGATCAATGCCGGAATGGCAAGGACCGGACCGCCATTATGGAAGTAATATATGGCCAACGCGACGATCAGAGCCGCCAAAGCGGCGAACTTGAGGCGGCCCAGTGCACCCAGCAAATCGCCGCGCTTCCAGGCCAGCATGGCCCCGACGCCCAGTGCGGCGACCAGCGGGATCGCCAGTGGCAGGAAGGTGGCGTTGAAGAAAGGCGGTCCGACCGAGACGGTCTTGCCGGTCAGCGCGTTCAGGAACATCGGATACAACGTGCCGATGAATACCGTCGCGCACATCGTCGTCAATAGCAGGTTGTTAAGCACCAGCCCGCCCTCACGGCTGATCGGCTGGAACAACCCGCCCATTTTCAGCGTAGGGGCCCGGATTGCATACAGCGTCAGCGCCCCGCCGGTCGCGGCGACCAGCAGACCCAGCACGAAAATGCCGCGCGCCGGGTCCAGGGCGAAGGAGTGAACGCTGGTCGTGAGGCCCGAGCGAACCAGGAACGTGCCGATCAGCGACAGGCTGAAAGTCAAAATCGACAGCAGAATAGTCCAGCTTTTCAGTGCGTCGCGTTTCTCGACCACGATGGCGGAGTGCAGCAGCGCAGTACCGGCCAGCCATGGCATCAAGGACGCGTTCTCGACGGGGTCCCAGCCCCACCAGCCGCCCCAGCCCAGCGTGTAATAGGCCCACCAGGAACCCATCGCGACGCCCAAGGTCAAGGCCGACCATGCCGCCAGAGTCCAGGGGCGCACCCAGCGCGCCCAGGCGGGGTCGACCCTGCCCTCGATCAGCGCGGCGACGGCGAATGAGAAGGCGACCGAAAATCCCACATAGCCCAGGTAGAGGAAGGGCGGATGGAAGGCTAGGCCGGGGTCCTGCAGCAGCGGGTTCAGCCCCTGGCCGTCGATCGGGGGATTGGCGATGCGGGCGAACGGGTCCGAGGTGCCGAGAATAAAGCCCAGGAAGCCCAGGCCGATCATACCCTGCACCGCCAGAACCCGGGCCTTCAGCCCGCGCGGCAGATTATTGCCGAACACCGCGATCAGCATCCCGTACAGCGACAGGATCATGACCCACAGCAACATGGAGCCTTCGTGGTTGCCCCAAACGCCGGTGATCTTATAGAGCAGCGGCATGGCGGCGAAACTGTTCTGGACGACGTTCTCGACTGTGAAGTCCGAGACGATGTGCTCATAGGCCAGAACGATGAAGGCCAGCATGATCAGGGCGCATTGGGCGATGGAGGCGGATGCGCCCAGCGCCATCCACCGGCTGTTGCCGCGCGCCGCGCCGATCAACGGGACGGTCGATTGCGCCAGCGCGACCAGCGCGGCCAGCACCAGTGCGAATTGGCCGAGTTCTGGGATCATGGCTTTTCCACCAACGTGCTCGTGGCATGGGTTTGCTCGCCGGCGCGCTTCAGAGCACTCGCAACCTCCGGCGGCATATATTTCTCGTCGTGCTTGGCCAGAACTTCGCGGGCGATGAAATTGCCGTCGGGCGATAGCGTGCCCTCGGTGACCACGCCTTGCCCCTCGCGAAACAGGTCCGGAAGCTGGCCGCGATAGGTGACGCCGATAGTCCTGGATGTGTCGGTGACCCGGAACTCCGTCACGTCGCCCTGGCGCTTGACGCTGTCCTTCTCGACCATCCCGCCCAGGCGGATGGAGCGGCCCGGATTGATGTGGTCGGCGATGACGTCGCTCGGGCTATAGAAAAAGACGATGTTGTCGCGAAACGCGGTCAGCGCCAGCGCCGTGGCGACACCCAGGCCCAGCATGCCCAATGTGAGCGCCTGCAGCCGGCGCTTGCCCCGTCTTGTCATGTTCGAGACCTCGTCATGATTCGGCCTCGCGCCGGCCGCGCCGGATCCGTCCGGCCGCAGCCAAGCCCTGTTCCTCGCGGCGACGCGCTTTCAGGGTCACGACGGTCCAACCCAGCATTCCCACAAAGGCAAGCGCCGTCAGGCCGTATGCGGGCCAGACATAGACGCCATAGCCACCCATGGCGAGGAAGGTCATTAGGTCATCCATACGTTTCTCTATTGTCTAACTACCTAATCCGCCGTGGGCCAGCAAACAATCCGGTGCGATACCGATAGTGGCGACAGACTGACGATATGAACCGCGGGTTTATTCGTCCCCGGCCGCGGTACGCCAGGCCCGGATACGGCGGGCTAACAGCTCGCTTTCCAGGCGCAACATCACCACCGTGATAAAAAAGGCGGTAAAGCCGCCGATCATTAGGATCAGCGGCAACAGCATGCTCGGATCGACCTTTGGCCCCGCCATGGTCATCAGGCTGGCCGGCTGGTGCAGCGTGTTCCACCAATCGACGGAGAATTTGATAATTGGGAGGTCGACAACGCCCACCAGAACCAGAATCGCCCCGGCCTTCAATCCACGTTGCGGGTCGTCGAAGGCATCGACCAGCGCGAGATAGCCCAGATAGAGGAAGAACAGGATCAGCTCCGATGTCAGGCGTGCGTCCCATACCCACCATGCGCCCCACATCGGCTTACCCCACAGCGAGCCGGCCACCAGGCAGATGAAGGTAAAGGCGGCGCCCAGCGGCGCAGCGGCCTTCACGAACAGATCGGCCAAGGCATGTTTCCAGATGATTCCAGCAGCGGCGGCGGCGGCCATCATCCCATAGACGACTTCCGACATGATCGCGGCGGGAACATGCACATACATGATCCGGACCGAATTGCCCTGTTGATAGTCGGGCGGTGAGGAGAACAGGGCGAAATAGAGCCCAAGAGCCAGGAGCAGGATCGCGGCGCCCGTGGTCCAGGGCAAAACCTGGGAGGCGAGCCGTCCGAACACAGCCGGGTTGGCATAACGATGCAGCAGCGGGATGCGGGCGGTGGTCATTAAAGTTGCATCTCTACTCTAGGGCGTTCCTCAACGCGGCGGCGGCGGCAAACGGGACGAGCACAAGCCCCGCTACGAAGAAACTCGCCAGCAGCAATAGATGCGGCCGTGCGGACAGTCCTTCCCCTGCGGCGCCTATCGCGCTCGTTGCGAAAATCAGTATGGGGACATAAAGCGGCAAAACCAAGAGCGCTAACAGCGCCCCGCCCCGGCGCGCGCCTAAGGTCACCGCCGCGCCGAACGCGCCGATCATGCTGAGAACCGGCGTGCCCAGAAGAAGACTGACCTCCATCGTGACGTACGTGGCGGGGTCCAGGCGCAGCATCAGGCCCAGGACGGGTGCTGCCATCAGCAAAGGCAGGCCCGTGGTCACCCAGTGGGCCGCGACCTTGGTCAGCACTGTCATTTCCAGCGGCATCGGCGAGAGCGCCAGAAGATCCAGCGTGCCATCCTCGAAATCGCGCTGGAACAGCCGGTCCAGCGCCAGCAATGTCGCCAGCAGGGCGGTCACCCAGATCATGCCAGGCGCCAGCCGCGTCAGCAGGTTGGGCTCCGGCCCAACGCCCAGCGGCACCAGCAAGGTTGCCAGGACGAAGAAGGCGACCGGCGCGATCAGGTCGCTCCCCTGCCGCAATTGCAGCTTGAGATCGTGCCGGAACAGGCGAAACGCAGCGCTCATGCCGCTTCCACCTCGTTCGCGAATCCCGACGGTGCGAAATCGGCGAGATTCAGGCTGACCGCGCCCGGTAACGCGATCGGAGCGTGGGTAGCGGCGATCACGATCCCGCCATCCGCGCAATGAACCGCCAATGCACTCTCCAGCGCCGCGATCGATTTGACGTCCAGCCCGACCGTGGGCTCGTCCAGCAGCCAGACCGGTGCGCCGCCCGCGATGACCCGCGCCAGTGCAGTGCGGCGACGCTGGCCGGACGACAGGAACCGCCCCGCCAGATCGGACAATTCGGTCAGGCCCATTGCCGCCATTGCGGCCTCGGCCTTGTCCTGCCGCCCACGCAGTCCCGCCCAAAACTGGGTGCTTTCGCCGACTGTCAGCATCGGCTTCACCGCGTCTTGGTGCCCCAGATAAGCGACGATCTCGCGGTGGCGCGCCGGATCGTCGGCCAGCCATGTCCCGTTATAGTCCAGCCGGCCGCTATAGGGCTTGATCAGTCCGGCCATCAGCCGCAACAGGCTCGATTTTCCGCTGCCGTTCGGACCCGTCAGGAGCAACGCACCGCCGGCCGCGACCGTGAAATCCAGCCCGGTGAAAACCATCCGTTCGCTGCGCCGACACGACAGGCGCAGTCCGGCGAAACCCTGAGCCGCGACTGGCGTCACTGAGTCTTCGTCTCTTGCGCGTGACTGTAATCGGTTTCCAATTGGCAGGCTGCATCGATCAGGATGCGATAGATTTGTTCGATCAGCTTCGGATCGACACCCGATTTTTGGGCCTTGGCACGTGCGTGCTGCACGACCTCTTCGATGCGATCCGGCAGGATCGGGTGAATGCCATGCTCGGCCTTCAACGCGGCGACATCGCGTACGACGTCGAATCGCGCGCCCAGCAGGGTCACGATCTGCGCATCCAGCGCGTCGATCTTTATGCGGTAAGGGGCCAGTAATGCCCTTTCTTTGGTGGGGCTCAGTTTGTGAACGCTTTGGGATGGCATCGGCGTCTCGGTCATATGGACGATAAATGTATCAACTACCACTGGCGGTTGTCTGTGTTGAGTGGCGCAACTGGCAACGAGCGACAGTGCGGCAAAGGCTGCCGCGTGCAGTAATCTCTGCAAGTCGAAACCTCCTCCCAGACCAAATTCGCCCGGCACGGGGCGATCGCAGCCGGCGGGATAGGGTCAATGGGCGGTTTCCGGCGACAGGCGACATCATGTCCTCTCTTGAACCTACAAAGCCATGTTTGATCGCCTTGTCAAACTAGGTTAGATCACCGCATCCCATTTGAACGACACGGCCATTCCGCGGCCATCTGCGATAAAGGCACCCACCCCGTGAGCATCACCGGAAAAGACACGCTGAAAACCCGCCGCACGCTCACCGTCGACGGCAACCAATATGACTATTTCAGCCTTGAGGCCGCGCAGGCCGATATTGGCGACGTGTCGCGCCTGCCCTTCTCGCTGAAAGTGCTGCTGGAGAACCTGCTCCGTTACGAAGATGGCCGCACGGTTACGGTCGACGACGTGAAGGCGGTGGCCGAGTGGCAGAAGACCCGCAGCAGCGACCGTGAGATCGCCTACCGCCCGGCGCGCGTGCTGATGCAGGACTTCACCGGCGTTCCGGCTGTCGCCGATCTCGCCGCCATGCGCAAGGCGATCGAACGGCTGGGCAGCGACCCGGCCCGCATCAACCCGCTCTCGACTGTCGATCTGGTCATCGATCATTCTGTGATGGTTGACTACTCGGGCACGACCAAGGCGTTCGACGAGAATGTCGAGCGCGAGTTCGAACGGAATGGCGAGCGCTATGCCTTCCTGCGCTGGGGCCAAACCGCCTTCGACAATTTCCGCGTCGTCCCGCCGGGCACCGGCATCTGCCATCAAGTCAATCTCGAATATCTCGCCCAGACCGTATGGGTCGGCAAGGAATCTGGCCGCCAAATCGCCTATCCCGACACGCTGGTCGGCACCGACAGCCACACCACCATGGTGAACGGCTTGGCGGTTCTGGGCTGGGGTGTCGGCGGAATCGAAGCCGAGGCCGCCATGCTGGGCCAGCCGGTGTCGATGCTGATCCCTGAAGTCATCGGCTTCAGGCTGTCGGGCAAGCTGAAGGAAGGCACCACCGCCACCGATCTCGTCCTGACCGTGACTCAGATGCTGCGCAAGAAGGGCGTGGTCAACAAGTTCGTCGAGTTCTACGGCCCGGGCGTCAGCGCGCTGGCCCTGGCGGACCGCGCGACCTTGGCCAACATGGCGCCGGAATATGGCGCGACCTGCGGCTTCTTCCCGATCGACAAGGAAACCATCCGCTTCCTGACCCTGACCGGCCGCGATGCCGAGCGCATCAAGCTGGTCGAGGCCTATGCCAAGGCCCAGGGTATGTGGCGCGACGACAGCACGCTGGATCCGGTCTTCACCGATTCGCTTTCGCTCGAACTCGGCGATGTCGAGCCCTCGCTGGCCGGCCCGCGCCGTCCGCAGGACAAGGTGTTCCTCTCCGGCGCGGCTAAGGCGTTCGTGGATGAACTCGGCAAGTTCGGCGTTCCAGCCGGGGAGGTGACCAAGCGCGTTCCCGTTGCCGGCACCGACTATACGTTGGGCCATGGCGACATCGTTGTGGCCGCGATCACCAGCTGCACCAACACTTCTAACCCATCGGTGATGTTGGCGGCCGGCCTGGTCGCGCGCAATGCCGTGAAAAAGGGCCTGAAGGTAAAGCCGTGGGTCAAAACCTCGCTGGCCCCCGGCAGCCAGGTCGTGACCGACTATTACAAGGCGGCCGGCCTCCAGGGTGATCTGGACGCGCTGGGCTTCAACCTCGTCGGTTATGGCTGCACCACCTGCATCGGCAATACCGGCCCGCTGCCCGACGCCATCGGCGCGGCGATCACTGAGAATAACCTGGTGGCTGGCGCCGTCTTGTCCGGCAACCGCAATTTCGAGGCCCGCATCCACCAGGATGTCCGCGCCAACTATCTCGCATCCCCACCGCTGGTCGTCGCCTATGCGATCGCCGGCTCGATGATGATCGACATCACCAAGGACCCGCTGGGTATCGGCAGCGACGGTCAGCCGGTCTATCTGCGCGACATTTGGCCGACCAATCAAGAAGTCTCCGACACGGTCGCCCGGTCGGTCTCGCGCGAGATGTTCATCAGCCGCTACAGCGACGTGTTCCTCGGGCCGAAGCAGTGGCAGAACGTGAAATTCGCCGAGGGCCAGACCTACAAATGGGATGCCGGCTCGACCTATGTGCAGGAGCCGCCGTTCTTCTCGACCATGACACCGGATCCGACCCCGATCACCGACGTCAAGCAGGCCCGCCTGCTAGCCCTGCTGGGCGACAGCATCACGACCGATCACATCTCGCCCGCCGGCAACATCAAGAAGTCCGGCCCGGCCGGCGAATATCTGCTGGAGCATCAGGTCCGGCCGGAGGAGTTCAACTCCTACGGTTCGCGTCGCGGCAATCACGAAGTCATGATGCGCGGCACGTTCGCCAACACACGCATCAAGAATGAGATGGCGCCCGGCACCGAGGGTGGCGTCACCCGCCACATGCCCGACGGCACGCTGATGCCGATCTATGACGCAGCAATGAAATATATTGCCGACGGCACGCCGCTGATCATCGTCGCCGGCAAGGAATACGGCACCGGCTCCAGCCGTGATTGGGCCGCCAAAGGCACGAAGCTGCTGGGCGTTTCCGCTGTCATCGCCGAAAGCTTCGAGCGTATCCATCGCTCGAACCTGGTCGGGATGGGCATCCTTGCGCTGCAGTTCAAGGAAGGCACCGATCGCAAGACGCTTGCCCTCGACGGTTCGGAGAAATTCGACCTGCTGGGCTTTGCCGATACGCTGAAGCCGCGCATGGACATCGCGCTGACCATCCACCGTGCCGACGGCAAGGTGGAGGTCGTGCCGCTGACCTGTCGCATCGATACGCTGGACGAGATCGATTACTACAAGAATGGCGGCATCCTGCAGTATGTCCTCCGCAACATGCTGAAGGCCGCGGCCTAACTGGCGGAAACGGGGCGAGGGCGCGATTGGAGAGACCGCCGCGAAAAAGCGGCCCTCGGCTGTCGGGTCCTCGGCTGCTTCTGATCGCCGGCATCGTCGGTGCCGTCATCGCCATTGCGGCGTCGGCGTCTCCGGGTGCGCTTGATGGCTGGGATGTCGCCCGGGGTATCCCGCTGGCGATCATCCTCTTGCTGATGGTGGCGCGGCTGTCGGCATCGACCCGCCCGCTCGGGCCGATGGCCCGGCAACTGGCAGTCATTCTCGCTTTCGGGACCGTGCTGGTCGTGGGCTATTCCTATAGCGATGATCTGAACGGCATCCTCGGCCGCGTATTGGGAGCGATCGTGCCTAGCCATGGTACCGAGATCGCGCCTGGCATGATGCGCTTCACGGTGGACGATAACGGACAGTTCGCCATCGATGCGACCGTCAATGGCGTCCAGGTCCATTTCCTGATGGATACCGGGGCCAGCGGTATCGCCCTATCACAGCGGGATGCCGGCCGCCTCGGCCTCGACCCCAAGGATTTGCGCTATACCGGCCTGTTCTCGACCGCGAACGGTATGGTCCGGGCCGCGCCTGTAACATTGGACTCGATCCAGATCGGTCCGTTGAGCGCGGGGGCCGTGCCGGCCTGGGTCAATGAGGGCGACCTCGACCAGTCGCTCCTGGGCATGAGCTATCTGTCGACCTTGGGCCGGATCGAGATGAAGGGCGACACGTTGATCCTCGAACGCTGACCGCCATCTTAAATACCGGGCTTCAGCATGTCGGCGACATCGGGAAAGTTTTCGTCGTTCTTTTCCGGCGTGATGCCCAGCAGATGCGCCAGCATGGGATAGACATCGACATTGTCGAATGCCGGATGGACGGCGCCTCGTCGGAAAGCCGGGCCGTTGGAGACGAACAGCGCCCCCATATGTGGGTTGGCATTGTCATAGCCGTGCATGCCCAATAGCGGGCCCCCTTCAGCTTGGCGACAAAGGCATCGGTCCAGATCGACCAGCCCGGTCAGGCTCCCCGGCCACCTCAATATGGATATCTTTCGGCTTGAACCTAACTCTACCTAAGCTGGACTTGGTTCCGGCTGCATTGGGACGCGCGGTGCCAGACACACGGACCGTCGCGCCAAGGGTGGGCGGGATTTTTGGCGGAGGCACGAGCGCATTCCCATGTCCTCGCCCTGCACGATGTTAATGGCGCCCCCGTCGGGCCAGTTAAGGTCTCGGAGATAACCGGCGAAGGCCTCTGTCGCAGCGCTGGTGGCCGGGTCGTCGTGAACACCACCAGAAGCAAAAGGATTGCGTGTGTGAAATAGCTGCCGTGCTTCCGCATAGGCCAAGACGATCGTCACGACACGGGCCTCGTTCGTGAGCGTCCGACCCGCAGGAAGATCATAGTTCATGGCACCTGGCAGGTTGTCTACGTAAACGCCGCGGAGCAAGTCTTAATAGACACGCAAACCCGCCAACTGCTGGAGCCATCGCATTGGGGGGCCAGCCCAGTGAGAAACTATCACCGTAATTTCGGTTAATTTGCACAAGTTGCCACATCCAAATTAAGAATGTGGCGCGCGGCCGGTCGCGCTGCGAAACGCCTGCACGATCTCCCGCAATTTTGCCTCCGCCGCCGCGCGATCGCGGGGCGGGCTAAACGGG
>JAQGIF010000244.1 GCA_028291345.1 Rhodospirillales bacterium | reverse complement strand
TTCGACGGGGCGGGCACCTTCGTCGGCTCGTCCTAGGCCTACGCGCCGGCGCGCGATTATGCCCGCCTGTTGGCCTCTATCTGAATGTGGGCTCTATCTGAATGACGGGGTCGCGCCCGATGGCGGCCGCATCCTGCCGGAAGAGTGGGTCGCCTGGTCACCCAGCACCACGCTCGACACCCTCCTGGCGCCGCTTTCTCGACCAATGATGGGGCCAGCCGCCGAGCTGCGTGGCGGTCAAGCCCGGCTTTTCCAAGGATGGATTCTTCGCCAGCGGGGACCTTGGACAGCATATCTATGTCTTGTTGCGCGTTCGGCTATTCGCATCCGCGCGACTTCGGTATCGAGGACGATCTGGACCTGATCGATGCGGCGGTCCGCGCTACTCACGACTCGAACACTCAATGTCCGAGCCCTGAAGCCCTCGTTTGAGCTGGCCTAAGTGCCGTCGGGTAGGGTACGCCTCTTCAGAGATGAAGGCGCATAAGACCGGCGAATCAGAGTTGAGGAGGAGTTTGGAGTGTCCAGCAGTTTTCCGCATTTGATGCAGCCGGGCCGAATCGGCTCGATGGCGCTCAAGAACCGCATTTTCATGACGGCGATGGGCGACAACCTCGCCGAAGAAGATGGCATGTGCGGCGCGCGCACGCGGGCCTATTACGCGGCGCGCGCGAAGGGTGGGGCGGCCATGCTGACCGTAGGGTCGGTCTCGGTCGGCTATCCAGTCGGTTCGAACTGCCAGTGGCAGGTCGCTCTATCGGGCGACCGGCATATTCCCAGCATCAAGGGCGTCGCCGACGTGGTGCATGAGCATGGTGCGAAGCTGGCGCTGCAGCTTCATTTCGGCGGGCTGGTCGCAATGACCGACATGAAGGAGGGCAGGCCGGTCTGGTGTCCCTCGGTACCCCTGCCGCCTAAGCCGGGGGACGTCATGGATGGCTTCTTGCTGGAGGAAATTGCCCAGGCCGACTTCGCCAATGTGAAGGAGGTCAGCTTCAAAGTCATGACCGCGCAGGACGCTGAGCATTTGATCCAGATGTTCGCCGATGCTGCTGCGCGCGCCAAGGAAGCCGGCGCCGATGGAGTCGAACTCCATGGCGGCCACGGCTATATCTTCTCGTCTTTCATCTCGCCCGCCAGCAACCGCCGCACTGACGAATATGGCGGCCCACTGGAGAACCGCGCGCGCTTGCTGATCGACGCGGTCAAGGCTGTGCGTTCGCAGGTCGGACAAGACTATCCTGTATGGTGCAAGATCGACGAGGAAGAGTTCGGCAAGGAAGGCGGTATCACCTTGGAAGAGGCCAAGGGCCTGGCCAAGCTGCTGCAAAGTGCCGGTGTCGATGCCATCACCGCTTCGTCCTATGCCGATCAGAGCCAAGGGAAATACCACTCCGGCTCCAACATCCCACACGAGCCGGAACTGATGATACCGGGCGCGATCGCAATCAAATCGGTGCTCGATGTTCCTGTCATCACCTCGGGCCGGATCGAGCCCGAGGCCGCCGACAAATATATCGGCGAAGGCAAGTTCGATTTCGTCGCGATGGGCCGCAAGCTGCTCGCCGATCCCGACCTGCCCAACAAGCTGAAGGCGGGCAAGCCCCAAGACGTGCGGCCCTGCATCTATTGCTATGCCTGCGTCAGCCAGATCTATTTCAGCAAGAACGTCAAATGCGCGGTCAATCCTGAAACAGCGTTCGAACGTGAGCGGGCGATTGAGCCGGCAGTGGGGCGCAAGCATGTCGTGGTCATCGGTGGCGGTCCTGGTGGGATGGAAAGCGCGCGCCGGCTGGCGCTGAAGGGTCACAAGGTGACTCTGCTGGAGCAGTCCGACCGGCTCGGTGGCACGATCCAATTCGCCTCCATCGCCTATGCCCCGAACGAGCGCATCTTGAACTGGCTGAAGCGTCAGGTTGCAGCCCTGTCTATCGATGTGCGGTTGAAGACCTCGGCGACGCCGGAATTGCTGAAGGTGCTTGATCCTGACGAAATTGTCGTTGCCACCGGCGCGATCCGCACTATGCCACCGATTCCCGGCGGCGACCGCGCCAACGTGTTCAGCGGCGACGACATGCGTCGGCTGGTTCTGGGCGAAAATCTCGACACGCTGAAGGGCAAGACGAGCTGGACGACGCGCATCGCCGCGAAGGCCGGATCGCTGACCGGCGTCACCCGCAGCCCCGAACTGATACGCGAGGCGACCAAAGCCTGGATGCCATTGGGCGACAAGATCGTTATCATCGGCGGCGAGTTGGTCGGCGTCGAACTCGCCGAGTTCCTGGCCGAACGCGGCCGCAAGGTGACCGTGGTGGACGAGGCGCCGCGCCTGGGCGCCGGCCTGCATATCGTCCGCCGCTGGCGGGCGCTGTCCGAGGCGCGCGATCTCGGCGTGGTGCTGCTACCTGGCATGAACGACATCGCCATCGGCGACGACCGCGTCACCTTCACCGATGCGGACGGGCAGAACCATGTCGTCGAGGCGGATAATGTCATCGTCGCCAAAGGCGCGACCGGCAACCTGGCCCTGGCCGATTCGCTGACCGCCGCCGGCTTTAAGGTCCATACGGTGGGCGATTGCAACGGTGTCGGCTATATCGAGGGCGCCATGGCCGACGCCGCGGATGTCGCCGTGGCGATCTGATCTAGGTCAGGGGACACAGATGCTGCGAATAGGTCTGCTCGGCGCCGCGAAAATCACCCCGGCGGCGATTGTCGCGCCCGTCAATGCCTCGACCGAGGCGACTATCGTCGCGGTTGCGGCACGCAACGTCGAGCGGGCGCACGCCTTCGCTGCCAAACACGACATATCCCGCGTCCATGACAGCTATGCAGCGCTACTGGCCGACCCGGAGATCGATGCGGTCTATATCCCGCTGCCCAACGGGTTGCACGGGGAATGGGCGATCCGGGCAGTGCACGCCGGCAAGCATGTGCTGTGCGAAAAGCCGATCGCCGCCAACGCCGGAGAGGCCGAGGCGATGGCCCGGGCGGCGGGCGAGTCCGGGCGCGTGCTGATGGAGGCTTTCCATTATCGCTATCATCCGCTGGCCCAGCGCATGGCCGACATCGTCGCCAGCGGCGAACTGGGCGAAATCCGGCACGTCCGGTCGACCATGTGCTTTCCGTTGCCGCTGTTTAACGACATACGGTACAATTTCAGCCTGGCAGGCGGCGCGATGATGGATGCTGGCTCCTACGCGGTTCACATGGCGCGGCTTGTCGGCGGCCCCGACCCCGAGGTGGTGTCCGCTGCAGCCAAGCTGCGCGACGCGAATGTCGATCGCGCGATGGAGGCGCAACTCCGCTTCAAGTCCGGCGCGATCGGCACGGTCTCAGTTTCGATGTGGTCATGGAAGCTGCTGAATATCTCAGTCCGCGTGAC
Source organism: Rhodospirillales bacterium (assembly GCA_028291345.1). Classification (GTDB taxonomy): domain Bacteria; phylum Pseudomonadota; class Alphaproteobacteria; order BOG-932; family Roseiterribacteraceae; genus BOG-932. Next base: position 2,524 of record JAQGIF010000244.1, on the reverse strand, counting down.
CGGCAGCCTCGGTGAAATGCGGGTGATCAATCCGGTGATGCCACAGTCTTGGCATCGCCTCACGGTCAAGACGGGGCAGGGCAAGCGCATAGAGAATCTTGGTAAGCGCGCGACCTACCTGTATCAACTCGAAGCCTTCACCGATGCCTGCCTGCGCGGTGCGCCGGTGCTAACCTCGGCCGAGGATGGGGTTCGGAATATGGCGGTGATCGACGCGATCTACCGTGCGGCTGGGATGCCGGTAAGGCAGCCGGCGGGGAATTAAGGTCGCTGCTCCAGTGGCGCTGAGGTGAGGGAAGTTACGCGAGGGCGCGGAGTTCCGCCCGTTTCACCTTCCCGGTCGGCGTCTTCGGCAGGTCACTGACGAATTCGAACAGAGCCGGCATCTTATGCTCGTCTCCGGTTTGGGCGAACCGCGAACGCAGCGATGCGATCAGCGCTTCATCGGCCTTCGCGCCGGGCCTAAGCACGACGAACGCCTTGATCACATGACCCAGATCGTCATCGGGATAGGCGACTGCTGCCGCCTCGACGACCGAGGGGTGCTCGACCAGCAGGCTTTCGACCTCGAACGGGCCGATGCGCAAACTGCCTGAGATGATGACGTCGTCGGAGCGGCCGACGAACCAATAGAAGCCTTCCTCGTCGTAGCTGCCGCGGTCGCCGGTCAGATACCAGTCGCCGCGTTTGCATCGGGCAGTGGCTTCCGGGTTTTTCCAATATTCCATAAACAGGCCGGGCGCTGGATATTTGACTGCGAGTTCGCCGACTGTGTTTGGCTCCAGTTCCGCGCCGGCCTCATCGATGACGGCAATGTGATAGCCGGGCAAGGGCAGGCCCATCGAGCCGGTACGCTCAGGCAGGCCGGCCAGGTTGGCGATCAGCAGACCGGCTTCGCTCTGGCCGTAGCCGTCGCGGATAGTGACGCCGGTGGCGGCCTTCCACGCACGGATGATCTCTGGGTTCAGCGGCTCGCCGGCGGCCACGCATTGGCGCAATTTTGGTAGCTCGATGCCGTCCAGCCCATGTTTCGCCATCAGCCGATATTGCGTCGGCGGGGCGCAGAACACGTTCGGCGCCAGCGATTCGAGCAATGCCAGCTCCTCGGCCGGATTGAAGGCACAGTTGACGATGACGATCTCGGCACCCACCGACCAGGGGCCGAATGCGGCCTTGGCCCAGCCCGTCGTTGGCCAGAAACGGTCATCCGGGCGTATGCCGTGCCAGATCGAGGCTTGGCGGGTGCCGGTATAGGTGTAGGTGTGGTTGTGCAGCACGGCCTTGGGCTTACCGGTTGTGCCCGAGGTGTAGAAGACGAGGGCAGGGTCGGTGGTCAGTGTGTCTCGACCTAGGGAAGGGCTTGCCGCCACCAGCGCCTGGTTGAAGTCGATCCAGCCCGGCGGCGCTGCTTTGCCATCGGTGACGACCAGATAATGCTTCAGCGACGGCATCTCGCCCCGCAACTGGTCGAGCATCGGAACGGCGTCCGGCGTAGCTACCACCATGACGGCCTGGCTGTGATTCACCCGGTGCTGGATATCGCGCGGGCTCAGTACAGCCATCGAGGTCGGCACCGCCACCGCGCCCGATGCCAAGGTACCTACGGTGGCGATCTGCCATTCCGGAATTCGGGGCAGGAGAACGATGACCCGCTCGCCGCGCGCCACCTCCAACGCTTCCAGCAATCCGGCGAATTGGTGAATCCAGCCACTCATCTGGCCGAAGGTGAAGCGGCTCTCATTGCCGGCGGCATCGCGATAGAGCGCCGCCGGACGCGTGGGATCAATGGCGAAGCGGTCGACGACGTCGCGGGCGAAATTGAAGGCGGGTGGCACGTGCCAGACGAATTCCTCCCGCCGCTTGCGGTAATCCTCCAGCGCCGCGTCCAGTCTCTGCATTCGCGTTACTTTCCCATGCCGCCCGACTTTCTCTCAACAAAGCACTGCCGGCGCGCGCTGGGAAGCGTGGTGTCGACGCCGCCGGCTTGGTGCCCTGTCTGCCCTCGGCGACAGCGTGGCAAGCTTTGCCAGCAGGATCGCAGGATTGCGGGATTGAGCGACGCTGGCGGCGGCGAAAGATAGCCACGTAAAATGGATGCTTCCGTCGCGTCTTTTCGGGCGCGACAGCAGGCTGAGCACGGGGAAGCTTTCCTAAAGGCAAATGAGCACCGCCAAGAAGGGCCGGCGCCGGCGCATGTTGTTCGGCGATGCACTCATGAACTTTGATCATGCGAAATCACCATGGTTCCCGGGAGTCACCCAGCTTGCATAAGGATATTATGGATTTTACCGAAGATGGTTATCGTTATTGTGCATGATCGGATTGTGTTAACAGCCGGTTATACCGGTGGGACAACGCGGTTGCCGGGTGGGTGCGGCCGATCTCGGGCACTGGGCTTCCTGTTTCAGGGCAATCGGTTGGCTTTTTCTGTCTGCCGGTATATCTCAGCTTCAAGTGAGTCCTGCTCTGCAGGGCTCAATCTCCCGAATCAACGACGGCAAGGAGCCGCCCGATGGCCGATACG
>JAQGIF010000243.1 GCA_028291345.1 Rhodospirillales bacterium | reverse complement strand
CCAGGAAGGTCTTGAACCCGCCCGACTGATCCTGAATCTTCTTAATATGGGCGATCAGATCGTCCGGCGTCCCGACGATGCCGACGCCGAACGCGCCGAGCCCGCCACCGGCCGAACTGCGCGCCGGTTCTAATGTTCACAATCTAGCCACTTTTTTGGAGTCACGAGATGGACAGCGAAGATTTTGAAGTGCTCGGCCCAGCCGTAGCCAATAGTTCTATCCTTACAGCCCTGATGGTCCTGCTCGTGGCCAAAGGCGTAATGACCAGGGACGACCGGGTACACGTGATGGACGCCGCTCTCTCGATGCTTGAACGGCAGGAATTGCTTGAACCGCCGGAGCGGCGACTGCTCTGGTCCGAAGCGAAGTCGTATGTCGCGACTCTGATGAGGAGCTTTTGAAAATTGCCCGGGGCCGCGCGTAACGGCCCCGGGCAGCTTGCTGCCTATTCGGCGGCGATTGCGATCCGCTTAGTCTTCTCCGTGGCTTCTCGCGATTTGGGCAAGATGACGTTGAGCACGCCCTTCTTGAACGTGGCCACTGTCTTGTCCTCCTCTACGTCCACCGGCAGCGGAATCTGCCGCTCAAACCGGCCATAGAACCGCTCGCTCAAATGCCGGCTCTTATCTTCACTCACGCTCTTCTTCTCTCCCCGTATGACCAGCGTGCCCTGGTTGAGAAGCACTTCGACGTCTTTTTCATCGAGGCCGGGCAGTTCGGCTTCTACTGTCAGCTCGCTGCCGGTTTCCGAAACCTCGATCCGCGGCCAGCCGAACGAACCGGAGGCGTCGGCGGGCGGTCTGAACTCTCGCCAGAAATCGTCGAAAACCCGATTCATCTCCTGGTGCAGCGCCAGGAATGGATGGGTGCTCTCATTTCGCGCGACCGCGTGCGAGCGGCCCCACGGGATCAAATCTCTCACAGCCATTTCCATCCTCCTTTCCAAGCTAAAAGGTTGCGATATCAGAACCGCGGTCGATCAATTCGCCTTCAGCTCGATCTTCCGCTCTTTCGCAATCTCGGCCTTGGGCAAAACCAGATGCAGCACGCCATTCTTATATTTGGCCTCGATGCGATCGCGGTCGATGTCTTCGGACAGCACGAAGACGCGCTCATAGTCTCCATCCCCAAACTCGCGATGGATCTGGCGAAAATTGGCGTGTTCCTGCTTTACCGCTCGCCCGCGAATGGTCAGTACACGCCGCTCCAGCGTAATGTCGACGCTGTCAGGCGCGACCCCAGGCATCTCTGCCAGCAGGACGATATTATCCGATGTTTCATAGATATCGGTAGGCGGGATAAAGACTTCGCGCGTGCTAGTACGCTCGCCGTCACCGCTTGCCGGAAGCGGGTTTCCCGTTGTCTGTAGTTCGGTATGCGGCATTTCGTTCTCCATTTTCATCCTCCTTTCCTATTCCGCGTTAACCGAGATTTTTCGGGGCCGATCGGTTTCCGCCTGCACCAGCTCGATCTGAAGGATGCCGTGATTAAAGCGCGCCTGGACCTTTTCCGGATCGACACGGAAGGGCAACTGAATTGCCCGGGAAAACCTGCCATATGTCCGTTCCCGTCGATGCCAGACGCCATCCAGCTGCTGGGAGCCCTGCTGCCCATCCTCCGGGCCGACCGGCTTGCGCTCTCCGCGCAAGGTTAGAACATTCTGGTTAACGGTAATATCGACGTCATCGCCGTTCAGACCCGGCAATTCCGCCTCTACCAAGATGCTGTTTTCGCCCATCCAGAGATTGATTGGCGGAAAACCTTGGGCGGATCTTGTGGCGAAATCGGAAAATGCCCGGTTCAGCCCACGCTGCACACGCCTGAAATCAGCGAAGGGGTCAAATCCGAAGCGGTTGAATTCTTGTGATGGCCACATTCTCAAACCTCCTCTTGCGATCGACATGATTACGTTGCCGAGCGCTCTCGGCCTGTCGACATACAGGTTGGAAGAATCGAAGCGATCATGCCGGCCACGGCTCCCAGGGCGCCCGCGATCTCACATCATTGAAACGAACGATGTAGCCGCAGTCGGGATTGATCGATCCGACCGTCGTCCCCTGCCAAGATCCGAAAAACGTTTGGCGAGTTTCGATTTGGGAAGGAAATTTCGGGCGTCAAGACGGCTAAGCCGTGCCAGACACGAATGTCCCTTGAGAATGTTGCCGAAGCCCCCAACGCCTAGCTAAAATCTTCGGCGCGGAGCCCTTCTCACGGGCTCGGCGGTTCGTACACGATTCGATCCGCGGCAGGATCGAATCGTGCCGCGCCCAGCAGGCTGCCGGCCTCATCCTGACGCGCTGAAACCGCGATGACCGTCCGTTCGTCGCCGGGGTGTCGTCCCGCCATCGCCAGTTGCAAGAGCATGCCCTGAGCGACCGCTTTCGTGTCGGTCTCGATCTCGGGCGGGCCGGCTTTGCCCGGGGCATAATGCAAGGTTAGGCGATAGCTGCCCGACCTCGCGTCATCGATCGAAACGCGATTCCAGCGCGCATCGGCCGGGAGAGAATCGACGAGTTTCCGCGCAATATCCCGGCTGACCGCGGCTTGGGCGGCGACAACTTCGGGCGGGTCCGCCTGTGTGTAAGCCTCGTAGGCCGCTGTGGCGATCAGCAAGCCGAAACCGACAATCCCAATTTTTACCGCGACTGACAAACCCATCCTCCGGCGCAACGATCCGGCAACTTAGAGCGGAGCGCACCGATTTCGTCCAGATTTGCGGGTTGAGCGAGACCGATATGCCGTGGCAAGTTTTCGGGATCGTCCTGAGGCAACCGCTCGGGCCACCTCTCGTTGCCTGACGAGCATCGGGCCCCCGCTGACCATCTCGACGACGTCGAACCCCCGTGTCTTAGCCAGGAGGGGTAATATCGCATGGTACCAATTCTCGGCAACTTTCGGGAATGCATTTTCGCCAAACCTGGGCTCATCGACGAATGGCTCAACGCTCACCTTGAGGCCCGATGCCGCCAGGGCATTCGGATTGACTGATAGGCTTTTCGCCTCGGCCTTAATGCTTTCGATTATGTCGAAGTCGTTCATTCGCTGCTCACACGCAGATTACTCGGCTAATACATCTTAAAAATCGTCCGATACGCCCCACCGGAAGCCGTTCATAACTTTCAGGCCTGCCAAATCGGTCCTATTCAGGTGAAAATCATATCCGGTTGACCCTCCGACATGCTGCCCATACAATTTTCTAACAATTTTGTTCCATTATTAAGTAGCATCTCAAAGACTGCGCCTCCCCAAAATTTGGTATTTTCGAGAAATCTTCTAAACGGTATTTTATTAAAATCTTGATGTTTGCGCTGATTCCCTGCCTCGACCCATCTCCGAATGCCCGCAATGCCGAGACAGAAAATTGATCGACCAAGAACGTGACCTTCCCGAATTCATCGGCCTCATCTATGACGCAGCCGTCGAACCGACCCGATGGCCCATGTTCCTGAACCGGCTATGCGATATGGCGCCGGGCGCAAAAAGCGTCATGATGCTGCACGATGCAAGTACACGCTCAATTCAGCACCCTGTTACCGCCCGCTGGGAAGAGAACTGGACAACGAGCTATACCGATTACTATGTCAAACTCAACAAATGGACCGCGGCCTTCGCCTATTTCGACGTTGGACGCGCCGCGGTGGTGCATGAAATAGTACCGCGCACTGTTACTCTTAAATCTGAATTTTACCAAGATTGGCTGAGGCCGCAAAATCTTGCAACCGGCATAACGGTTTCGATCTTCAAGGAAAAATTGCGCTATATGAATTTCAGCGTGCTCTCCGGCGAAGTCGAAGAGGAGGCGCAAGCGCGGCACGCGTCATTTCTGCAGACATTGAGCCCGCATCTGCGGCGAGCGGGACAGATCAACCGGCAAATATCGGACTTGACCTTCGCATCCCGTGCGATGGAGCAGACCTTCGACCATCTAGACCGCGGGGTCGTGCTGCTTCATGCCGATGGGCGATCCTTCTATTTCAACAAGCAGGCAAAACATGATCTCGATCTGTGCGACGGCCTGATACTGCACCGCGACGGCCGCTTGGGATGCCAGAATCAAGAACTCGAAGACGAGCTTTATCGAACGATCTTCCTAGCGGGGAAAACTGCCAAAGGAATCGGCAACGCAGCTGGCGGAATCATGGCGATTCCTCGGCGGGACGAACTGATGCCGTGGTCGCTGATGATCACTCCCATGCCGGCCAGCGCACTGGACTTCAGACATCCCGAAGGCGCGGTCGCGCTTTTTATCGTCGACCGGAATAAAAAGCCGATCCTATCGGGGGCAAGCCTGCGTACGGTCCTCGGCCTTACCGCCGCCGAAGCCAGGACTGCCATCGCGCTGGCCGAGGGAAAGTCCCCCGAGAAGATCGCGAATGATCAGGGGAATACCATCCTCACGGTACGCACGCATTTGCGCAATGCAATGGGAAAAACCGGGATCAGCCGCCTGCCCGAACTCGTGGCGCTGGTCCTGCGATGCGGCAGCGTCAGCTAACCCCTAAAACGCCCGCAAACCAGGCCTCATATGAATGGAAGGTTGTTGTTCAGCTAAGGCAACGGAGGAGCAGTCAATGGCAAACGAAACCGGCAGCGTTGAAGCTGTAGCTTATGCCCTGTTCGAACGCATTTGCTACGTGGAAAAGAAAGACATTGGCGTGACTGAGAGGACCGCTAAGGACTGGGAGCGGCCATCCCGCTCCTGGATCCTCTCGACCTACGCCGAGTGCCTGCGCACGTTAAAATCGCGGCAGGAGACAGGAGGGCCCGTGGCGTCGGAGGCGCGCACCGATTACGCCGGGCATCGGCAAGTTCCACGCGAAGCGATCATGGCGTCGGATCCGATCTGATCGCGTTCACAGCGGGGTCCCGGTACTCGACCGATCGGATCAACCCGGCATTTCGGCGAAGATCGTAAGATCCGGCGGGAGGATGACCCAGGCTGGCCGGCCGCGTGTGAAGATTGCCACCTTCGGACGGAAAGCCGACGGATCATCCAGGGACCCCGCATAGATCGTGAAGCTGTCGTCCTTGCCGACTTCTCCACCGAATACGAGGCCGCCACAGACGGCACAGAAATTGCGCACGGCGTTTCCCCCGCGCGCAGCTTTCGATATGAATTGCCGCGTTTGACCGCTGAAGCGCACCGCGCTGCTCTCAAACCCCATGAAAGGGATTAATCCCGAGCCGGACGCCTTGCGGCAATCAGCGCAGCAACAGTAACCGGCCAACGATGGGTCGCCGTCGGCTTCATACCGCAATGCGCCGCAAAGACAGCCGCCGGTATGGCGCTTCCCGGTTTCATTCATCCGTCAATTGTTATTCGCGGCACAAACCCTTGGCAAGCGGGACGCGATCGCAAACTGGTATTTACGCGGGGGAAGCTCCGCGGGCGTATCTGCTTTTCTCGCGTGAGCCCCGTGGCCTGACGGCGGCTCTAACCGCCCGCCTCGCATTAGGTTCACGGGCCTGCGCACACAGCTGCTCGATGCTAATTTTGTCGAGGTTCTTCATCCACTTCGCGGCGAGATCATGGAACAGCGGTCGAACAACTTCCTGACCAAGAGGTGAGCTGGGATTAATGTCGCGCGGATCTACGCCGGTATATGTGCTTGCTACAGCCGCGGCGATCTGCGCGAGCGAAATGTCTTTCGGATCTCGCATAAGGCGATACCCCCCTTGCCGGCCGCGTATTCCAGCTAAAATGCCGGCCTTGACCAATTCTTGAAGTGCGGCCTCAAGATAACGGGGCGAAATGCCTTGGCGGCCATTGATCTCACTGCTTCGCACCGGGAAATCGCTAACATTGGTCGCCACATCGCATACGGCTGCGATCGCGCAAACGAGCTTATTTGAAAGACCGATCATGGCATAACTCCATCAACCGAGTTGCGGGTCTGAGACGATGTGGCCGCTGAATCGGCTGACCACCGTCCTTTCGATTCATCGGCTCGCAAGAGCTTCAATAGAGTGCCCCTTGATCGCATGAAGGGCGGGCAACAGGTTGGAAGCCTTTCGAGCGCTCCCTACCGGCAATAAAAGCCCGCTCCCTACTGGAAGTTAGGAAGCGGGCTGTGCTTGAACGGATGCAGTCGTTCAATGCTATGCACAGCGAAGTTTCACCCGAAGCGCCGTGATCGAGCAACCGATTATCCGGGGTAATCCGATGGATTTGGTGGCCGGTCGGGTGAACCCTGCCCGGCTCGATGATCTTTGAAAATCGACCCACAACTCCCGGCAGTCCGTGGTGGCCGGCACCGACATTTGCTCTTATAATTCCCCGAAATAAGGGCGCAGTTCAGAAAATTAGATGTGCTTTTCGTGCCGGGTCGCGGACCGGCACGGCGGCTCATCCGGAGCATAGCGGATAACACCATCGCGGGACGGGGTGCATTGATGGCGGAACGCATGGCCGACGCGACTCGGTATGCCGATAAAGCATTTCTCGGGCACCCACGCGGTCTCGCCTGGTTGAGCTTTTCCGAAGTGTGGGAGCGCTTTTCCTATTACGGCATGCAGGCGCTGCTGGTGCTGTACATGACGCATTACCTGCTCCTACCCGGCCATATCGAGCATGTCGCCGGCTTCGGGCCGTTCCGCGCGGTCATCGAGAGCGCCTATGGCCCGCTGTCGCCGCAGGCGCTGGCCTCCGTCATTTTCGGACTTTATGCCGGGCTGGTCTATCTGACTCCGATCGCTGGCGGATTGCTCGCCGACCGCTTCATCGGCCGCACCCGGGCGGTGATCGCCGGGGCGGTCCTGATGGCGGCGGGCCATTTTCTGATGGCGTTCGAGGCGAGCTTTCTGTTGGCACTGCTGTGCCTGCTGATCGGCATCGGCTGCTTCAAGGGCAATATCGCGACGCAGGTGGGCGAGCTGTACGCGGCGGACGATCCGCGCCGCGCAGATGCCTATCAGATCTATATGCTGGGAATTCAGCTGGCGGTGATCGTCTCCCCGCTGGTGTGCGGGACCTTGGGGCAGGTTTACGGCTGGCATTGGGGCTTCGGCGCGGCCGGCGTCGGTATGCTGATCGGCCTGGCCGTCTATCTGAGCGGCCGGGCCTGGTTGCCGCCCGAAGCGCCCATCCTGCGGGGAAAGGCAAGGATAGCGCGTGCGCCGCTGGCGGCCGGCGAAGGGCGGACCGTCCTGGTGCTCGCGCTCATCGTCCCGGTCCTGGCGCTGGGTTCGGTCGGCAATTCGGAGATATTCAACGCCTATCTCGTCTGGGGTGAGGCGAATTACCAGCTGGTGTTCTTCGGCAAGACGATGCCGATCACCTGGATATTGTCCTTCAGCTCGATCATCAGCGCGGCGACGATCGTCCTCACGGTCATGTTCTGGCGCTGGTGGGCCAAGCGTTGGACCGAGCCGGACGAGATCACCAAGCTGACCATCGGCGTTGGCATCGCCGCGCTGGCCCCGCTGACCCTGGCAGCAGCTGCGGCCCTCGTGGCGGCGACCGGCCAGAAGGTGGGGCTCGGCTGGGCGGTGGCGTTCGAGCTCATCAACGATTTCGGCTTTGCCAATTTCTTCCCGGTCGGGCTCGCTCTGTTCTCACGTGCCGCGCCCAAGGCGCTGCGGGGCATGATGATCGGCGTGTTCTACCTGCATTTGTTCATCGGCAACATGCTGGTCGGCTGGCTCGGCGGGCTGCTGGAGCGTATGCCGGGAACCGCCTTCTGGCTGATGCACTCCGGCCTGATCACCGTGGCGGCGATGATCCTGCTGGGAATGCGCAGCGCCGCGGGAAAGGTTCTGGCGCCGACGGCGGAGCCCAGTGGAGAGGTGGTTTACGCCGCCTGATCCGCCC